>JAJZBH010000180.1 GCA_021799015.1 Pseudomonadota bacterium
GCCGCAATGACTAATGGCAATCTCGTCTTGTGAACGGTCTGATTCAGTTCTGCACCATCCGACGCACCACCTTGGCGATGGCATCCCGTGCAACGATGCGGGTGCGTACCCACTCTGCTGTCTGGACCGCAAAGCTGGATTTTCCACTCGAATCGGTGACGGCAAAATGATTCCTGCCGACATTCCTCTCCGGATCGTGGGCGATGTCCATGGAGACTATAAAGGTTTCGCGGCCGCCACTGCGACTGACCATTTCATTGTCCAACTAGGTGATCTAGTCGATGACGGACCAGATACGCTTGGCGTCTTGGAGCTGATGTTTGAACTCCTTGAACGAAGGCGCGGAATATTTATCCTTGGAAATCATGATTTCAAGCTTGCCCGCGCCTTACGTGGCGACTCAGTGCACCGGAGCCCCGCGCTCGCTGCCACCATCGACGCGCTTGACGACGCCACTGCCGCACGAGCGTTAGCAGAAATTACACGCGCACCCGCGTGGATCACGGTCCCGAATGTCTGCTTTGTCCATGGTGGATTTCACCCGGCGATGCTGATTGAACGCGCGCCGACCTTTCCCAGCAGGGCACCCGACAGGTTAGTCGCCCGGGCCCTCTACGGGCAAACCACTGGTCGCGTTACAGGATCCGGAAAGCCGGAACGGCTGGTGCAATGGGTCGATCAGATTCCAGCCGGCGTGACGATCTATTGTGGCCATGACCAGCGCAGCAAAAACGGCAGACCGCTGATTTTGAGCAACCGTCAGGGCGGTTCTGCCGTTTTTCTGGACACCGGCGCCGGAAAGGGAGGGCATCTCTCCTGGATCGATATCCAATCGATCAGTTACAAACGAGATTAAGACCAACGCTAGAAAGTCAGTGCACGGAAACAGGCGCCATGTCGCTCTGCATAATCGCCGCACGCGCCAGTTCCTCGCTATCCGCGACTGCCAGTGGTGCACCGTTCGCTGCAAAAACGCCGAATGCCGCTCCTTGAGCCGTCAGCACGGGTCGCACGTAGGCAATCTGCTGTACACCAAGCTCGGCAAGCTGCTCAACGCTAATTTGATGTAGATCGAACAACGGGATTGGCGAGGTTTCCCTAGTGTCGTCATCATGAATTTTGATATTCATTATTTGTCTCCGTCATCACCATTAGCAGTCATCATTGGACGACCCGGTATGCTGTCCTCCGTCAATCGCGGGCGGTTGCGGAGGATCGTTGGCGCCTTTCCTGATCGCAATGGTGCGAATCTTCGTTTCAGGTAGTGGCCGGACCAGATCAACGTGCAGTAACCCGTTATCCAGCCAGGCTCCTCGGACCTCTATCCCTTCCGCGAGAACGAAAGCACGCTGAAACTGACGTGCTGCAATCCCGCGATGCAAGAAAATACGGCCCTGATGATCGTCATTCTGCCGACCACGGATCACCAGCTGATTATCCTCTTGGGTAATCTGCAAATCATCCATCGTAAATCCCGCCACCGCGACGGTAATGCGCAAGCATATCGAACTAAGTTGCTCGATATTATATGGTGGATAACCCTCCGACGATGTTTTCGCGGCACGTTCGATCATCTGCTCTAGATGGTCAAACCCGAGAAATAGCGGCGACGTAAATACCCTTGTGCTCATTGAGCCTCCTCCTTGAGAGCGAGACGCGCTGGAGCCGAATCGGCCTCCAGCATTATCAACATGGTACGCCCGAGTCGCCAGTGCAAGTCACCGCCACCGCGCACCAGTTTAGCTTAGCGGCGATTGAATCCGCCCCTCTTGACAGCTAAATCGTCAGTATGAGCCCAAATTTGGCAGCGGCGATACAGCAGACGCCCGATATTCTTATTGTCCCCGACAAGCGCCTGCGCCTGCGGGCTCGGCCTGTCCTCGCTTCGGATCGAGACCGGATCGGGAACATTGTTTCCGGAATGTTTGCGGCAATGTATCGAGCGCCAGGGATCGGTCTTGCAGCACCGCAGATCGGAATTTCGCTTCGTATGTTTGTGATGGATCTCGGCCCTGACAACGCGCGCGAACCGCACGTTCTTGTCAACCCCGAAATCGTAGCGGTCAGTCAAGATCTCGCGACGCGCGAAGAAGGCTGTCTGTCTCTCCCTGGGCAATATGCGGAGGTTACTCGACCGGCGCGGATCACCACCGTGTATGAGGACGAATCGGGAACAAAACGCCGCATCGAGGCCGACGGCCTCCTCGCTGCTTGCATCCAGCACGAAATCGATCATCTCGATGGCATTCTTTTCATTGACCACCTTTCCGCCCTCAAACGGAATATCCTTTTGCGTAAGCTTGCCAAAGAGCGACGCGAGAACCGAGGAACGTGATGCGCATAGCCTTCATGGGGACACCCGTCTTCGCAGTGCCGACGCTAAGGGCACTTTATGGGGCGCGACATGACATTGCTGCGGTCTACACTCAAGCACCAAAACGAGCGGGGCGCGGACAGCACGAAATGCGATCACCGGTACATCACGCCGCTGAAAACCTCAGCCTTCCCGTCCGTACGCCTGCAAAACTGCGCGGCAATGATGATGAGGCAGCAGTTCTTTCTGCCCTCGACCTCGACGCCGTGATTGTCGCAGCATATGGCCTGATGCTGCCAGAGCAAATTCTCAACTTACCCAAGCACGGCTGCATCAATGTTCATGCCAGTCTGCTTCCACGGTGGCGCGGCGCGGCTCCGATCCAGGCGGCCATTCTCGCGGGCGACGTCAAAACCGGCATAACAATCATGCAAATGGACCCCGGTCTTGATAGCGGACCGATTTTGCTCGCCGAATCCATTCCTCTGAGCGCGGATGCCACCGCAGCGAGTGTCCACGACACACTGGCTGCACTCGGCGCTGAGCTGCTAATTCGCGTTCTTGCGCACTTTCCAAACCCTACCCCACAACGTGACGAAGAAGCGACGTACGCCCCCAAACTCAGCCGAGCCGATGCGGTGATCGACTGGACGGCTTCGGCCGAGGTCATCGAACGCCGCATTCGTGCTTTTACCCCATGGCCCGGAACTCTGGCTACGCTTGAAGGGGAACCTATCAAGATCCTTGAGGGGACGGTAATCGACATGACCGGAGAGCCAGGCGTGGCCATTGACGATCGTCTGACAATCGCGTGCGGGTCCGGGTCCCTGCGCGTCACGAAGCTACAACGAGCCGGAAGAGCCGCTCTCGAAAGCGAGGATTTCCTTCGTGGCCGCCCGGTGCCACGCGGTACACGCCTCAACTGATCAGGCAGCCATGCGTTTTGCCCTCAAACTCGAGTATGATGGAACCGGCTTCGTCGGCTGGCAGCGCCAAGACAACGGTGTTTCCATCCAGGAGGTCCTTGAGCGCGCGGCCGCCGTCCTTAACGGTGGGTCAATCCCTAATGCCGTGGTGGCCGGCCGTACCGACGCCGGGGTGCATGCGGAAGGCCAAGTTAGCAGCATCGACCTTCCGGACCATTTAGCCCCTCACACGGTTGCCGACGCCTTGAATTTTCACTTGAAGCCACACCGGGTCGTGGTGCTTGAAGCAGCACAAGTAACAGATCCAGACTGGCATCCCCGCTTCTCCGCGACTGAGCGCCGCTATCGTTATGTAATTCTAAATCGTAGAGCACGGCCAGCGCGTGAGTCTGGCTTCGTCTGGCACGTGAAGCAATTACTCGATGCGACGGCCATGCACACTGCGGCGCAAATTTTGGTGGGCCGACACGATTTCTCTTCGTTCCGGGCCGCCGCCTGCCAAGCCAACTCTCCAATACGTACGCTTGGCGCCCTAACTGTACACCGTACGGGCCAAAAACTTGTTATTGAAGCCGCAGCCCGTAGTTTTCTTCATCATCAGGTGCGCAACATGGTTGGTACCCTCAAGCTTATTGGTGACGGTACATGGCCTGTAACCAAGATGGCGGATATTCTCGCCGCCCGTGATCGCACGGCTGCCGGTCCAACCGCCCCAGCTGCAGGCCTTACTCTTACCGCCGTTGCCTACCGAGTTGACCCGTTCCGCAGTTGCTGAGTGGCTACCGATGGGAATAAGGCGCCTTGAACATACGCATTAAGGCCGCCGTGTATTGTCGAACGTCAATCTCCGGCTTAACGCCGATTTCCTGTTGCGACACCATCATTCGACCGAGGCCGTTTCCATCGCAAGCGAATGCGCTCCAACACGACCAGAAAACAAATTCGAACGTACCGACATCTAGGTAGTCGTCTGTGAATTATGTGATCTGGTGGCGCTGGAGGCCATAGTCTGGTGAGCGGCTTGTGGCGGCGAGCCATGCGACGAAGGCGCAAAGAAGACTGATCAGCCATC
>JAJZBH010000020.1 GCA_021799015.1 Pseudomonadota bacterium
CCGTAGCGACGACGGCGCTCGTGGCCAGTGATGATTTCTACACGATGGGGATCGTTCGACATAGGCGCATGACTAGGCGTAAGCCTAGTTCCTCACGGTTGCGCCAAGTGTCCGGTCAAATTGGGGGGCGCTCCAGCACCCAAAGCCATCGGCAACGTGATACGACCAACCGCGAGGATCGCCGCTATATCCAAGTAATCCTTCAACTCGCTTCGCTTCTGGATCACGGATACCTTGATTCCGGCAAGATCAAGGAGCGAGGCAACCCGCAGTTGGTTGTCAGGACAAACAAGCGGTCGAAAGATGTGTTTAATAGATGGAACACCAAAGAACGACACCGTGACGGTGCCGCCGCGGTCGACACTAACCTCCAACGTGTTCGCGGCTTTTTGGAGAACTTGAGTGCCGGACAAGAATGGTATGGTACCAAGGAGGTTGTCCGGATTGATATCTTTGATGCTGAAGAAGTCGAAATCTACCGATGCCCGATGACTAAGATAGAGAGCCAAAGCGGTCCAGTTAGGAAGGGCAAAATCCACAGGGATCTGCGCGAGGTCAGGCCACAGAGCAATCTGGGGCGGCCGCAATATATCCGGCCGTGGAGAGAACGCGTTCGACATCGCCTAGCCTCCGAGATCAAATTACGCTTCTCGATCAGACCGAAGACAAGCAAAATCTACGCTTATGCGGTGTCTGCGTCAAACGGATAGGCACGGTTTATTCTTTGGTTCCCTTTGAGGTTGTTGACCTTATTTTCCGTATCTTTGGAACGAGTTCTCTTATCTCGTCTGTTCCGCAGCAGTTAAACAAGAGCCGGCTCAGAATTAACACCGTTTGTGAATTCGCGCAGACTGATCCTGATCGGCAATGGAATTGGTATTCTCCGGGCTGCCAGTCTGTATACGGAAATTCCGCCGACTAACTTTCAGAAATTCCACTCTTTGGCGGGACAATTGCGTGTCGGCATATTCGACTCTTTTCGCGGGCGAGCGAAGCTGCATAACGTGCTTGTCCCTGTTTCCGGACTTTTCCGTGTCGACGTAGGGCCGAAAAAGCGCTCTCGGCAGTCGACAAGGTGACGGCGGCCCAACGCAAGCAGGGTGTCCGTCGGACCGTGGCGATGGCGATCGGAAATGCCGGCAGCTCAACGTTCAGAGAGCTTCTCTTGATCTGCATCATCGCCACCATTCGGCATCAGGCTTAGCTTACTAATTTGTTCGGTACGGGGAAGAATTTTCCAGACCGTGGACCCGATGATTTCTCGACGCACATTCATACCGCGCTCTGACTTGCCCGTGGCAGCCGCGAGGCCGGGGAGTGGCGCAGCCGGCGACCGGTCCCCGAAGGAGCCGGAGACCGCCACCAGACGGGATGTGATCGCGGCGCAGGGGCCAGATGCGGTCGCAATGACGCTGACGGTTAATGGAATTGCCCGGATGTTCGAGGCCGAGCCCCGCGTGACGCTTGCTGAGGCTTTACGGGGGGCGCTCGCACTAACTGGAACCAAAATTGCCTGCAACCGTGGCACCTGTTCGAGCTGTACCGTCTGGCTGGACGGCACGCCCATCGTCTCATGTATGATCCTGGCAGTCGACGTCGGCAATCGCGCGGTAACCACGATCGAAGGTTTGATTCGGGATGGGAACCTGCATCCCGCGCAAGCCGCCTTCATCGGCCACGACGCGATACAGTGCGGCTTCTGTACGCCGGGAATGGTAATGAGTTGTGCGGCGCTACTTGACCGCGATCCCAGGCCGACGCGTGACGCAGTCCTTGCCGCGATCTCCGGACATTTGTGTCGTTGTGGTACCTACCCGCATGTCGTCGCGGCTACATTGGCCGCGAGCGAAGAGGCGAAATCGTGACCGGCGATCCGGGAAAACGCGGGGAGCGGCTGCCATTCGGCATCATGGGTGCAGGCCTTGCCACGATTGAACGCCGCATACCGAATGAAGAGCCGCCGCCTTTACCGCCGAACCCTGACCTACGTGTGATCGGTCGTAACGTCCCGCGACAAAACGGCCGCGAGAAGGTTACTGGGGCGATACGTTACACTGGGGACATCGCTCTGCAAGGCATGCTGCATGCCCGCATTCTGCGCTCCACGGTGCCGAGTGCAAGGGTTCTCAATGTGGATCTCGAAGCAGCGCTCTGTCACCTAGGGGTACGAGCAGCAATCACTCTGGCGCACCCTGGAAATCGAGTCACGGAATACGTGCGCTATGTAGGAATGCCGATCGCTGCATTGGCGGCTGTTTCACCCGAGGCTGCCGCGGAGGCTCTCGCGCTAATCCGGATCGACATGCAAAAACTGCCTTTTGTGACCGACATGGATGGAGCGCAAACGGCGTCAGCTCCGCATGTATTTGCCCCCGACGTCGCGCCGAATGGTCATCCGTCAGGCTTTCCCGCTCCAGCGGACCTTCCTTTGCGAGGCAATGTGCGCGGCCCCACAGTGGAGCGGCGAGGAGACGTCGGGTATGGTTTTTCCACTGCCGATGTGATCGTCGAAGGCAAATATCGAACCCACGTGCAGACCCATTGCTGTATGGAAACACATGGAATTGTGGCGGATTGGCGGGATGACGGCCTAACCGTCTACATCTCGACACAGTTCACAGCGGGCATAAGACGTGAGCTCGCCGACGCGTTTGGCCTCCGGCTGGCCCAAGTCCGGGTAATCGTTGATGGGATGGGCGGTGGCTTCGGCTCAAAATCAACACTCGGCCGTTACGGCTGGATCGCCGTCGCACTATCGCGTGAGGCACATGCGCCGGTGCGCCTTATCCTGAGCCGTGCCGAGGAGCAGGTTGATAGCGGGAATAGGCCAGAAACATCACAACAGCTGAAGATCGGGGCGCGACGCGACGGTACACTGACGGCGATTGCACTTTCGAGCTGTGGTTCTGCTGGCGTCGGACTTGGCGCCGGTGTCGGCGACATGGCCAGCAGTCTGTACACGTGCCCGAATTTCGAATCGACGCATACGGACGTGTTCGTGAATGCCGGCCCGGGCTGCGCGATGCGAGCACCTGGCAATGTGCCAGGCGCATTTAGTCTGGAGCAATCGATTGACGAGCTGGCCGAGCAGCTCGGTTTTGATCCACTGGCTTTGCGCGACCGGATCGACCCTAGTCCCGTACGGCGGGAGGAGCGACGCATCGGGGCGCTGCGCTTCGACTGGCACCGAAAGCGGCGACGGACAGGTGCTCCAGGCCCGATAAAACGGGGAGTTGGTGTCGCACAATCGCACTGGGGCGCTTACGTGCAGCTTGACTCCGCTTGCGAGGTCCGTCTCATGCGCGACGGCTCGGTGGAAGTATTGTCCGGTGTCCAGGACATTGGCACAGGCATTACCACCGTGCTCGCCCAAACCGTCGCTGAAGTATTCGGTCTTGAGGCTCGAGACATCGTCGTCCGGATCGGGGATACCGACTTTCCTGCAGGCCCGCCATCCTATGGCAGCCGAACTACGGCTTCGATTACGCCCCCGGCGCGCACGGCTGCGTGGCATGTGTTACAGGCGCTCTTTCGCGCCGCCGGGCCTCTCCTTGGGACGATGCCCGCGAAGCTCGTGGCGCGCGACGGTTTCATCATGGCTGGGCACGACCCAGCAAAGAGGCTTCGTTTCTCGGACGTTTGTGCAGACCTTCGCACCGATAGCATCAGCGCTATCGCTTCCCGGCAGGACGACTATGGCGGCTTTGGTCGCCAGTACGGCAATGCAGCAACTGCTCAGCGAGACCTTGGCGGGGTCCAGTTCGCCGAAGTCACAGTTGATACGGAAACGGGCGTTATCTTCGTCGAACGGGTGCTGGCTGTACACGATTGCGGCCGACCAATGAATCCCCTGCAGATCGAAAGCCAAGTGCATGGCGGCGTCTTGATGGGGCTGTCCTTCGCGCTGTTCGAGCATCGCGTGCTCGATCCCCGGACAGGCCATGTGCTGAACCCGAATCTGGAAGCCTACAAGTTCGCCGGTGCACGTGATGCGCCCGCTATCGAGGTGATCGTCCTCCAGAATTACCAAGCCAGCAGTGCCACAGATGCCTACGGTATTGCTGAACCATCGATCATCCCGACTGCGCCAGCAATCGCGAATGCAGTCTATAACGCAACGGGAGTTCGATTGCGGACGACACCGATGACGCCGGCTGTTGTGCTATCCGCCCTCGGTCGCCGACCCAAGGCAGAGGCATCGTCATGAAGCGATTTGCATGGACGCAACCCACCTCTCTCGCCTCCGCTGCGGCATTCGCCGAGACCACAGTCGCAGACGCCATGGTTGCCCTGCGCCCAGACACCCACGCCGGACACGGCGCAGTCCTCCAAGCCGGGGGCATCGACAATCTTGACCTGATGAAGGAAGAGCTGCTGCAACCGAATCTCGTCATTAGCCTGCGTGCAATTCCTGGGTTAGACAAAATTGAGAAACAAGAAGCCAGTTGGCGGATTGGTGCCGGCACAACGCTAATGGCGGTTGCTGGTCACCCAGCCGTCCAAGCGAGATTTCCGGCATTGGCCACCTGCCTTAACCAGTCGGGAAGCCCGCAGATCCGGGCGGTCGCAACCTTAGGAGGGAACCTGCTGCAGCGACCTCGCTGCTGGTATTTCCGTTCGATAGCATTTGACTGCCTACGCAAAGGTGGTGGCCATTGCTTTGCAATCCTTGGTGAAAATGCATATCACGCGGTCTTCGACAACGAGGTCTGCGCGATCGTGCATCCATCAAGCGTGGCAACGGTGCTTGTCGCGCTCGGTGCGTCGGTGGAGCTAACCGGTCCCAACGGCGCAACCCGCCGTCTTCTGCTTGAAGATTTTCTCGTTAGACCCAAACAGAACGTGCGCCGGGAGAACGATCTGCAGCCGCGAGAGATCCTGACAGCAATTTTGTTGCCGAACCCCTCTGCCAGCGTTCGCATGGCATACCTGCGGCTGGGCGAGAAGCAGGCATTTGACTGGCCACTCGTCGATGCGGCCGTTATTCTTGAGCTGGATGCTAGTTCTGTCTGCAGGCAGGGCGTGATTTGCCTCGGAGCGGTCGCGCCGACGCCATACCGTCCGCGAGCCGCAGAGGCCACCTTAGCCGGAAAAGTCATTGATGTGCCTACGGCGCGTAGCGCTGCACGTACGGCGCTCGACGGAGCAATGCCCTTGGCCCACAACGAATTCAAGCTACCCTTGATTGAGACGGTCCTCCGTCGAGCAATCCTAAGAGCAGCGAATCCTGTTTAACCCTTATCGGCAGCCGGCACTTCTGCCATGCAACGGAGTCGTCACAATGGTTTCCACACAATACACATTAAGAAAACAATCCTAGTGCGAGGCGATCGCATCGATGCTTACGCCGAAATATCTCGAGTGTTACCATGGACGACAACGCGTCTGAAAAAGAGCAGCCCATCGCCACCGCGCCGCCTTACCGTTCGATGAATGGCCAGCGGAAAAAAGGCAAGTTGATGCAGTCGCGCAGCTTACACCTCGTGGCCGGTACCGTCATTGTGGGGTTTCTTCTTGCTGTTGTAATATGGCTTGGCCTTCGCGGGAAGGCGCAGCCACGCCACATCACCGCGGAGGTTACACGTGGCACGGTGATGCGCTCGGTAATCGCGACTGGCACTGTGAACCCGATTCTTACTGTTATCGTTGGCTCTGCCGTTTCCGGAATCATTCAGGATATTTCATGCGATTACAATACTCTCGTCAAAGTCGGACAAATCTGCGCAACGATCGATCCTCGTCCTTACAAGGCTGTTGTTGATCAAGACAAGGCCGCTGTTAGCGTCGATCTGGCGCAACTGGAAAAAGACCAGGCAAACCTTGCGTATGCGCGAGTGAATTACGACAGGCTTGCTTCACTCGTTCCACGGCACTACGCTTCCGAGAATGCCGTTGACAATGCCAAGGCCGTTTATCAGCAGGCGGAAGCCCAGATTGCCCTCGACAAGGCTGTTATTGAACAAGACCAGGCAAAGCTATCGGCTGCGGAGGCCAATCTCGGCTATACAAACATCATCTCGCCGGTAAATGGCGTTGTGGTTTCGCGGGACGTCACAATAGGCCAGACAGTCGCCGCTTCGTTCCAGACGCCGACGCTCTTTCTTATTGCAACCGACCTTACGCACATGGAGGTCGACACAAACGTTAGTGAAGGTGACATTGGCAGTATAAGAAAAGGCGAACATGCGACTTTTACGGTTCTCGCTTTTCCTGATATCCGTTTTCAGGGCGCCGTTGTGCAAGTGCGACAGTCGCCTCAAATGGTGCAGAACGTTGTGACTTACGACGTCGTCATTGATGTCGACAACCGCGATCTGCGACTGAAGCCGGGAATGACCGCGTCGGTCCAAATTGTAACCGCGAAACGCTCGGATGTTCTCCGCGTTCCGGATCAAGCTCTGCGTTACGTGCCTTCGTCGCAGACTCGTGCTGCCGAGATCAAGGAATCTCATGTCTGGGTGCTACGTGGAGACAAGCCGGTGTTGGTGCCAGTAGTTACGGGACTAAACGACGACACGAACACCGAAGTTGTTAGTGGTAACCTCCAGCCCGGCGAGCTGGTGATCGTTGGTGAGCGCCGCGCCACATCATCACCTCCGGTGCTGCCGCGATTCTGACGGAAGCCCCCATGTCGGAGCCAGCAATCGCAGTGCGAGGAGTGACGCGGGTCTACCGCACAGGCGATCTTGAGGTCCACGCGCTCCGGGATATCGATCTGACGATCGAACGCGGAGAGTTCGTCGCGATCATGGGTTCGTCGGGCTCTGGAAAATCAACTTTGATGGCAATTCTCGGCTGCCTCGACCGGCCTAGCGCAGGCCAATATTTGTTCGAAGGCATCGATGTGGCTCGCTTGAATGAGCCAACTCTCGCGCGCATCCGTAGTACCCGCCTTGGCTTTGTGTTCCAGAACTTCAATCTGCTTGCACGAACCAGCGCCATCGACAACGTGGCACTTCCGCTTTTCTATGCTTCTTCCGGCCCAGTAAAGAGCGGATCCCGAATTGCCCGCGCCATGCAAATGCTTACCCAACTCGGCCTTTCGGGGCGCGAACGGAATACGCCAGCGCAGCTTTCCGGGGGGCAGCAGCAGCGCGTCGCCATCGCCCGCGCGTTGATCAATTCCCCAGGCATACTGCTTGCCGACGAACCAACAGGCAACCTAGACACACGAACGTCTCACGAAATAATGGAAATTTTGGCCGCTCTCAACCGAGAGCATGGGATGACGATCCTTGTCGTGACGCACGAAACTGATATTGCCTCCTACGCGGACCGCATTCTGACCATGCGCGACGGGGAAATCATCAGTGATCAGAGGCGCGCGGATACAGGATCTTCAACTTCAACGCGTCCACCTGCGGCCCCATCGACAGAAGCGCCAAGGTCGTTGCCAAAAGCGGGCGTCGCATGGGCGTTCGGGCTGATGATCGTCGGGGCAGCAGTACAAGCCCTCGGCCGAAACCGTCTGCGATCGGCGCTAACCATGCTCGGCGTGTTCATTGGCGTTGCTGCCCTTATTACCATGGTCGCTGTCGGCCAAGGCGCAAACGCTGCCGTCCGCAAGCAGATTGAGAGTTTGGGAACAAATCTGCTTGTGGTTCTGCCCGGAGCAACGACGACGGGAGGGGCTCGCGCCGGGTTTGGTAGTGCTTCGACCATAACGGTGGACGACGCACGGGCGATTCTGCGTGAAGATCCTGCTGTAAGCGCGGTGAGCTACGTGATCCGCTCGTTAGGCCAAGTTCAGTATGCGAATGAGAACTGGACCACGAGCATCCAAGGCGTCAGCGCCGGCTATGCCGCAATGACCAATTGGGCGATCGCGGAGGGGCGGCCGATAAGCCGGCAGGACGAGAACAGTGCATCCCTTGTGGGCCTTATTGGTCAAACGGTCCGTCAACAGCTCTTTGCAAAAGGTGAGAACCCGGTTGGTGCGACGATCCTCGTTAAAGGGACACCGATCCACGTGATTGGTCTTCTGGCCAGCAAGGGACAAACTGCTTTCGGCACCGACCAGGACGACGTCGTAATGCTACCGTTTTCAACTGCGGAGCAGCGGGTGCTTGGAAGCGCTGCGCCCAGCACCCAGGGTACGCCACTCAACTGGAAATATCCGCCATGGCCAAATCCGTACGGACTGCAGTTGCGCCTCACAGGTTATGTCAATCAGCTTTATGCGCAGGCAGTCTCGCCTGATGCCGTTGCACTGGCCGTGGCCGAGATCACTAGGACACTGACACTTCGTCACAAACTTCAACCTAATGGTCTGAAGGACTTCTCTGTCCACAACCTCAGCCAGATCGCCGAGACCGCCAAGGGATCCAGCCGCATCATGAGCTTACTGCTTGCAGCCGTTGCGTCCATTTCGCTGCTGGTCGGTGGTATTGGGATTATGAACATTCTTCTTGTTTCTGTGACCGAGCGCACGCGCGAAATCGGCCTACGGATGGCGATCGGTGCAAGGCGATTGCATGTCCTCCTGCAATTTCTTGCTGAATCGGTGTTTCTAAGCGTAACCGGGGGAGTGGCCGGAATCGTTCTCGGCGTTGCCCTCTCTGAATTAATAACGATCTTCGCCAGGTGGCCCACGCCCATGTCCATCGTCGCGATCTCAGGTGGGTTCCTTTTTTCTGTCGCCGTGGGCGTCTTTTTCGGCTTCTACCCTGCAAGAAAAGCCGCAAGGCTTGATCCAATCGAGGCGCTTCGTTACGAGTGAACCGCTAGCATCAGCAACGTAGTGCGCCATGGGCGGAGGTTACGAAATCTTTGACGAACGACCCGCGCCGATGTTCTCGCCCCTGATCAAGCCGATCCACGGACAAGTTTCACGTTTGCCGCCGGTTTCACGCGGCCATATCCACGATTGTTCCGGTGCCGCAGACCCTGGCCGGAAATTACCCGCGCCGTAGCGTCTGCTCCCACTCCAACGGGGTCTGCATTGTCTCAGGAGACGCCATCGTAACGTGGATCGCTCGTGCTGCCGTACGGCCCGGCCAACATCATCGCCGCTCACGGACTCTCGCTGAGTTTCAATATATGCAATATCCACTTATACATCAGGAGATCTTGCCCGCATTCATTCGGGTTCTTAACGGCAAGAGGGATCACCAACCCAGGCAAGGAATTTAGGCCTATGGATACACCTCGTACTCACCTCGGCGAATTGACCGACATCGCGGCCATCGAAAAGCTTCTGGCTGTGGATGGCCTTACCGTTGTCGATGTCGGCTGCGGACCTGGAACGATCACCCGGGAAATCCATGCACTAGGAGCATCCGTCACTGGCATAGAACCCGATCCGATCCAGGCCGAAAAGAATCGGCTTTTGCCGCCGGCAAAAGGTCTGAAGTTCATCGAGGCTCGCGCAGAAGCGTTACCTTTGCCACCTCACTCTGTCGACGGCGTGTTCTTTTTCCGCTCCCTGCACCACGTACCGATCGACGCCATGGGCGCAGCACTCAAGGAAGCCGCGCGAATCCTCAAAACGGATTCGGGTTTCCTTTGCGTGGTCGAGCCTGCAATGACTGGTTCGCATTTCAATCTGATGCGTCCGTTCCATGACGAGACGCGCGTCCGAAACGCCGCCCAACAGGCGCTTCGAGATGCGATGCGGCTGTTCCGTCGCACAGAGTTCTTTGAGTACGTACAGTTTCCATCCTATCCGGATTTCCAGGCATTTGTGGCGCGCGTCACGGGCCATACGTTTAATGACGTTCGGCACGAAAACGTCGAAACAGACGAGGTGAGGCATCTGTTCGAAATGGGCCGGTTGGCGAGTGGAACTCACGTTTTCGAACAGCCCATGCTGCTTAACCTTTATCGCCGGCCAGAGTAACTCGAATGCACGAATTGTCGCTGCCATAAAACATGCATGGCGATGTATCATGGCCAAAGGGCATAATTGTTATTTCCGTGTATGCCCGAAACTCTCTTGAGAGGCTTCGTTTTCGCGCTCAAACGGCTTCTGCCGTTGTTTCTGCTTTGGCTTTTTGGGTTGATCGCTCGCCACGCCGAGGTCGCACACCGCGAGGCGGCGGATCAACAACTGCGCGGCAGGGAACATCTGCGGTGCATTGCAAACGAGGATTCCGAACGTGCCTGACGCCTATCGACCACAAGCTATGGCCGCAATCTGCATGGAATGGACAGAACCATGCACTTTCTGAAGTCATCGTTTCAGCTGCACCAACCGTCATAGGTCGCGCCGGTCGGCACTCCAGGATCCGGCCAGACCCAAACGACGAGCATCAACCTCTCTCAGACTTTGCTAACAGCGACTTTTACGTGACCGCCCGCCGAATTACGGATTGCCTTGCCCCCGAGCTGTCGGTCATCGTTCTTTCTTGAGACGATTGCGCTGCACTCGATACTGCACCAGAGAAGCATCTTTCTGCCCGAATTCGGCCGTCAGGTTCTCTCAATCCCAACAGAAAAAATGAGGGTTTTCCTGCAAAAAACTGAACACTTTCTGTTTCGGCAGCATTTTCACGTCGCATATGGCTATAGGATTGTGGATGAAGTCACAAAGGCAATGGGATCCATGGGATGGACCAGCCATTTGCGCGCCGTAAACTGATCTTATCTCTGGCATGCGCTGCGCACCGATTATCTCCGGCGATGGCTGATGGGCGTCAGGGATCCTAAAATAAACAAGGTCGTTAACTTTTGGTGCTGCCGTCTCGGGCCCGCGCCCCGCGAGCACACCAACAATCGGGAACAACGTCTGAAACTCGCCCCCGTTCTTGCCATAGCCACGATAGAGTGTTGTTGCCACCTGCCGCTTCCCCTTGTCTTAAGGCGCTGTGGCCATGCTAAATGCTACGCCAACCGCCTGATCACGTAGTCTGCCCTAGTCCGACGCCAGAGATCGTATTATTCGTGGCAGACCGAAGCCGCTCATGAAGAATTTTCGTATCTACCAAGGTCGTGGCGTGGTCTGCCTGCAAGGGCATCTTGTTTCGGATTCCTTGATAACGATCCCCGACTGTTCCTGGTGTGGCCGCCTGTTTTGCGAGAGGTGCTTTGCCGACGGTGTAAAGCCGGACACCTGCGTCGGCGACCCGTTCTGCCCGAATCTGCACCTTCATGGCTCTTCCTTCGTGGATGCACCCGAGCAATGACAGGCAAAAACTGCCTGCGGAAAGAGAGGCAGCGGGGCGTTATGCGGCAGTAATCTTAGACCTGCCCAATTGGGTGCGCCGCCACATCCGCCTACCCGGCTCCTGCCTGGCAGAAAACTTGTCAGGCCGTCGACGCGGCCTCCCGCAAGCGTGCGGGCAATCTGAGAAAGGACGTGCGACGCGGGAGCGGGAACCAGCGCTAGCCGAGGATTAGGGACAGAAGGGGTTTTGTCCGAAATCGTCGGCAAGCTGGCGATTCGGCGATCTGTACAGCGAGCGATTTCCAGATCAGCTCAAGAAGCGTGGAAACAAGAGGTTATTCTCGGTATGAATGTGTTCGACGAGGTCATCCCCAAATTTCCGCGCACCTGTATACAAAGCACGCCAGGTATTGCACGCATCGTCAGGCAGCTCGAAGTCTCCCGTGATTGCTTCTAACTCGCGAAGATACGCGCCATGCGTGTCATGTTCGGCAAGCATTATTGCGACCGGGCCGGCAAAAATCTCACCGCTTTCCTGCCGCATTGCGGGGAAAAGAATCTGCTCTTCTTTTTGCATGTGGAATTCGAGCTCTTCCGAGATTTGCTCGAGTAAAGCCGCCAGCCCGGTTGGTGCCGCCACGTGATTTTTATGGACTGCCTCGACGCGGCGGGCGAGCCTGACCAATTCCGGCAACTCACGGCGATGCACGGCGTGATAACGGCTCTCGATCAGGTCGATAAGTTCATTGGTCGCGCGGGGCTGTGGCCTGGACGTCGAAGCGGCGGCGATGGCTTCAAGTTCCGCTTCCAGAACCGCGATTGACAATCCTTTGGCGGTGGCAGCTTCCGACAAGGTGGAATTGCCGCCGCAGCAGAAATCCAGCTTATAGTTCCGGAACAGTGCCGTGGAACCGGGAACAGACACCGCGATTGTACCGAGACTGCGGTTGGCAAAAGGAACGTCGGAACAATACGTTGATTTGGTATTCATTGGGGGCTCCTTAATCCGCACAAGCGGACGCTCGCCCACGAGTCGTCGCGGGCATGGACGATATCGTGAATTAATTGGTATTCTCGATACGAATTTAACTTACACCTATTTGTGGTATCGTCAATACCAGTTTATGGAACACACGATGAAATTACTTGCATCGACCGATTATGCTTTGCGGATTCTCATGGCCCTCGCGAAAGAACCATCCGACCGGCCTTTCAGCGTCGAAGCGCTGGCTCAAAAGCTGGGCGGACTGTCTCGCAACCATTTACACAAGATCGTTCAGGAATTAGCGTCGCTGGATTTAGTGCGAACATTCAGGGGAGCGGGAGGCGGCGTGGCGCTCGCAGTTTCTCCGCACGAGGTTCGGATCGGTACGCTCATTCGGCAATTGGAAGAAGACCAACCGGTCGTCGAATGTTTTCGTCCCGATGGCGGATGCTGTACCTTATCGGCAGGTTGCCGGTTGCGCGGGTTGATTCGCGTGGCGCAGGAGGATTTCTATCGTAACCTGGACGGGTACACGCTCGCCGACTGCGTTTAGCGAAGTCCCGAGTGAGGCCTCGCTTGCAGTTGGTGTTGCGCCACGATGGTTGGCGCTGCGAACGTTGCGATCACTCCAGCCCGGCCGAAGAAAAGGCCTCGCCCGCGCTGCGTCCATCCGTGGCACATGTGAGGCAAGAGCGACATCGAAGCGGCTGTAGCTGCGATCGTTCGGCGAGGCGCTATCTATTTGGTGCAAGCAGCAGGCTCCTGCAGTTCTTTAAATAGTTTCTCGAAGCCGAATTTTTTCTGGAGGTTTTGAAAATGCCGTGGACTGTGGAAGATGCAGAAAGGCATACGCACAAGGCGATTACGCCCGCCTTGCGGGAACTTTGGGTAAAGGTCGCGAACGAATGTCTGGAGCGCACGGGCGACGAAGCTCGCGCGATCAGAGAAGCAAATGCTGTCGTTGCACGCCAAGTATCTAGACACCCGTGTTAGGGCTGGCCAATTTTTCTTCACTCGTACGAGAAACTGCCAACCTGATTTTTCTTCACACCCCGCGGCCCGGCTCCGTCAGTTTATGAACAGGAGGCATGATCGCGCCCGGCCAAAAATCGGGCGGCGGAATGCATTTTCGCGACCAATACCTCCGCCACGGCACTAATTCGCGGGACATGACGCGTGTCTTTGTGCCGAACCAACCAAATCTCTCGTGTCGGGAATGGCGGCGCCTCAAGCTGGATAAGCCCTGAACCGACGACAACGTGATGCGCCAAAACGGCGATACCGAGCCCCGCTTGCGCAGCCGCAAATTGGTTCGCTCGACCGTCTGTTCGCAGTGCCACCGCTGCTTTGGGCGCCATTGCTGCCAGCGCATCAATTTCCGCATATACGCCTGTCTCATCACGCGAAAGAATAATCCGGTGCCCTTCTCCTTGGTGTCCGGACAACGTAGGAGCATCGTGTGCGGCGAGGTATTCTAAACTTGCGTACAGCCCGAACGACAACTCGCCGATTCGGCGCCCACGCAGGGATTGTCCACGCGGCCTCGCCAGGCGAACGGCGATGTCGGCTTCACGGGCAGCAAGGGAAAAGGTTCGATCGTCAGCGATCAGTTCAACAAGGATCCCGGGATAGCGCTTGGCGATATCGGCTAACGCCGGCATCAGTACAGAGGGTAAGAAATCACTCACCGTCGTCAGTCGTACCAGACCCTCAAGGCGTACATCTCGCCCGCTGACCGCGCGTTCAGCGGCCAAAGCCGCATCTTCCATCCGCTGCACCTCGTTCCGGGCCGCCGCACCGTCTGCCGTCAAGTGCAGACCGCGCGGCGTACGTTCAAAAAGACGTACACCGGCTGCTACCTCGAGAGCCGCGAGCCGCCGTCCCATCGTCGATTGTTGTACACCCAACCGCCGCGCGGCTGCGGAAAGCGTGCCCTCTCGAGCAATGGCAAGAAGACTGCGCAGGTCTTCCCAGTCCATTCGCTTCTCCATGCAAAATTGCATTCTTAAACGCCATTTTTAAAAATCGACAAGAGATTTACGCATAGCTATTTACCCGAGGAGGAGAACGCGACCCATGAAAAACAATTCGAATATCGATACCAGAACGGCCGGTTATGGGATCCTTGTGCTTCGCGTGACGCTGGGCTTCCTGTTCTTTGCGCACGACTGGCTAAAGTTCTTTATTTTTACTCCTGCGGGCACGGAGCGCTTTTTTTCCAGCCTGGGCTTGCCGGGGTGGTTCGGAATCTTCGTTATGCTCTGGGAACTTGCGGCTGGTCTGGCACTTGTCCTGGGCATCTGGCCGCGTATCGCCGCCCTGTTAATCGTGCCCGATTTGATCGGCGCCATCGTTCTCGTGCATATCCACAACGGCTTCTATTTCACGGCGAAGGGCGGTGGTTGGGAATATCCGACCTTTTGGGCAGTTACGCTCATCGTCCTCGCGCTGATGGGCGATGGCCCCTACACCCTGCTCCCCACCCCATTCGGAAGCCGGGCCCAATGACCCAGCCGAGCCTCTTCATAAGTCACGGCTCGCCCATGTTAGCGGTAACCGAAGCCCCAGCGAGGCAGTTCCTGACGGGCTTATCCACCATCCTGCCCCGCCCACATGCGATACTCGTTGTATCCGCCCACTGGGAAACCGCTTCGCCGACGGTCAACGCCGTCGCACAGAACGAAACAATCCACGATTTCTACGGTTTTCCGCGCGCGCTTTACGAACTGAGCTATCCCGCACCAGGCGATGCCCTACTCGCGAAGCGCATCGCTGATCGACTCGGAGCCTCCGGCTTCCCAACCGGACTTGACCGAGCCCGGGGTCTTGACCACGGCGCCTGGATACCACTGATGCTTGCCTGGCCCGCTGCGGACATCCCAGTGCTGCAGCTGTCGATCCAGACAGCCCGCGGCCCGCGATACGCGCTGGACATCGGTCGTGCCCTAGCGGCGCTGCGCGAAGAGGGTGTGTTGATCATTGGTTCAGGAAGCTTTACCCATGACCTTGGACGCTTTCGCGGGCAGCCCGCCGATGCACCGGAAAGCGCCGATGTCGGAGAATTCAGCGCCTGGATGGATGAAGCAATTGGGCGTGGAGACATTGAAGCGCTTCTCGACTATCGCAATCGTGCGCCATACGCACGCCGCCAACACCCGAGCGAAGAGCATCTTCTCCCTCTCTTCACGGCAATGGGGGCGAGCGCGACTGGCAACGCTCGATGCCTGCACCGCTCGACGGAGCACGCTATTCTGAGGATGGATGCCTATGGGTTCGGCTTGCTAACCTGATCGCCGAAACGCCGAACGCGACGGAAGGAACGAGGCCGGCTTCAGCTCGAAGCCCGAATGAGCATCGCATTGTCGATCGAGAAAGAGTCCTAACACTACCGCTGGGAAAGTACGTTTGGAGCATCGGGAATCGTTCTTATTGTTCCAAGAGCGCCCATCGCTGTCTGCTATGGCAGCTTTCGCTTTTGGAAAAACGTTGGCCAGCACGCGAGCCGTCCTGCCCGCGCCGCGGTCCTCGGTAGCGCCAAATCGCATACGGTCCCTGCGATACCGCTGATGCTGACTCTCACGCTCGGCCACAGCACCGTCAGGTTTCCATCACATCACGGCAATCGGGCCAGCACCTTAATTGACAGAGGTCAACGAAGCCAGCTTCGCGCCATTCTACATTGCCTTAAATGCGACACCTCCTGCACACTACCGAGATGATGGT
The DNA here is from genome assembly GCA_021799015.1 of Pseudomonadota bacterium. GTDB lineage: Bacteria > Pseudomonadota > Alphaproteobacteria > Acetobacterales > Acetobacteraceae > Acidiphilium. The sequence goes on from JAJZBH010000020.1 coordinate 15,813, forward strand.
TGCACCTGTGGTGCCAGCTGTCGCCTATAGGACCTGTCACGGTCGAAACCAGGCCACTGAGGTAGCCCGTCTCTTTTTGTCATGGATAGTGCGTTGCCTGAAACCTTTTAGGTGCGGCGCCGCGAAGATCCATCAGCGTATATTTCAACATATGGCGCTTACGGTCACGCGTCACGCCAACGCTCCGGACGGCCTCGTTATCTTCCCGAACTACCTGATAGGTGTTTACATAGCCGGCCGCAACTCTCCACATGCTCTTTGGAGCGTCACCATAAGGCCGTTCCCCCAGTTGCAGAACGACAACGAGCCCACTCACAGCCTCACCACCATATGCAGGTATGATCCTCTAACCGCGATCATCGTGACGCTGGTCCGCTCGGTCGGCGCCTCCGTAAATATTTTCTTTTTGTCCCGCCGCTCTCCTGGTGAAGACCACCGCAGTTCGCTGGAAAGCGTCAGGCGAGTGCGCAGCACACTGGTCGTCAACCTGCCAGCGCAAAAGCTAAGCTGCTCTAATGTGTCCACTAAAGGGCGAATGGCCAACGCTGCGTTAAAATCACGCCGGGTTCCTTCAATCGCGGGACAAGACGCTCGACTCCGCATTGCTAACGTCGCAACCGTTTTGGCAACCCAAAAAAGACAGGCCGTGCACTTGGGTAGGAGACCGGAGCTCGCCCGACCACGATCAGGATCGTGGCCTCCCCCGGCAATGCTGCAACGAGGACCCGATGCGGCTTAGCCAGCGCGGCATCATGCTGGGAACTGCCATCATCGGCGCTGTCGTTGCAGCCGCCTTAATCACCACACTCTGGCTCGAGAGCTCTCCGGTACCCGCGGGCTTCGCTTCTGGAAATGGCCGTATCGAGGCCACCGAGATCGACGTCGCGACCAAGAACCCTGGGCGAGTAAGGGACATTCTCGTGCAAGAAGGAGAATTCGTCAGGGCCGGGCAGGTTCTGGCGCGAATGGACACCGCCACCCTTGAAGCACAACGGCGTGAGAGCGAGGCGCAATTGCAGCGCGCTTTGATTGCAGTGCAGACGGCGGAAAGCCTGCTCGCACAACGTGAGGCAGAAAAAAATGCCGCTATCGCTGTCCTTGAACAGCGTGATGCGGAGCGCGATGCGGCACAACAACGTCTGGCACGGTCCCTGGTGCTGGCGCGGAACAACGCCGTCGCGAAACAGATTCTTGATGACGACCGCGCCAGATACAAAGGCGCTCAGGCGGCAGTCCATGCTGCCCAAGCGCAGGTCGCGGCGGCGACAGCGGCAGTCGCCGCCGCCCGTTCGAATATCATCGATGAAAAAGCATCCGTCGACGCAATGCAGGCAACGATCGAGCGCATCCAAGCCGACATCGACGACTGTGTCCTTACTTCCCCGCGCGGCGGGCGCGTGCAGTATCGCGTGGCCGAACCGGGGGAAGTGCTGCCATCGGGCGGGCGCGTAATCAGTCTCCTTGACCTCTCTGACGTCTACATGGTGTTCTACCTGCCAACGCGTGAGGCCGGGCAGGTCGCATTAGGTGCAGAAGCGCGTATCGTGCTCGATGCCGCACCCGAGTATGTTATTCCTGCAACTGTATCCTTCGTCTCCGATGTTTCGCAATTCACCCCGAAAATGGTGGAGACTGCACAGGAACGTGAGAAGCTCATGTTCCGCGTTAAAGCGCGGATCCCGCCAGTGGTAGTGCGGCGTTACCTGCGCCACGTGAAGACTGGTTTGCCAGGCGTAGCCTATGTCCGGCTTGATTCGAAGACTGCGTGGCCGGCCCGGTTCAAGGTCCGGTTGCCGCCGTGAACTGCGCCGATAAGGTTTGGCTTTCAGCGCCCTACGGGTCCGCAGTGGCACGACTCCGCGGCGTGGGGCTGCGCTACGGTCGCGTGGTGGCGCTCGCGGCAATCAACCTCGACATGCCGGAAGGACGGCTCATCGGCTTGATTGGGCCGGATGGCGTAGGCAAGTCGAGTCTGCTATCGCTGATCGCTGGCGCCCGATGCCTGCAAGCGGGAACGATAGAGGTGCTCGGCGGCAGTATGGCTGATCCTGCGCACCAGCGTAAGACCGCCCCCCGCATCGCGTTCATGCCTCAAGGCCTCGGCCGAAACCTCTACGCCGCACTTTCGGTGTTCGAAAACGTTGATTTTTTCGGACGCCTGTTTGGACAAACGCGCTCCGAACGCACGCGCCGCATCGAAGCATTGCTGGAAGGTACAGGGCTAGCCGCATTTGCACATCGTCGCGCAGGCACCTTGTCGGGCGGCATGAAACAGAAACTCGGCTTATGCTGTGCTTTGATCCACGACCCTGACCTGCTGATCCTTGACGAACCAACCACAGGGATCGACCCACTGTCGCGCCGGCAATTCTGGGTATTGCTTGCCAGTATCCGGGCCGCCCGACCAGACATGAGCGTGCTGGTGTCTACCGCTTACATGGAGGAGGCGGCGCAGTTCGATTTCCTGGTGGCGATGAACAGCGGCAAAATCCTCGCCTCAGGCACAATGGACGCGCTACTGGGGCAGACCCGCACCGCCTCCCTGGAAGCAGCGTTTATCACCTTGCTAGGCAAGAACCGGGTTGACGGACACCCGTTCTCCGGAATTCCGGCGCGGGCTACCAAAGCCGACGAAGTCGCGATCGAAGCCCGCGATCTGAGCAAACAGTTCGGCGATTTCGTGGCCGTAGATCACGTAAGCTTCCGTATCCAGCGCGGAGAAATCTTCGGCTTCCTCGGCTCAAATGGCTGCGGCAAGACCACAACGATGAAAATGCTCACCGGCCTGATGCCAGCGAGCGGAGGTGAAGCGTTCCTGTTCGGTCACAAGGTAAGCGCCAGCGATCTCAACATGCGGCGCCGAGTCGGCTACATGTCCCAAGGCTTCTCTCTTTATACCGAGCTCACCGTACGGCAGAACCTGGCCTTGCACGCTCGGCTCTTCGGAGCCCCGCGTAATGTGGTTGCTGCACGGGTCGAAGAAATGGCACGGCGGTTCGACCTTGCCAACGTCATGGACATTTTACCCGACACGCTGCCGCTCGGCCGGCGCCAGCGCTTGTCGCTTGCGGTAGCACTGATCCACCATCCCGAACTGCTAATTTTGGACGAACCAACCTCGGGCGTCGATCCGATTGCACGTGATGATTTCTGGGGGATCCTCGTGGAGTTGGCCCGGCGGGATGGCGTGACAATCTTCATCTCCACCCATTTCATGAACGAGGCGGAACGGTGTGACCGTATCTCTTTCATGCATGCCGGCCGCGTCCTCGTCGCCGACGCACCCGCCTCACTGATCGCGGATCGAGGTGTGGCGACCCTGGAAGAGGCCTTTATTTCCTACCTGAAAGACACTGTCGTGACGCAGGAAGAGCACGGCCAAACGATGCCGTTGTCAACCGCGCCGAAGTGGCCCACCTCCACGTCCGTACGCACCAAAACTCCAGAACCACGCCAAAGTTTTCTCCGGCCCAGCCGCGTGTTCAGCTACACACATCGGGAGGCACTGGAGCTGTGGCGTGACCCTGTCCGTGCTGCACTCGCACTGGCTGGTAGCGTAATTCTCTTGCTCGTGCTCGGCTATGGAATGAGCTTCGATGTCGAACACTTGTCTTTCGCCGTGTTAGATCAGGACCAAAGTATCGCGAGTCAATCCTATGCGTTAAACATCGCCGGCTCGCGCTACTTCGTCGAACGTGCGCCGATCACGACCCCTGCTCAGGCTGACCGGCGCATGCGTTCGGGAAGATTGGCATTGGCTATCGAGATTCCTCCCGGTTTCGGGCGTGACATTGCGCGTGGCCGGAATGTCGAAATAAGCGCGTTGGTGGACGGCGCGATGCCGGCTCGCGCTGAGACCGTGATCGGCTACCTCCAGGCCCTGCACGCTGAATGGCTCACCCGCCATGCCGCACGCGGGCGTGTTCCAGTCTCCGGAGGGGCCCGCATCGAGACCAGATTCCGGTATAACCCCGGAGTAAAGAGCATCGTGGCGATGGTGCCGGCGGATATTCCGCTACTGCTGATGCTTATTCCCGCCGTGCTCGCCGCGCTTAGCGTCGTCCGTGAGAAGGAGTTGGGCTCGATTGTCAATTTCTACGTTACCCCCGTGACACGTCTCGAATTCCTGCTAGGCAAACAGGTTCCTTACATTGTGTTAGCAATGGCGAACTTCCTGTTGCTGACGCTCGTCGCGGTCGTGGCTTTTGGCGTGCCACTCAAAGGAAGCTTTCTTGCCCTTGCAACCGCCTCTCTCTTGTACGTAACCGATACCACCGCGTTCGGACTGCTGATGTCCACCTTCACGCGGAGCCAAATCGCAGCTTTGTTCGGGACGGCGATTATCACCATTCTGCCGGCGGTGGAGTTCTCCGGCATGATCAATCCTGTCACCTCGCTCACCGGCGTCGGCGCGCTAATCGGTCGAATATATCCTACCGCGTATTACCTCACCATCACCCGCGGCGTCTTCGCCAAGGGACTTGGCTTCACCGACCTTTGGATCTTCTTCCTCCCGTTGTTGCTGGCGGGACCGCTGCTTCTCGGGCTTAGCGTGCTTCTGCTGAAAAAGCAGGCGAGTTGATTGATGCGACCCGCCAACATAATGCATCTCGGCGTTAAGGAACTCCGCAGCATGCTGCGCGACCCGATCCTGGTGGCGTTTATGGTGTACGCCCTGACGGCCGCAATCTATGCCGGCGCCAGCTTCATGTCGGGAACGTTGAATCGTGCAGCACTGGCGATCGTGAACGAAGACCATTCGCCATTGTCCCTTCGGATTGAAGAGGCGTTCCATGCCCCATATTTCCTACCGCCTCGGCTGATCAGCGCTTCGCAAATAGACAGGCGACTCGACACGGGCGCCGACACCTTTGTCCTCGACATTCCTCCAAACTTTCAACGTGATGTTTTGGCGGGGCGTCGGCCAGAGGTTCAGCTTAACGTCGACGCGACGAACATCAGCCAAGCGCTCGCAGGCAGCAATGACATCCAGGCCATCGTTCATCAGGAGGTTCAGGCTTTCGCGGCACGCCATCAGAGCACGGCAAGGCCACCCGTCGACTTGGCTTTGCGGGTCCGCTTCAACCCGACTCTCGATCAGAGCTGGTTTGGAGCGGTGATGGAGCTCATCAACAATGTAAACCTGCTTGCGGTCGTGCTCCCCGGCGCGGCGTTGATCCGCGAGCGCGAACGCGGCACGCTGGAACATCTTCTGGCCATGCCGGTGACCTCATTCGAGATCATGACCGCAAAACTGTGGTCCATGGGAGTCGTGGTGCTGGTTGGTTGCGCACTGTCGCTTGCCTTCGTCGTACAGGGACTGCTCAGAGTGCCATCGCAAGGCTCGGTAATACTGTTTTTGGTCGGCGCGGGAATGTTTCTATTCGCGGCCACCTCGATGGGTATGGCGCTCGGTACTGTCGCACATACCATGCCGCAGTTCGGGTTGCTTTTGATGCTCGTCATAATCCCTCTGGAAATCCTGTCTGGCGGAGTTACCCCGCGCGAAAGCATGCCCGCTTTTGTACGCGATTTGATGATGGTGGCGCCAACAACACACTTTGTGCTGCTGGCGCAAGCGATCCTATATCGGGGCGCCGGGATTTCCATCGTGTGGCCCCAATTCGTCGCGTTAACGGTCATTGGTGCGGCGTTATTCTCTTTTGCACTGATGCGGTTCCGGCGAGCCCTGGCGGCAACGACATAAACACTTTCCTTGCCCAAACCGGTGATTTTCGAGGGAATGGCAGGAACGTACGCGGGAATGGTCCCGTCCGTTTTGGAAGCAGGCATTTTGCGCAACCCCCATTTGCTGAAACGCCAATCAGTCGAGTCCAAAATCTCCAACTATATCCTGGTACCATACTGCAGCGTCGACTCGCACGGGCAGAACGAGCGTTCGCCGTCGGGAAGTTTGTCACGGCGCTCTTATCCGCGCGCGGAAACTTGCAAACTTATGGGGGCCATCTTTTAACGTGAGACAGGCCAATAGCACGTTGTTAGGGCCGGTGCGGCGCTTCTAAACTTATGACCCACCGAGTTTATGAACTAACCCAAACATTAGAAACTCCAGCGCGTTAAATCGTTGCTCAGAGACGTCTGCCCGACAGCCGGCACAATAAGCACGTCCGAGGTGCGTAGTGCCAGACGTGAATCGTCCTGTTAGCCGATATGCCGCTGACCAGGGTCTCCACATGGGTCATGTGAAGGCAAATTCTTTTGTCGCTTACTCACGGTGTAATCCAATTGGACTGGCGAGCGGCTGTAGACGATGCAAATGGCAACGATGCTGCCGAATCTCTGCTCGTTCGCGACACAAGAAGAGTGGGAAAAGAGATTTTCTGGTAACATCGCTGGTCGCCCACAACGAGTTCTAGTGCAAAGCCGCTTTTCGGCGGAAACGCGCTTGTAATTGATGACCACCAGCATGGCTGCACAGGAGTTCTGAATAACGCTTGCGTTTTCGTCGCAATGGCCGTTTACCCTTGCTCCCACCACGGCAGTGAACCCCTAGGCAAACACGGTATCGATCGCAGCCAAAGCGACACCTTCTGATAACCCCACCTAGTCCAGGCTTTGGCACTATGGAGGCATCGCGTTGCCGACATAGTACACAGCAAGCTGCCATTCCCTCTGCAATACCGCGAGAATGCGGCAATCGAACAGACTTTGGTTTTGCCCCGACTCACCCTGCCTTCGATAAATATTGGACAATTGCGCCTGCCGCATGTGTTTGCTTCACAATAAAAGCAGCGATGTGCTGCTCCAGCATTTTGTGGCACGTTCACGAGGATCAAGATGGGAGAATGTGGTATGGATTTTGAGACAGGTTGCGGCATTGCAATCGCGGCGTTGAAACATTTTCGGCGTGAGGCGCAAGCCAGGAGCGCGCCCGTCGTCGAGCAAACACCCATGGCCGCCCTGATGGCCGAGCTGGACGTGGAACACCTGATCGCGACCGGGATCGGGAAGGAGGATTTACAGCGTTTTCTCGGTACCTATCTCCACTCTTCGACCCGGTTGCATCACCCGGCTTATATGGGACACCAAGTCGCCGTGCCTCATCCGCTGGCAGCTGTCGGCGCATTGATCGATGCCTTTATCAACAATCCCATGGCGATCTACGAAATGGGCCCTGCTGCGACAGTTGTCGAGTACGCCATCCTGAACTGGATGCTTGGCAAGGTCGGGTGGGGGCCGATGAAGCCGCCGGGCTGCGCAGAACCCAGTGGCGGCCTGTACGGTGGCGGCGTGCTCACTCATGGCGGTTCACTTGGCAACCTGACAGCTTTGGCTGCCGCCCGCTCCCGCATCGTTCCGAACGCGTGGAACGATGGAACGCCCCCAAACCTCGTGATCGTGGCACCGGAAACCGGCCATTATTCCATTGCTCGCGCAGCCAGCATCCTCGGGCTCGGGCGGAAATCCGTGAAGGCAGCGCCCGCAGACGCAGATGGTCGCATAATCGCGGCCGAACTCGCCCATTGCCTGCGCGCACTCAGAGATGGCGGAAACGTCATTATGGCTGTCGTTGCCAATGCAGCCTCGACGGCGGCGGGGCTTTACGACCCGCTGCGCGATGTGGCGGAAGTCTGCCGATCCATGGACGTCTGGCTACATGTAGACGGCGCACATGGCGCATCAGCCGCCATAACGCCGCGTTACCGCCACCTGATGGACGGGATTGACCTTGCCGATTCTCTTGTCTGGGATGCACACAAGATGCTGCGTACGCCCGGCCTGTGCGCAGCAGTACTGGTTCGAGATGGAACGGCGCTTGACGACGCTTTCGAGGAAGAAGCAAGCTACTTGTTCCATGACAAGGCACAACGCGGTTTCGACTTCATCCACCGCACCGTCGAATGTACCAAATCTGCTCTTGGGCTGAAGGCTTTTTTTGCCCTCGCTGCAGAGGGCGAGCATGGCCTAGCAACATATATCGAACGACAAAACGACCTAGCGAAAGCCGTGGCCGCATTTCTGAACACGCGATCTGGGCTGGAGGTAGCGACCCATCCCGAATCCAACATCGTCTGTTTCCGGATTGACGGTACCGACCAGGATCAGCTGGATATGCGCAGGCAGCTGCTTGAAGCAGGCCGCCACTACATTTCGACGGCCGAGTACCGCGGGCGGCGCTGGTTGCGTTTGGTCCTGATGGGTCCTGACACGACAATGGCCGATGTCGAAGGCCTTGTGGCTGACATTGAGCATGCTGCTGGACAACGTCGCGCCTGCGTCTCGTCTGGTGCCGCACGAACGGCGGTTGAAAGCTAAATTCTCCCCCCTGTGTGTGCTAACGGAAGCAGACATCGGGATCGCCATGGGAAGTGGCACAGGCATTGGTGTACAGAGTGCGGGAATTACGCTTATCAAAGGAAATCCCGCAGGAATCGCGCGCGTTGAGCCATGCCGCGGTGCGCAGCGTCCGACAGAATCTTTTTCTGGCCTTCGTAAACAATGGCATCGGCGTGCCGATAGCGGCTGGCCTCTTGTATCGGGTCTTGGGTGTCCAGCTAAGTCCCGTGATCGCAGCTCTCGCGATGTCGCTGAGCTCAGTCTCTGTCGTCAGCAACGCATTGCGCCTCCGCCGGCTCAAGCAGGAAGGAGTTGCGCGTACCGTTTGATTTTCGTACGGACGAGTACCCATCGGGCGCAGTTTTCCAGCGCCAGTAAGGTCAGGCGAGTATAGGGTGTCATGTACGCGACTCTTGGGTCTGTATCGATGCCCTGCTACTCGCTACAATGAGGTCTGCATCCTCAGGATGCCCCATTGCAATGGAAACTGTCCGACCAAAATTCGAGGTGCGGTTCTACCAAACTACTCACATTCATGACAGCACCACATGTATTAAAATGACAAAAGAACACGCCATTGGGTCATGCTACGTTGGTATCATTTTCCATCAGCTGCAGCTTTACAACATTACGTTGCCGGTGATGTTCCTTCGGGTATTTTGCAGAAGCAGCAATGCATGGACTGAACCGATCCCCGGCGACTCGCCACTGTCCGATTGTTAACAAGCGCAACACTGTGCCGTAATTTCGCCCAATACTGCAACAGAACACGGGATTTTCGAAAATCCCACATGCCTCTGAGTCTACGAAACAATGACAGCCACGGAGATACTCGCATGGATTACCATATCTCAAAGACACTAAACCTTCCGTTCGAGGAGGCCATCGCAGCGACGACTGCATCACTGAAAAGGCACGGCTTCGGGGTGCTCACCGACATCGACGTACAAACAACTCTCAAAAACAAACTCGACGTCTCCTTCCGCCCCTATCGTATTCTCGGCGCCTGCAATCCAAAGATGGCTCACCAAGCTCTGAGACTGGAGGATAAAATTGGTACCCTGCTTCCATGCAATGTGATCGTGCAGCAGCACGAGGACGGCCATGTCGAGGTTTCGGCCATTGACCCAGTCGTCTCCATGCAGGCTATCGACCACCAGGAACTCTCGCGTATCGCCGAAGCCGTCCGCGACATGCTCCGTCGGGTTATTGAGGAAATTTAGCCGCGGAGCCACCGCCTAGGCGAGGCAACACCAGATACAATATCGTCATGTAGCGAGGAATCCAAAATCATTCACGGAGAAAATTGGAGCCCTGGACAAAACGCCGAAGCGCTGGAATAGCTGAACCCACAAAGTCCAAATAGGGTAGAAAACGATGAACAGGAAATGGTGGCTCAATCGCGTCGTTTGCCCCATGGAAAGCAGAGATCGGTAAGCTCCTCAACCAAAACACTAAGGTAATCCCCCCTGCCATTAAGGGGATTGATAAGTAGAATTTTCTCGGCACATTGGACGAGGAGATTTGCATGAAAACGTCGAGATATAGCGAGCCCCAGATTTTGGCGATTTTGCGCCAGGCGGAG
>JAJZBH010000181.1 GCA_021799015.1 Pseudomonadota bacterium
GGCAGATGCTGACGAATGGAAGGACAAGCCTGACAAAATCAGGCTACTTTCCGACAAGCCGGGTCAACCCTGAAAATGCAGTCTGTGGCCAGCCTGTTTCGTGATTTGGTATTTTTATGATAAGGAGGCGCCTTTGATTTAAATGCGATCGGTTTTGAATGCAATCGAATTCGGTCGCAACGGCGCGTTCATGGGGTCCAATATGGTAAAGGCCGGATCGCCACCACGAGGCAAAGCTGCGAAAAAAGCCACTGAGCGTTTGTCGATCGGATCTACTTCCGTTCGCCATCCCGCAAAGCGGGATCAGGCAAAGCCCGCGCATCCGGTGCGCGCGCCAGCGAGACCGGGGTCGGCATCCAAAACTCGAATACCAGCACCTGCCAAAGGTCTGCACGCATCCCAGAACCAGCCCGACCCGCCTAAAGCTACCAAGCCGGTACGGAGCATGGCACCATCGCCTTCTCCAGTACATGCACCGTGCCCGCCGTCTCCACTCCAGAATAGAACTGAAACAAAAGGCTCCCGCAAACCAATGACCGTCTTGACCGCGCGAACTAAAACCACACCGAAGGCGAAACCCGACTCACCAGAAAATATGGCGAACTCCCGGTCGCCTGCCAACCCAAAACCTGCACCAACCCTAGCCCCTGAACCAGTCACAGCAGCCATCGAACGAAACGAGATCCCCCAGCCTGGGCCGCGGCCGGTGCTGCCTCAACGGGCCGTTGCCAAAGCAGAAAATTTTAGGGCTGGCGATTTCGTTGTATATCCGACACATGGAGTCGGTACAGTTGACCGGATCGTAACTGAAGAAATCGCTGGCCACAAGCTGGAATTGATCCATATTACTTTCGATGAGAATCGGATGACCTTGCGGGTCCCGGTCAACAAGGCTCGCTCAGCCGGGCTTCGGAAGTTGTCAAGTCGTAAGCAGTTCGACGAAGTGCTGGCCACGCTGAAGGGCAGAGCGCGGATCAAGCGCACAATGTGGTCACGCCGCGCACAGGAATACGAAGCCAAGATCAATTCCGGAGATCCTATGGCAATCGCGGAAGTGGTGCGGGACCTACATCGGAACGCAGGACAACCGGACCAGAGCTTCTCGGAACGCCAAATTTTTGAATCGGCATTGGAGCGCCTCGCTGCGGAATACGGTGCACTTGAAGGGATCAGCAAGCAGGAAGCGATCGATAAGCTCCTGATTTTCTTGAAGAGCGCCTAATTTTTGACGGCTAAAGCTTCGTTGCCAAGGCAATAAATAGATTTATTGACCCCAATGGTACATGATAGCGATGGATATCGATAATACTGCAACCAAGGATGAGGCGTACCGACTGACCGTTGCCAACTGCGCAAAACAAGCGCGCGACGCAAGCCGAATACTCGCGCGCAGCACACGGGCATCGCGTGACGACGCTCTGCGCAAGGCAGCAGCAGCAATTCGCAGCGCCGAATCCACCATTATTGCCGCCAACAACGCGGATCTTGCTGCCATTGACAACTCTGGAACACGCCTCACGGAATCCTTCCGGGATCGGCTGCGGCTGAATTCAGTCCGCATCGCCACCATTGCCAAGGGCGTCGAGGACGTCGCCGAATTGCCTGATCCGCTCGATCGCGTGCTTTCCGAGTGGACACGCCCTAATGGCCTCATAATCCGGCGCGTTCCGCAAGCGATCGGCGTCATTGGTATCATATTCGAAAGTCGGCCCAACGTCGGCGCTGATGCCGCAGCTCTGTGCATAAAATCGGGAAACGCGGTGATCCTGCGCGGTGGCTCGGAGAGCCTGCGCACGTCCTTAGCAATCCATGCAGCAATGACTGAGGGGTTGCGTGCGGCTGGATTACCTGACGCTGGCGTCCAAATGGCCCCCACTGCCGATCGCCGCTTTGTTGCCTCCATGCTCGGTGCCTCCGGGTTGATCGACCTGATCATTCCGCGCGGCGGCAAAGGCCTTGTCGAGCGTGTTCAGCGCGACGCACGGGTCCCGGTTTTGGCTCACGCCGAGGGATTAAATCACACTTACGTTCATCACATGGCTGATCCACAAATGGCGCGTTCGGTCGTTGCTAACGCAAAAATGCGACGCCCGGGTATCTGCGGCGCTACGGAAACGCTTCTAATTGATTCAACTATCGCAGCCACTTTGCTGCCGCTGATCGTGGCTGATCTTTCCGCGCTTGGCTGCAGTTTCCGCGCCTGCGCGCGCACCCGCGAAATACTGCCAAACCTTCCCGAAGCAAGCGATACAGACTTTCACACCGAATGGTTAGATGCCGTTCTGTCTATAAAGATTGTTGAAGGCCCGACCGAAGCTCTTGATCACATTGCTCGTCATGGTTCCTCGCATACCGATGCGATTGTAACCAACGATGTTGTTGTGGCGCAGCGCTTCCTTGCGGAGGTCGATTCTGCTGTGACCCTTTGGAACACCTCTACCCAATTTTGCGATGGCGGAGAGTTTGGCTTTGGCGCAGAAATCGGCATCGCGACGGGTCGAATCCATGCGCGTGGCCCGATCGGGCTCGAGCAGTTGGTCACGTTCCGATATCAGGTCCTCGGACATGGCCAGGTGCGGCCATAAGCTGCGATGACATCCCGCGCTTTGGAGACCGGCGCCGAATTTGGATTGGCCTGCTTGGAGGCAGCTTTAATCCCGCCCACCCAGGACATGCGCACATCGCACGCGTCGCGTCCAATCGTTTGTCTCTAGATCAGGTCTGGCTACTTGTTTCGCCAGGCAATCCTCTCAAGCGAGGTGAGGGAATGGCACCGATAGCTGATCGCCTCGCATCGGCACAGGCAATCTCGGATGGCAGGCGCCTTGTTGCTACTGCGGTCGAAAGCCGCCTGGGAACGCGATATAGCGTTGACACGTTAAGGCAGCTGCAACGCCGCTTTCCTTGCGCAAAGTTTGTCTGGTTGACGGGTGCCGACAATTTTGTCGAGCTGCCTTTATGGCATCGCTGGCGGCAGATTGCCAAAATGATACCCATTGCCGTCCTGCCGCGCCCTGGCGCAACCCGCCGAGCACTAGCCAGCCAACCTGCACAGTGCCTCCGGCACGGTCGTCTCCCGGCTCGATCAGCGCCAATTCTTGCTAATTCGTGTGCGCCACGCTGGAGCTTATTGCCGATCCGTGAAAATCCTTTATCAGCAACTGCAGTTCGTGCCGGACTCGTCAACGGCCAATCCCGCTTATTTCCAAGGAGGCCCGATCATCGCCCGCCCCCCCACCCGCTCGGCTCCGCCGAAACCGCCCACAGCCCGCCGGCGCGCCACAAGAAGCCCGCTAAAACAAGCTGACGCCGCGCCGAAAATGCCAGGAAGCCCACGGAAGAAGGCCGTCATCGCCGGACCAAAAAAATTATCACCGCGGCGCCAACCGGCCGACCAACTAGCATTGATGCAGCAGCTAATCACGGCCAGCCTGGAAGATGACAAGGCTGAAAATATCGTTGTTCTTGACTTGGCTGGGCGTGCCAGTTTCGCAGACCGCATGATCGTTGCAACAGGGCTCTCAGACCGGCAGATAGCTGCCATGGCTACACATCTGACCGAGAAGTTGGCTGAACTCGGTATCAAACGTGTCCAGACAGAAGGCACCGCAGGCAGTGATTGGATACTGCTCGATGCGGGCGATATCGTCGTACATTTGTTCAGACCCGAAGCTCGCGCTCTGTACGCACTCGAAAAAATGTGGGGAGCAGACCTCGACGAACCGATTTGAGTCAATAGCAGAATGAAGCTCTCCGTTATCGCGATTGGACGCGACCGCAGTGGTGCGGAAATAGAACTCTTCGAACGCTATGCCGCACGACTCAGACCTGAACTGTCACTGACAACCCTCGGCGATGGCGTCGGAACCGCGACTGAGATCAAGAGGCGCGAAGCTAAGGCAATTTTGGCTAAATTGCGACCTCGCGACTATGTCGTCGCGCTCGATGAGGGTGGCGTGCTGATCGACACCGCCGGACTCGCTAGCCTGCTGGATCAATGGCGCCTCGCTGGCAATGACTGTGTTTTCATTGTCGGAGGCGCCGAAGGGCTTGATGCATCGATTCTCAACCGGGCAGCCGTGACACTTTCACTCGGCAAACTCACGTTTCCGCATTTGCTCGCACGCGCGATCCTGGCTGAGCAGCTTTACCGCGCGCAGAGCATCCTGAGCGGCCATCCGTATCATCGTGCATCGCACGCTTGACCTTGTCCTGCCGCTTGCCTCATCTGGTCTTTGAACGGACCGAGGGAATAC
>JAJZBH010000182.1 GCA_021799015.1 Pseudomonadota bacterium
TCAGCACCGCGAATGGCGGCGTTTCCGACGAGTGGTTCATCCTCGAAGGCGACTATTACCACGACACCCTTGGACTCAATCCACCTGAAGGGCCGCAACTCTTCATCGCCTAAGGAGGCAACATGACAACACACACGCTGGAAGTCTGGGGTGACCTCGCTTGTTTCACCCGACCGGAAATGAAGGTCGAGCGCTTTTCTTACCCGGTTATCACCCCGTCGGCGGCACGTGGCATCTTCGACGCGATCTATTGGGACGGCAAACGCGAGGGCAACGTCATCCGGCCGTACTTCCACTGGCAAATCACCAGCATCGAAGTGCTGGAAATGCCGCGCTACATCGCCTTGCGGCGCAACGAAGTCAAGGACACTGTCCCGGGAACGGCGACACTCAACAAGTGGATATCGGGAGCGGAAAACCCTGAGCCACTTTGGGCGGATGGTGGCAAGGATGAACTCGGCACAGACCAGAAAGGACGAACCCAGCGCCAAACGATGGCACTCAAGAACGTCCGTTATCGCCTGACCGCCAAGATCGTCCCGAAATCGGGCAATGACCGAGGCAAGCTTAACGCCTGCTTTCAGCGCCGCGCCCGGGCCGGCAAATGCTTCCAGCAACCCTACTTCGGCTGCCGCGAGTTTCCCGCCTTCTTTGAATACATCGAGGACCCGGTAGCCCACCCTGCCACACCCGCCGCGCTCAACCAACATCTAGGCTTCATGCTCTACGACGTCTTCGACCTGCGCAAAGAAATCGTCAGCGACAAGGACAAGCCCTTCATCACGCTGTTCGACGCCTCGCTTGTTGGCGGTGTGCTGAATGTGCCGTTCTACGACAGCGACTTGGTGAAAAAACCGGGAGGGGCGTGATCATGCTGCAAGCGCTTAAGGAATACGGCAGCAGGTTGGATTCCGAGCCGGGCTTCAAAACCCGCGAAGTTCGTTGGTGTATCGAGGTGGCTGCCGACGGACGTTTTCTCAACGTCCTGCCGCTGGGCGACGGCAAGCGCGGGCAAATGCAGCTTCGCTGCCCGGATATGCACAACATGAACGCGGGCGGTAAATCACACTTTCTGGTAGAAACCGCTCAAACTGTCTCACTGCTGTTCAAGGCCAATGAAGACGCAAAGAAAATCGCCAGCAGTGAGGGCAGGCATCGTTTTTTCGTGGCGATGCTACGCGAGGCGGCTAACACAATCCCCGCGCTATCAGCGCTGACAAATGTGTTGGAAGACGACATGAAGCTGACAGAGATTCGTGATGTACTCGCACAGCACAAAGCTAAACCCACCGACTGGCTGGGATGGCGAATCGATGGCATTGATCCTCGCGAGGACGACACCGTTCAGGCGTGGTGGCGCGCATGGCGACACATGGATATGCGCGGTGGATCGACAGGCTTTTCCACACCATCTCCCAGCGATACCACGATGGTTTGTCTCTTGACGGGCACGTCGACTCAGCCCTTGCCAACTCACCCCAAAATCACTGGCTTGTCTGCCGTGGGGGGGTTGGGAATGGGCGATGTCTTGGTCGGTTTCGACAAGGCAGCTTTTGGGTCTTTCGGGTTGGATCAGTCAGCCAATGCCGCGATGAGCGCTGAGGCGACGCAGCAATATGTTGACGGCCTGAATGACCTGATTCGCAACCACTCTCACAAACTTGCCAACGCGCTGGTGGTGCACTGGTTCAAGGAACAGATCGCTCAAGAAGACGACCCGCTGGAATGGTTGAATGGCCTCGAAACGCCGGAAAACACCGAAGCCGCAGTGCAGGCGGCGGCACGCCGTCTGCTCGATTCCGTCCGTAGCGGTGGGCGTGCATTGCTGGGCGACAACCGCTATTACGCGCTGACGCTCTCCGGCGCATCGGGTCGCGTCATGGTGCGCGACTGGGTGGAAGGCCGATTCGAGGATTTGGTGCGCAATGTCGAAGCGTGGTTTTTCGATCAGGCGATCACGAAGTGGGATGGTAGAAGCTTGGCCTTCGATCCCAAGCTTTATGAGGTTTGCCTTGGGTTGGTCAGGAATGACCGAAAAAAATCCATATCGAAAAATCTTGAGCAGCTACCGGCCACCTCCGTATCGGCGATATGGAAATCAGCCGTACAACGCCTGCCGATTCCTCAACCATTGCTTGCCCAAGCACTAGCGCAGTTTCGGGCGGAGAGATTCACGCCCGATGAGCGTAATCGTGAAGTTTTCTACCACGCTCGCATGGGCTTAATAAAAGCGTATTTCGTTCGACTCAAATCAGGAGGAGACCCCGCCATGACTGCTTATCTCAATCCAGAGCATCCCGATCCCGCATACCACTGCGGGCGACTGCTTGCCGTGCTATCCAACCTGCAACACGCTGCCTTAGGCGACGTGGGCGCTGGCGTGGTTCAGCGCTATTACGCCGCCGCCAGCCAGACCCCCGGCCTGATCCTAGGCAGGCTCGCATCGAATGCCCGCAACCATCTCGGCAAGCTCGAAGGTGGATTGGCGTACTGGTACGAAAACAAGATTGCCGATGTGATGAGCCAATTGGGTGATCGCGCCCCGCGCATCCTCGACCTTGAAGGTCAGGGTCTGTTCGCGCTGGGCTACTACCAACAGCTCGCATCCATGCGCGCAGGCAGCAAAGACAAAAACGCCACAACCGATACCACCAAACGAGGAGAAGCCCAATGACCACCATCCAAAACCGCTACGAATTTCTTTACCTGTTTGATTGCGAAAACGGCAATCCAAACGGCGACCCGGATGCCGGCAACAGCCCGCGCATCGATCCGGAAGACATGCACGGTCTGGTGTCTGACGTTGCGATCAAACGCCGTGTGCGCAACTACATCCAGACAGCTTTCGGCAACGAAGCGCCCAATGCCATTTTCGTGGAACATGCGACCAACCTGAACAAGCCGATCGCGCTGGCTCACGAGAAAGCCAATGGCAGTGTCCCAAAAGATGGCAAATCAAATAAAGCGCAGGTGAAAGGCGCACGGGATTGGCTCTGCGGCAACTTTTTCGACATCAGGACGTTTGGCGCTGTGCTTGCTACCGGACCAAACGCCGGTCAAGTACGTGGCCCCGTCCAAGTAGCTTTCTCACGATCCGTTGATCCGATCATGCCGCTAGATTTGTCGATCACGCGTGTTGCCAAGACGCCGACCGGAGCGGATATCAAGGCCGATGCGAGTTATGAAAAACACGTTGAATGGGAAGCGGCGCAGCCTGAGGACTCGCTCCGAACCATGGGTCGCAAAGCCCTCATCCCCTACGGCCTCTACGTTGCAAAGGGCTTCGTCTCTGCCAATCTAGCGGCAGGCACCGGATTTTCAGATGATGACCTTGCGCAACTCTGGCTGGCACTGGTCAACATGTGGGATCACGACCGGTCCGCCTCCAAAGGAGTGATGTCTTGCCGCGGCCTTTATGTATTCAAACACGTCGGCACCGATACCGACGAAAAACAGCGTGTGCGCCAGGCCATGCTGGGCTGCGCCCCAGCACATCGGCTATTGGATTTTTCTACGTCAGGCCGCATATTAGATAACGCAATTATCGAGATTAACCGAAGTGGGAACGTGGCAACAGGTTCACCACGTAGTTTTGCGGACTATATCGTCACTGTTAACCGAGATCGTATACCTTCTGGTGTCGAGATGATGGAATTTGATAGTTAATGACTGAGGCGCAATCGTCCGCCAGAAACGAAGCAATAATGTGAACGAAGCGCATTATCCGGCCGCTATTGTGAGCGATCCTGACCCCGTTCCGCTGTCCGCGTTAAATCACTGGGCATACTGCCCCCGCCGCTGTGGTCTGATTCATCAGGAAGGCGAATTTACCGACAATATCCACACGGCGCGCGGCAACGCTGAACACGAACGGGTTGACCGGGTTTCTCATGAAACGCTGCATAGCGGTGCGCGCGTTGAATACGCCTTGCCCGTGTGGTCGGACCGACTTGGTCTCATCGGCAAGTGCGACGTAGTGGAGTTCTGGTCGGACGGCGAAATTTATCCAGTCGAATATAAGCATGGCCCCAAACGCAAATGGTTGAACGACGATATTCAGCTTGCCGCCCAGGCCATGTGTCTGGAGGACATGCTCGGGCGCCCTGTACCCCAAGGCGCTATTTATCACGCCAGCAGCCACCGACGACGGGAGGTGGACATCACCGAGGATTTGCGCGCCCTCGTCAA
>JAJZBH010000021.1 GCA_021799015.1 Pseudomonadota bacterium
CCCGACGGGGCACAAAGGCATCGTCCCGCCAACCGAAACCAGCCAGCCAACGCAAGCCGGTTTTGCAAGGAAATGAGGCTTTCCTATGAAAGTCAATAATTGCCGGTCTCTCGGGCATCATGGCGCGGATGCGATGTGCGTGGTGTCCATGCGGCCCTGTCAGTAACGCCGAAACATTCGCTCACTTTGAGTGCAGGGACATCCCTGGATGAGGATATGACAAGGTTAGGGGCCTTTGGCCCATGCCGCCAGTGGCAGATCGGAATTCTCTGTATCGGCCGCCTCGGCGGTGACACCAAAACGCCTTCGTTCAGGTCCTGCACCATGAGAACTTCGCTCTTGCCGCGCCGGCGGCATGCCCCGCACCGTTCGGCCAGCGTGCCTTCCCGAAGTGCCCGCACGACACCCTCGGTCGGAAACATCTCATTGAAAGCACGAAGCGTCATGCTCATGGCGCGTTCTGACGTTCGTCGTTTGTCTTGTCAGTTCGGAAGTTTCGATATTTAAAATCTTTTCGATTGAACGGCGCTTTTGTGAAAGCGAGGAGCCTTGAGGCCGTGCCTCACCCCAGACGGAGCGCTCTTTAGGATCATCGGTTTGCAATCGAACGGATAACCGCCTCTGCAACCCGAATTCCGTCAATACCGGCAGACAGGATTCCGCCAGCGTAGCCAGCGCCCTCGCCAGCCGGAAATAGACCGATTGTGTTTCGGCTCTGGCCATCCTGTCCACGCGTAATTCGGACCGGTGAAGACGTGCGTGTTTCGACGCCGGTCAGGACCGCATCGTCCCGGTCAAAACCGGGAATCATACGGCCAAAAACAGGTAAGGCCTCGCGAATTGCTTCCGTCGCGTAGGTGGGTAAGCAGCTGGCCAAATTACCCAGCGTTACTCCGGGCTTGTACGAGGGCAATACAGCGCCGAAACTGACGGATGAGCGGTCCGCGCAGAAATCCCCCAGCAGTTGGGCCGGCGCGCAATAGGTCGCCCCTCCCGCAACGTAAGCACGGGTCTCAAGTTCCCGCTGGAACAACATTCCTGCCAAGACATCGCCCTGATAATCAGCCGGCGTCACACCGACGACCAAGGCGGCATTGGCGTTGCGTTCATTGCGTGAGTACTGACTCATTCCATTCGTCACGACATGCCCGGGTTCCGACGTCGCCGCAACCACAGTGCCACCAGGGCACATGCAGAAACTGTAAACCGTACGACCATTGGACGCATGATGAACCAGTTTGTAATCGGCGGCTCCAAGCATCGGGTTGCCGGCATATTTACCGTAGCGGGCGTGATCGATCATTGATTGCGGGTGCTCTACACGCACGCCGATCGAAAACGGTTTAGGCTGAAGATGTACTCCCCGGTCCCGGAGCATCACGAAAGTATCGCGAGCCGAATGGCCAATGGCCAGCACCACGTGGTCAGCCGCAATCGTCTGGCCATCTTCTAAAACGACCCCTCGAAGCTGGCGCAGGCCCGAAGCCTCCTGGATGATCAGATCAGTCATCTTCGAACCGAATCGGTATTCCCCTCCCATGCGCTCGATCGTCGTACGAATCGTTTCCACCATCCCGACGAGGCGGAAAGTCCCGATATGCGGACGAGCCATATAGAGGATTTCTGGCGGTGCGCCGGCGGCAACAAATTCGGTTAAAACCTTGCGGCCAAGATGATTGGGGTCGCTAATCTGGCTGTAGAGTTTTCCATCCGAAAATGTCCCAGCACCACCTTCACCAAACTGCACGTTTGACTCGGGCGCCAGGACCCCACGCCGCCATAGCGCCCACGTGTCCTTGGTCCTTTCCCGCACCAACTTGCCGCGTTCAAGAACGATAGGGCGAAGGCCTGCTTCCGCGAGGATCAGTGCCGCAAAGATACCGCACGGCCCCGTGCCAATGACGACCGGCCGCGCCTTCGTTTCTCGCACCCGCTCCGGCTTGTATGTCATGTCGGGGGCTTTACAAAGCCTTAAACGTTGGCCGGCACGTTCCAATACGGCGGCCTCATCGGCAACATCCGCGTCGATTGTGTAGGTGAACTGGACGGCTGATTTTCGGCGCGCGTCGACTGCCCGGCGAAAGACAGTGAACCCTCGCAAGGCCTCTTCTGCGATGCCCAAACGCACAAGTACCGCGCGCCGCAGATCCACATCATCGTGACCAACAGGGAGAACAATTTCGGTGAGTCGAAGCATGATGCCGCTCTTACCGCGACTTCGCCTGCCTTGCCATGCTCCCGCCCTTTGGTCAAAAGCGATGCATGGGATCTCCATTGTTGATGCTTCAGGATATCTGCCTTTCTTTTGGTGCCTCGCCAGTACTGAATGGTGCCGAGATCGGCGTGAGCCCACGAGAACGCATTTGTCTTGTGGGGACTAACGGCTCAGGAAAGTCTACACTCCTGAAACTCGCTGCCGGAATCATTGCGCCAGACAGTGGTACCCGCTTTCTTCAACCGACCGCCACCTTGCGTTACCTCCCACAGGAACCAGATTTATCCGGCTTTCAAACAGTCCTTGATTACGTGGTGAACGGGTTGGATAACGAAGCCGACGTCTACCGTGCCCGGAGCTTCCTGGACCGACTTGGCTTGGCCGCAACAAAGTCGACAGATCACCTATCAGGTGGCGAATTGCGCCGCGCCGGGCTAGCCGGGGTCTTGGCAGCCGCGCCCGACGTTTTGCTGCTGGACGAACCGACGACTCCTCTCGATGTAGCAACTATCGAGTGGATGGAAAACGAGCTTGACGAGCTGCATGCGGCGATCGTCGTGATTAGTCATGATCGGCGCCTTCTTGAAAGCGTCGCACGAAGCATCGTCTGGCTCCATAACGGTCGAACAAGCCGACTCGATCGCAGTTTTTCTCAATTCGAGGCCTGGCGTGATGAAGTTCTCGAATAGGAAGCCCGGGACGCTCCCAAACTTTCGCGCCTAGTTTCTCGCGAGGAGGACTGGCTGCGTTATGGCATAAGCGCACGCCGCAAGCGTAATGTCAGGCGTATCGCCGAACTGTCAGCCTTGCGACAACGAAAACGGGAAGCCAGAGCGTCCATGGAGATACAGCTTGTCCACGGCACGTCTTCATTGTCCGGGCGAATTGTTATTGATGCACAAGCCATCACCAAGCGCTTCTTCCAGAAGGCGATCGTCCAAAATCTCTCACTGCGCGTAGTTCGCGGTGATCGCCTGGGGATCGTCGGGGAGAATGGCATTGGCAAAACAACGCTGCTAAAACTACTAACCGGCCAAGAAGCGCCCGATTACGGTAATATCATCGAAGGCACCAATGTCATTGTCGCAACGCTCGATCAGCAAAGAGCAGCTCTCGATCCTACACGGACGTTAACTGAAACACTTACTGGTGGTAACACGGAGATGGTAAATGTTAATGGCTGTATCCGTCATGCCATCAGCTACATGAAGGATTTCCTGTTTCGGCCAGAGCAAGCGCGAACTCCCGTTGGCCTGCTTTCTGGCGGCGAACGCGGACGCCTCCTGCTCGCCACGGCATTGGCACGGCCTTCAAACCTGCTTGTCCTAGACGAACCCACAAACGATCTTGATTTCGAGACGCTCGACGTATTGCAGAGTATTTTGAGCGACTACTCCGGCACCATCCTCATTATCAGTCATGATCGGGATTTTCTCGATCGCATCACGACATCAACTCTTGCCGCAGAAGGCGATGGAACCTGGATCAGATATGCCGGTAGCTATAGCGACATGGTGTCACAACGACGATCAATCGAAACGCCCGTGATGCCGATACGTCGCATAAGCAAGATCTCCCAGAAAACCACCGCAAAATCAAAAGACTTCTCTTTTAAATATCAGCATCGATCGCAGCATCTGACGGCAGAAATCGCGTCAACTCAAATCGAAATCGAGAAGCGTGCGACAACGCTCTCCGATAGCTCTCTGTTTTTCATGAATCCTGGCCGGTTCAACGAAGCCACGGTGGCCCTTGCTAATTTGCAAGACCACCTTGACAGTCTGGAAACCAGCTGGCTTGAATTGGAGCTTCGCCGTGGGTCAGAAAGACGCTCCTCATAATTGATTAGAGGCCAGCGCAACAATAGGCCACATACCCACTTCTTGCACGTCTTCTCGAGGTATCGCCCGATTAACGATGCGATGGATTGATTCTTTCAGGACCGGAGCTGATTTCAGCATGTTCCGACGTCACCGTTTCGCGCTTGCTTTTGTATCGCCGTCACGCTGCGTTCAGCAGCCCGTCACGCAGCACCACGCGACGGTCCATTTGCGCTGCGATCTCCGGATTGTGGGTTGCAATTAAAGCTGCGAGTTTCTGCGCCCGCACGACACGCAACAATTCCTCAAACACCTTCTGTGCAGTTGCAACATCAAGATTGCCTGTCGGCTCATCTGCAAGCAGCAGCTTCGGAGAATTGGCCAAGGCACGGGCGATTGCGACGCGTTGGCGTTCCCCACCCGACAGCTTCCCCGGAAGATGCTGGACCCGATGGCCGAGCCCGAAGGCTTCCAGCAATTGTATTGCACGGGCTTCGGCCTTCGCCTGCGGCACCATGGCAATCATCTGTGGCAAAACCACATTTTCCAGGGCAGTAAACTCCATTAACAAATGATGAGATTGATAGACGAAGCCGATCATGTCGCGCCGCAGGCTAGTCCGCTCGCGGTCCGATAACTTGCGCGTTGACTGACCATTGACAAACACATCACCGCGCTCGGCATGGTCCAGCAACCCGGCGACGTGCAGTAACGTCGACTTGCCAGCGCCAGATGGCGCGATCAACGCAACAATTTCACCCTCGGCCAGACTGAGATTCGCCCCCCGCAGGACGTGCAGGACCGCATCCCCGGCGCCGTAAGTCTTGGCGAGCGCGTCAAGACGCAGGATCTCACTCATGGCGCAGCACCTCGACAGGATCGGTCCGGGCCGCGCGCCAACTGGGATAGAGCGTTGCGAGGAACGACAGCAGGATCGCAAGCGATACAACTTCAACCACTTCAGACCACTCGAGTTTAGCTGGCAGGGACTCGAGATAGTAAACCGTCGGATTGAATAACTGCAGGTGAAATGCGTGCTGGATGGCCTGGCGGATTTGCTCAATGTATGCACAGAAGACGACCCCCAGTACAAAGCCGGCCGCGGTCCCTAACAGGCCAACGGAAGCACCCACCATAAAGAAGATCCGCATCACCGCTCCGGACGATGCGCCCATGGTTCGAAGGATCGCTATATCGCCAGCTTTATCTTTTACCATCATGATCAGGGAGGAAATTACATTGAACGCCGCAACAACAACAATTAGCGTAAGGATGAGAAACATTACGTTGCGTTCGACGTTTACGGCCGTAAAGAATGCATTATTGCTGTCCCGCCAATCGACGATATTTACCGGTATCCCGGGAATGGCGGACGGTATCGCCCGTTTTATTGCTGTGTCGTGGTCAGGATTTTTCACAAAGAGCTGGATCTGGGTCGTCTCATCGTGAGGAATACGGAAGAGAGTCTGGGCCGCACGCAATGGAAGAAACATGAACGACGAGTCATACTGTTCCATTCCTGTTCTGAAAATCGCTCCAACCGTGAAGCTTTGAATGCGGGGAATCGTGCCTATGATCGTCACGTCGCCCTGTGGCAGGATTAGCGTTATCCGATCTCCGACAGAGATTGAAAGCTGCGTCGCTATGCCCGAGCCGATGGCAACGGTATCTCTCTTAAAGGAATTCAGGGAGCCTGCAATGATATGGTTAGAGACAGTGGACAGTGCCCTGAAGCTGGAGCGTCGAATGCCGCGTGCCACTCCTCCGATCGCGCCACCATGAGGGCCGGTAAGAAGCACCTCTCCCTGGACAATGGGTACGGCCGCAACAACACCAGGAATTTTAGCCAAACGCCGGGATGTTGCCTCGTACCGTGGAATCGGATGGCCTGCCCCATAGACGCCGATGTCACCGTTGAGACCGAGGATCTGCGCTAACAGTTCCTGTCGGAATCCGTTCATCACGCTCATCACGATGATCAACGTTGCAACACCCAGGGCAATTCCAATCAGCGAAAATATAGCGATGATAGATACAAAACGCTCACCCTTACGCGCACGCAAGTACCGATAAGCCACCCGGCGTTCGAATGCAGAGAACATCAAGCCATAACCCTCGTTAGTGCATCTTCGAGCGAAAGCTCCAGGCGGTGGCCGCTGCACCGCTCCTTAAGCTCAAGCCGTCCGCGCGCGGCCCCACGTGGGCCGGCAATGAGCTGCCAGGGGTGGCCCATAAGGTCGGCATCGGCGAATTTCATCCCGGCACGCTCATGGCGATCGTCATACAGCGCTAAATCAGCGATCTTGGCATACGCCATTTCGCAAAGCGCGTCGGTTTCGGCATCCCCCTGACGCAAATTGATGATTGCCACGCGGAACGGTGCAACGGCTGTTGGCCAGATGATGCCCGCGCTGTCATGGTTTGCTTCAATAATTGCGCCGGCAAGGCGAGAAACGCCAATTCCATAGCTGCCCATCTCTGGGTGAATTCGTACCCCGTCCGGCCCGACGACACTGAATCCCATCGCTTTGGTATATTTCGTGCCGAAATAGAAAATCTGACCGACCTCGATACCTCGCCCTTCGCGTCGCCGCAGCTCGGGAACGGCCTTCCAGGCCTCGGTATCGTGTTTTTCGTCGGTGGACGCATAGAGCGTCGTCATGTGAGCAAAAAACGCGTCGAGTTCGGCCGTATCGTCGTACGAGACTCGTTCCCCTCGAAGATCGATAGTCTCGAATGCAGCATCATAGAAGACCGCACTTTCACCGGTTGATGCTAGAATATGAAACTCGTGAGACAAATCGCCACCAATCGGCCCCGTATCCGCTCGCATCGGAATCGCTCGGACGCCGAGGCGTCGGAATGTGCGCATGTACGCCAACATCATTCGCCGGTAACTCGTGACCGCGCCCTCGTAGTTGAAATCAAAGCTGTAACCGTCCTTCATCAAGAACTCACGACCACGCAAAACACCGAAGCGGGGCCTTATTTCATCTCGAAACTTCCATTGAATATGATAGAGCATCTGCGGCAAATCGCGATAGGATTGCACGTTCTCACGCATGATCGCCGTTATCATTTCCTCGTTGGTTGGCCCGTAGAGAAGTTCACGGTCGTGTCGGTCAGCGATGCGTAGCATTTCCGGCCCGTAGGCGTCATAACGTCGGCTCTCACGCCAGAGTTCCGCCGACTGAATTGTCGGCATCAGCATCTCTTGCGCGCCCGCGCGGTCCTGTTCCTCGCGGACGATCTGGGCAATGTTACGAAGGACACGCTGTCCCGCCGGCAACCATGCGTAAATTCCCGCAGCCTGCTGCCGTATGAGCCCTGCACGAAGCATCAGTCGGTGCGAGGCAATCTGAGCCTCAGCGGGGTTTTCCTTGAGCGTGGGAATCAGGGATCTAGACAGCCGCATGGATGTTCCTGTGGTGAAGGTTTTTGAAACTGTTCCCCTCCTACAGGTGGAGACAGCGTCCCGCCAGAGCGGAATTTTTCGGACTTTGGAGAAATCTGTCCACTCCCAACGGGAGCGTCGCGACAGCACCGGGATTCGTCACGCTTTCCAGACTGAAACAATCCGGCGCGTGCAGGCTCAACTAATCCGTGATATTGCAAGCACCTGACAGATGCCAGGCAGGAAAGCGCCAGCGCGCGCAAGCTAAGCCGACTCGCTGAAGCCGCCGAAACATTGCCGGGCTACGCTGCGCGCGCACGCGTCCACAGCGCGGGCGGTATCCGCAATGGACACAATTCATTCGCTGGGCCACGCCGCCGATACCTGCCGCTCCATAAGTATATACTTCATCTCTCTGTATCACCGCCAGCCAAGCGATGGACTCGATCCGTTAACGAAAATTGCCCGCTGGCTCAAGGGCCAGCGGGCCAAGTTTAGGGAGGAAACGCCAGTCACACGGCAGAATGAAGAACAACTTCATTCGAAAGGCAGAATGCCATTGCATCCTCAGCGCCGTAAAGCAGTTTTAGATTAAAAACAGATTAATAATTGCTCTTTTATACTTGTAGAGATTGTATTTTAATCATTACACGAGTTATTTATGTGCATATGCGACTGTTATAATCATTTTACAGAAATAATCTGCATATTGATTAGCGGATGCTTTCCAAAATGCCGTCCGAGAAGCCGGCGCAAAATGGCCTCTGCAGCTGGTACCAAGAGATCGGCATCACGGCGGATATGCGCCGGCAAGGCAACGAAATTGTCGGCCAGTTTCACTGCATAGGAATGAAGTACGGGATCGTCCGGCTCAAACAACCCGGGTGCTGCAATTTTCGGTGCACCCCGCAGGACGCCTCCCTTGTCCACTGCGATGCTCCCGATGACAATGCCACCACTAAGCATGCGCCTGCGCGCAGCCATCATACCACCCTGTAACTGTACCAAGCGCTCGCCATCGACAGCAAGCCGCCCAGTTGGCACCGAATCCACAATGCCAACTTTACCGGGCCCGAGTTCCAGGACGTCACCATCCTCCAGCATAATTGTCGTGATCTGCTCAGCCTCAGCCAATTCTGCCTGTGCAGCGAGATGGCGCCTTTCGCCGTGCGTGGGAATCAAGTACCGTGGCCGTACCAGCTTATAGAGCCGCCTCAAGTCGTCACGCGCGGGATGGCCTGACACGTGGACCATATGATCAGCCTCTGTCATGACACGTACGCCTGCCCGCACGAGGTCATCCTGTACGCGACCAATTGCACGCTCATTGCCGGGAATCACGCGGGAGGAGAAAATTACGGTATCGCCGTCACCAAACGCGATCGATCTGTGCGTGTCCGCCGCGATCCGCGCTAACGCGGACCGCTTCTCGCCCTGGCTGCCGGTGACAAGGATCAAAAGCCGATTATCAGAGATCTTTCCAACTTGATCCTCCGGCACGAAATCCGCTACGTCCTGCAAATAACCGCACGTCTGCGCCGCCTCGACATAGCGGCCAAGGCTTCGCCCGATTAACGCGACGCGGCGGCCGGAGTGCCGGGCAGCCTCGATAACACTGGCAATTCGCGCGACATTACTGGCGAAGCACGTTACCGCTACTCGACCCTTTAATCCTGCGATCAGGGCGATCAAACTCTTTCGAACAGTCGCTTCCGATCCGGAATGACCCTCGACCAGCGCGTTCGTTGAGTCTGACACCATTGCGAGGACACCCGAGTCTCCAACCTCTCGGAGCGCTACCTCGTCCGTCGGCGAGCCAACCAGCGGCTCGGGATCAATCTTCCAATCGCCCGTATGCAGAACCGTTCCGTAGCGTGTCTCAATCGCCAACGCGACCGCCTCCGGGGTCGAATGGGCCATGCGAATAGATCGCAACCTAAACGGACCCGCCTCAAACGTGCTACCGGGAGAAAATTCGTGGATCTTTACCTTGTTCAGCAACCCCGCCTCCGCCAAGCGAAACCGAATCAAGGTCGCAGCGAATGCCGTCGCAAAAATCGGGCATTGGAGCGCCCGCCAATGCCAGACAATACCTCCAATATGATCTTCGTGGGCGTGCGTGATCACCAGACCCGCCAACCGCTCCCGACGCTCAGCGAAAAAACTGGCATCCGCTACAAGTACGTCCGCTTCCGGCGTATCGGGGTCGGCGAAACCCATCCCGCAGTCTACCGCAAGAAAAGTGCCGTCCAACGCATAGGCGTTGAGGTTCATGCCGATCTCGCCCGTGCCTCCCAAAGGCACAAAAAAGAGACCGGAACCAAAATCGTTCATTGGCGCTCTGCTCTCTATGAAATGTCCGTGTATCAATCCCCATCCGCCTCGCGGCTACGGAAATGCGGCGCTGAATTGCGCTCAGACAGCAATCGCAAGCCTTCCAAGGTCAAGTCCGGATCAGTCCGCTCGATCCGAGGGGTGCCTTCCGCGATCAGTGGCGCCAATCCGCCGGTTGCTACGGTCTTCATTCGTTGACCGAACTCCGCTTCGATGCGGGCAATCATACCCTCTACTAGCCCGACATACCCCCAGTAGATTCCCGAGCGCATGGCCGGGATTGTGGATCGCCCGATCACGGCTTGAGGGCGCCCAATGCCGATGCGCGGCAAACGCGCGGCAGCTTGGTGCAGCGCCTCGACCGAAAGATTGATTCCCGGAGCAATCGCACCGCCGATGTACGCGCCGGTTTGGTCCACCACGTCAAATGTGGTCGCCGTTCCAAAATCAACGACAATAAGCGGGCCTCCGTAGCTGTGCTGCGCAGCCAGCGCATTAAGTAGCCGGTCCGCTCCAACCTCGCTGGGGTTGTCCACCTTGATCGTAAAACCCCAATCAAGGTTGGACTGGGTAATCAGTGGCTCAAGCGAGAACCAATCCCGGCAAAGACGCCGAAGATGGTAAAGCGCCGCCGGCACCACAGTGCCAATGACTGCACGCGTCAAATCCTCGATTCGAATACCTTGCCGGGCAAGAAGCGCGCCAAGCCACACCCCATATTCATCTGAGGTGCGTTGCGAATCCGTCGCAATCCGCCAAATACCGCGCCACCGCGTGCCGTCATGGACGGCGAAGACGATATTGGTATTGCCGGCATCGATCACCAACAACATCGTGTGGTCATCACTCTTGTCTCCCGCGCTCCACGATCCGCAGCAACTCCACATCGCCGCTTCGGATCGTGGCGATATGCCCCGAATCGTCCGCAAGCTGCAAAGCGCCGTCGTCATCAATACCCACAAATGCGCCGCGCATCCGTCCTGCGTCGACGCCAAGCTTTGTTCCAGCCGGATGTGCACGCAGGAGCCAAGCGGCGCGCAGCATCGCCCCGTGATCGGATTCGAGCTTGGACCGCCAATAATCGACGCGCGACAAAAGTACCGGCACCAGGTCACCTGGTGAAGGCGGCATGATGAAATCCGCGAGCGCAACGGATTGTCGGCCTGGTATCTCCGGCGCACGCACGAGATTGGCTCCGCAACCGATCACCAGCCAGTCGATTTGGTCACCGCTAATCTCTGCATCAAGTAAAATTCCGCCAAGTTTCGCCTCCCCAATCATCACGTCATTTGGCCACTTCAGCACAAGTTTCGGCACCCTATCGCAAACCATTTCGATCGCTTCGCAAAGAGCAAGACCGGCCAGCAAAGCAAACAGCGGGCCACACGCCGCAGCAATTGAAGGCCGCACAAGCATAGAGCAAAAAAGATTTCCTTGCAGCGAAGTCCAAGCCCTTCCGGCGCGTCCTCGGCCGGCGGTTTGCACGTCGGCCGTGACTGCCAATCGGTCGTGGCCGGTCGTCCGAGCCCGTTCGATACAAAGGTCCGAAGTAGAACCGATCGTTGGAAAATGCTCAACGCGCCACGGAGAGCTTGCGCGCGTCAAAATCCCGAACCAAGCAGAACGTGGGCCGCCTGAGCCGAAGCGACCGTCACGGATCCCGGCACGAAGATGAATAACACCAAGCCAATCGCGCTCGCATAGATAACCACATTCATACCTATACTGCGCGGATCAAAGCCCGGAGCACCACGATCAAAATACATCACTTTAATGACACGCAGATAATAGAATGCCGCAATAACACTCGTCGCAATCGCGATCACGGCAAGAATGTCCAACCCGGCATGGATTGCGGCAAGAAACACATAAAGTTTCCCAAAGAACCCAGCGAGCGGAGGAATCCCGGCCATCGACCACATGAAGATAGCCAGAGCCAGCGCATAGCGTGGGTCCTCGCCCGCCATACCGGCGAGATCGTCAATCCGCTCAACAGGCTTTCCTTTACGGCTCATCGCGGCAACACAACCAAAGGTCCCAAGCGACATCACAACGTAAATCGCTATATAGATAAGTGTCCCGCGTAACCCGGCCGCCGTCCCCGCGGCGATGCCAATCAGCGCGTAGCCCATATGGCCTACGGCTGAATACCCCAGGAGCCGCTTGATATTCGTTTGTCGAACCGCACCAATTGCGCCAACTATCATTGATAGAGCCGCGATGATCTCCACGAGCAGTTGCCAGTGAAGCAGCATGGGTCCAAATGGGACAAACAACACGCGAGCCAGCAGCGCCATCGTTGCCACTTTCGGTGCCGTCGCAAAAAATGATGTCACCGAAGTTGGTGAACCTTCATAGACATCTGGCGTCCACATGTGGAACGGTGCCGCCGAAACTTTGAAGGCGAGTCCCACCAAAACAAAGACAAGACCAACCATTGAGCCCAGCCTGGCACCCGTGGCTCCCGACGCCGCGCGCGCAATTCCTGCAAAATCGAGTGTGCCCGCAAAACCATACACTAACGAGATACCATACAGTAACAGCCCCGAGGACAGCGCACCGAGAACAAAATATTTTAGCCCTGCTTCGGCCGACCGAAGATTGTCGCGTGCAACCGCCGCGAGAACATAAAGCGACAGCGATTGAATTTCGAAACCGACGTACAGGCTGAGCAAATTGTCAGCACTGATCAAAACAAGCATGCCGATCACAGCAAACATGACAAGCAAAGGATACTCAAAGCGCGCAATTCCGACTCTTTGGTTGAAAGAGGCGGATAGAACGAGTGCACCGATTGCCCCAAGAAGAACCAGAATGTCGGCGAATCTCGTAAATGCATTGGTAATCAGCATCCCGTGAAATCCGACGCCCGTGGGCGTGACAAACACGAGGCGGCCCACGATGGCAAAGACAAAAATTGCAGCTCCGGTAATGGCAAAGGCGTGATCGCGTTTGGACAGAATTCCAGCAAGGAGCATGATAAGCGCGCTTGCGGCGATCGCCACTATCGGCAGCGCGAGCGAAAACATGCCTGATTCGTTTATCATCGTGTCACCATCGCCACTCTACCGGACGGAACTGCTCTTCCCGACGCCAACGTCTCATGAACTAGAGTCTGAACCGCATGACCGAACGGCACGGTCAGGGCATCGGGATAAATTCCTAGAAACAGCACGAGAACGGCAATGGGCGCCAGCATTAGCCATTCCCTCCCGTTAAGGTCATTTGTTGCTATGTTTGATGGATACCGTGCGTTATCGAAGAGTACCCGACGGGTCAGCACAAGCATGTATGCAACACTCAGAATCATGCCCGTACCAGTCAGCAACGCTACCCAGAAATTAATCTTGATTGCACCGGCAAGGACAAGAACTTCACCGATAAACCCGGAAGTTCCCGGCAATCCGACATTCGCAAGCACGAACAACATAAGAAACGTCGCAAAAACAGGCATGCGCGCCGCTAGCCCGCCAAGCTGGTCAAGCATTCGCGACTGCCCGCGTGACAGCAGCACACCAATGCACAGGAACAGAGCGGCGATCACCAGACCATGAGACACCATCTGGAACAATGCGCCCTCAATTCCAACGATCGAAAGCGTAAATATGCCAACAACGATGAGGCCCATGTGCGCTGCGGAGGAATATGCGACCATCCGCTTGATGTCTCTCTGCGCGAGGGCAGCAAGCGAAATGTAGATGACGGCAACGACGCCCAGAACAAACATCAGCGGTGCAAAGTAGGCGGATGCTTCGGGCAGCATCGGCAAACTGAACCGCAGGAAACCATAGGCCCCCATCTTGGACAGAACGGCTGCCAGCATGACAGTTCCAGGCAAAGGAGCTTCTCCGTAAACCTCGGGAAGCCAAATATGCATGGGCCAAACCGCTGCTTTGACACCAAAAGATGCAAGAAACGCGATAAAGAGCCAATCCTGCACTGACGCCGGAATTTGCGTGTGCGCCAGTGTCACCATATTCGTCGTGCCCGCATGCTGCCACATCCAGACGAGGGCAAGGAGCATCGGCAGGGAGCCGGCCAAGGTGAATAGGAAAAACTTCAGCGCCGCATGAACTCGCCTTTCTCCTCCCCAAATACCGATAATAAGGTACATCGGGATCAGGACGCCTTCGAAAAAGATATAAAACAACAGGAAGTCGAGGGATTCAAACATACCGATGGTTAGGGCCTCCATCAGTAGGAATGCGGCCATATAGGTCCGTACGCGACGATACTCCCGCCAGCTTGCCAAGATCACGACAGGCGTCAGCAACGCGGTTAAGATCACGAAAAACAGGCTTATCCCATCGATTCCCAAGTGGTAACTGACCCCGTAAGCAGGGAGCCAATCCATAATTTCGACGAACTGAAATCCGCTGGCGTGCGGCTTGAAGGCCACAAGCAGGGCTATCGCAAGCACCAATTCTACGGCGCTCACCCCAAGTGCTACCCATCGACTCCGAGATCCATCGGAGTCGCGGTCACTGTCCCCAGCTAGAATTATGACTGCGCCCAGAATGGGCAGCCAGATTAAAACCGAAAGAATCGGCATATTGACGAAAACATTGTTCATTAGCGCAGCACCAGGAACAGGCTGACCAGCGCCATGAGTCCAATCAGCATGACAAAACTATATGCAGCAAGAGAGCCATTTTGCAGTCGCCCAAGCCCTCCCGAAAGCTCGGCCGTCCACCGCGCCAGGCCAGTTGGCACACCGTCGATTACGGTCTCGTCACCGCCGTGCCACACGAGTCCGGCCAATCGTCGAGCGGACCGGACAAATAACCAGTCATAAAGTTCGTCGAAATACCACTTGTTCAGGAGAAACCGATACGTTCCGGGAAAGGCCGTGGCTAGAGACGAGGCCATCGCCGGCCTGACAACATAGAACAAATAGGCGATCCCGAAACCAACCAGCGCAAGCGCGAGCGGCAAGCGAGCGGCCCAGGCGGGGTTCAGCCGCGCCTCTCGCAACACATGCAGTCCTGCCGGATCAACAATGCTCGCACCCCAGAAAGTGTGGTTACTGGGACCAATCAGCGTCCCTTGCAGCACGTATCCCCCCGCGAATGCCCCTATCGCGAGCAGAACCAGCGGCACCGCCATTGTCCAACCACTTTCGTGGGCGTGCTCGTAGGTCTCGCGAGGACCACGATAGGTGCCGTGGAACGTCAGCAAAACCAAGCGCGCAGTATAGAAGGCAGTCAGGCCGGCACCTAGGACCCCACAGATCCAACCGAATGTGGCGGGGACCCCACCGTTTGCAAATGCCGCTCCCAGAATCGCGTCCTTGGAGTAATATCCTGAAAACGGCGGTATTGCCGCCAGTGCCAGCCCGCCGACGGCCATTGTCACGTAGGTGAGCGGCAACTTCCGCCAAAGTCCGCCCATCTGCCGAACATCCTGTTCGTCGGCCAGCGCATGAATCACCGAACCAGCTGCCAGGAACAGTAGCGCTTTGAAGAATGCATGCATTAACATGTGAAAGATCGCCGCCTGATTCGCGCCCACGCCCGCACCGAGAAACATATATCCAAGCTGAGAGCAGGTCGAGTAGGCGATAATCCGCTTGATATCGTTCTGTACGCAGCCAATGGTCCCCGCAAAAAAAGCCGTGAATCCTCCAATTACTGTTATTGTGGCCATTGCCACTGGCGCGTGGCTGATCAGCGGTGACATGCGCACAACCATGTACACGCCCGCAGCCACCATCGTCGCCGCATGAATCAGGGCGGAAATCGGCGTTGGTCCTTCCATGGCATCAGGTAGCCACGTGTGCAGGAATATTTGCGCAGATTTGCCCATCGCACCGATGAACAACAAGACCGAGATAAGCTCCAAAACAGGCAGGTTGAAGCCGGCGAGATGATATGAAGTGTGCAACATCGACGGCACGGCACGAAAGATCGCGTCAAAATCCATCGTGCCAAACTGGACGTAGATTAGAACAGTGCCGATTAGAAAGAATAAATCCCCAACGCGGTTTACAACGAATGCCTTGATCGCGGCAGCGTTGGCGCTGTCCCGATCATACCAGTATCCGATGAGCAGATAGGATACGAGACCAACGCCCTCCCATCCGAAGAACAACTGCAGAAGGTTATTCGCCGTTACAAGCATCAGCATGGCAAACGTGAACAGCGAGATATAAACAAAAAACCGCGTCTTGGTGCGGTCGTGCGCCATATAACCGACGCTGTACAAATGGATGATTGCCGAGACCACGCTGACCATCGCCGTCACCACCAGCGAGAGCGCATCTTCGCGCAGCGCCCAGTGCGCGGAAAAGTGCCCAACGGAAATCCATGAGCCGAGCGCAATGGGATGCATCGGTACCCCATCATGCACGTGGCGAATCAGGCTCGACACCGCTGCGAACGCAGAAACGGCCATTCCAAGAAGACTGGCGCCGATTGCGGGCCTGTTCCCGGCAGTCGGGCGAAGAAGAGCGGCGAGGATGGTTCCCGCCAAAGGTGCAAAAACGGCGATCGCGAGCATCATGATCAGCCCTTCATCAGCGTAACGTCTTCGACCTCGATCGAGCCGCGGTTACGGAAATAAACAACAACAATCGCAAGTCCGACGGCGGCTTCTGCCGCGGCGACGGCAAGCACGAACATGGTGAAAACCTGCCCCGCCATGTCGTGTAGAGCGCCGGAAAAGGCAACAAAGTTGAGGTTGGCGGCAAGCAGGATCAGCTCAATCGACATCATGATAACAATGACGTTTTTGCGATTAAGGAAAATGCCAAAAATTCCGATGACCAGCAGTAACGCCGCCACAACCAGATAGGCGTTGAGTCCAGCAGGCAGTATCATACGATTTCCCTCTCGCGCGGCTCAGGGAGGGTCACGCCAGCACCAAGTTCGGCCTTTACCATCGTCAAGGTCCCAGCGACGCTTCTTGCATGTTGGCGAGATATGTCTTGCCGCCGTGGCGGCGTCCGTTCCACCAATGTCAGCACGATGGCACCAATCATTGCAACAAGCAGAAGAAGGCCTGACAACTCAAAAACATAGGCATAATGCGTGTAGATCAGATTGCCGAGAGCACTTGCGTCAGTGCTTCCCGGGAGCATGACCGTCGCGTGGTCTCCGTGGCCAACGCCCGCGTATTCAAAACCACCAACTGTCAGGCCAACTTCTACCATCAGAATCAAACCGACAGTTAGGCCAAGGGGAACGTAACGCTGGAAGCCCTCACGTAGCGCGATGAAATCCACATCGAGCATCATCACTACAAAGAGGAACAGGACCGCGACAGCGCCAACGTACACGATAACCAAAACCATCGCGAGAAATTCTGCTCCGGCCATCACAAACAATGCTGCTGCATTGAGAAAACAAAGAATCAGAAACAGGACGGAATGAACCGGGTTCCGTGCCGTAATGACCATGCATGCTGAGGCGAGAAGGATTGCGGAGAACAAGTAGAAGAAGATCGTTGGGATCATCATGGCCTCCTCAGCGGTATGGCGCGTCAAGCTCAAGCCGCTTGGCGAGTTCAGACTCCCAGCGATCGCCGTTCGCAAGCAAGCGCTGCTTGTTGTACATCAATTCCTCACGGGTCTCCGTAGCAAATTCGAAATTTGGCCCCTCGACAATCGCGTCAACCGGGCAAGCCTCCTCGCACAGACCGCAATAGATGCACTTGCTCATATCAATGTCGTAGCGTGTTGTTCGCCGTGAGCCGTCCTCACGCGGCTCAGCTTCGATGGTAATCGCTTGGGCCGGGCAAATCGCTTCGCATAGTTTGCAAGCAATGCATCGCTCTTCGCCATTCGGGTAACGCCGCAGGGCATGCTCACCCTTGAAGCGCGGGCTAAGCGGGTTCTTTTCATAGGGATAGTTGAGCGTTGCCTTCGGTTTGAAAAAGTACCGCAACGTCAGACCCATTCCTGTGAGGATTTCCGCAAGGATCAACCCTCGCGCGAACCGGTCAAGTCTCGCCATCAGTGTTTCTCCCGGTCATGCATGAGGTAACCAGCCGAACAACTCCAGCGCTCCCGCCGTTACAACCAGCCAAACCAAAGAAAGTGGAAGAAACACCTTCCAGCCAAGCTGCATCAGCTGATCGTAGCGAAATCGTGGGAGCGTCGCCCGCACCCACAGGAACACGAACAGGCACGCCGCAACCTTGGCCACAAACCAGATCGGCCCCGGAATCCAAGTAAACGGCAGAAAAGGCGCCGGCGCAAGCCAACCCCCAAGAAACAGGATCGTCGTCATCGCACTCATCAAAATCATGTTGGCATATTCGCCAAGGAAAAAGAGGGCAAAGGTCATTGCGCTGTATTCGACAAAGAATCCTGCAACGATCTCGCTCTCACCCTCTGGGAGGTCAAATGGAGCGCGGTTTGTTTCTGCAAGCGTGGAAATAAAGAAAACGACCAACATCGGCAGCAGCGGAATTGCAAACCAAAGATGCCGTTGCGCCATCACAATATCGTTTAAATTGAGGCTGCCTACGCAAATCAGCACGGTCAAAATCACGACGCCGATGGACACCTCGTAACTGACCATTTGTGCAGCACTGCGCATCGCGCCCAGAAAGGCAAACTTCGAGTTGCTCGCCCAACCGGCGATAATAACCCCATAGACGCCAAGCGAAGAAATTGCGAACAAATACAGGATGCCGACGTTGATGTTGGCAATAGCCCAGTGATCGTTAACCGGGATCACGGCCCAGGCCATCACAGCAAGACCAAAAGTGATCATCGGCGCCACTAAAAATAACAGTCGGTTAGCCCCATCCGGAACAATCGTTTCCTTGAACAGCATCTTGATTGCGTCAGCGAACGGCTGCCAAAGCCCAAAAGGCCCAACAACGTTCGGGCCACGCCGCAACTGCATCGCCGCCAGAACTTTGCGCTCGGCGTAGGTAAGATAGGCAACTCCGATCAGAAGAGGCACAAGCAGCGCTAATGCCTTCAGCAGCGTAATCACGAGGACACCGAAATCGCTTGAGAAGAAGCTTGGCGACATGATTCTACTCCGCCGCAGCGCGGGCAGGCGACACGATCTCGTCAACACAGCGCGCCATCGTCGGGCTTGCCCTACTGAGCGTATCGGTCTGGTAGTAGTTCTCAAGCGGCTCCGCCAGCGGCTCTGACGAAACCGCATCAGGGTCTCCCGCAGGAGGCGTCGTGTCGAGCGTCGCAAGCCGGCGCAAGGTGCCAATCTCTCCAAAGACCGGACAGGCCTTGACCAGCGAATCACGCACCCCCTTCAGGTCATTGAAAGGCAGCGCCTTTCCCACAATATCGCTGAAAGCCCGAATAATGGCCCAGTCCTCGCGCGCCTCACCTGGTGGAAAGACCGCCCGGGCGGCTTCCTGCACACGTCCCTCCAGGTTGACGTAAAGCCCTGACTTCTCGAGATAGGTTGATCCTGGCAAGATCACGTCGGCGCGTGCCGCGCCCCGGTCACCGTGATGCCCCTGATAAATCACGAAGGTATTAGCAGGTATTTTGGCTGCATCGATTTCGTCCGCCCCAAGCAACCACAGCGCATCGACCCCACCAGCCAGCATCTGCGAGGCGCTCTGGCCACCCTCCTGCGGGACAAAGCCTAAATCAAGACCACCAACTCGGGCCGCCGCCCGATGCAGGACATTGAAGCCATTCCAGTCGGCCCTGATCATGTTGAAATGCAATGCGAGCCGCCAGGCCGCGGCGAGAAGCGCCGCGCCATCCGGTCGCATTAAAGCAGAGTAACCGAGAATCAGCGCTGGGTTCTTGGCAGCTTCAAGCTTCCGGGCGAAATCCACACCCCCGGTGCGCAGAGCCGCAATAGCGGATGGGTCAGATCCAAGCCACTCGGCAGGGTAGGTCAAATCGACATCTGCACCGATCAGCCCGACTTCGAACTGGCTTAGTTCCATCCACCGCCGCCGTATTCTCGCATTCAGAACCGGCGCTTCTCGACGCGGGTTCGCTCCAATAATCAGCAACGCGTCAGCCTCATCCAAGCCGGCGATTGTCGTATTGAACAAATAGAATGCCCGCCTTGACGGGTCGAGAAAAGCCCCGTCCTGACGGCAATCCAAGTTTCGCGATCCCAGCGATTGCATCAGCGTCTTCAACGCAAACATGCTGTCAGCGTCGCAAAGATCGCCGGCGATCGCGCCAATACGGTCACCGGTTAGACCCTCGAGTCGTCGCGCGATAGCTGCAAACGCTTCCTGCCAGGTCGCCGGGCGGAGCTTGCCTGCCTCACGGATCCACGGCCGGTCCAGGCGCCGGCGCTTGTTTCCGTCGATGGCAAACCGGCCCTTGTCCGCCAGCCATTCTTCGTTCACCCCCTCATTGAGGCGCGGCAGGACCCGCAGCACCTCGCCTCCCCTCGAGTCAACTCGAATATTGGTCCCGACGGCATCCAAAACATCGATACTGTCGACCTTGTTTAGCTCCCAGGCTCGGGCGGTGAACGCATAGGGTTTTGATGTCAATGCGCCCACGGGACAAAGGTCAATGATGTTTCCCGACATTTCCGAGCTCAGTCCCCGCTCGATGTAGTTGGTGATTTCCATGGACTCGCCACGCGACACCGCGCCGAGCTCGGGCACCCCGGCGACTTCCGCAAGAAAACGGACACAACGCGTGCAGTGGATGCACCGCGTCATAACGGTCTTGACCAGCGGGCCAAGATATTTTTCGCTAACTGCTCGTTTAGCTTCGTGATAGCGCGAGTAACTTCGCCCATACCCTAGCGCTTCGTCCTGCAAATCGCATTCGCCACCCTGGTCGCAGATCGGGCAATCGAGCGGATGATTAATCAGCAGGAACTCCATCACTCCGCGGCGGGCCTCGCGAATCTTCTCGGAGTCTGTGGAGATCACCATGCCATCGGCGACAGGCTGACCACATGAGGCCACCGGCTTTGGCATTTTCTCGATCTCGACGAGGCACATTCGGCAATTTCCGGCGATGGAAAGCCGGTCGTGGTAGCAGAAGCGGGGAATTTCGCGCCCTGCCGCTTCCGCAGCCTGCAGCACCGTGAAACCGTTCGGTACCTCAATTTCGATGCCGTCGATCGTGACCTTCGCCATCAGTCTTGCTTCCTGTTGGTGTCAATAAAGCGGCCCTTCACTGCGGATTCAGCCAAGGCTGCGCAGCCCCGTTTCGCTTTGACAAAATCAAAGCCAAGGAGACCGAAGCGGGCAATCCGCAAGCCATTGCCAAGTTCCGTACACTGCATTTGTACTACCTCGTCACTCCGCTGCCACGCGGCGCGTGTCCCGGCTGTGGTAGTTGGCGATGCGCGCTTCTACCATCGGCCTAAAATGACGCAGGAGTCCTTGGATCGGCCACGCCGCAGCGTCGCCCAAGGCACAGATCGTGTGACCTTCGACCTGGCGTGTCACTTGCTCTAGAAGGTCGATTTCTGCAATCTCGGCACGGCCCTCAACCAATCGATTCATGACCCTCATCATCCATCCGGTACCTTCGCGGCATGGTGTGCACTGGCCACAGCTTTCGTGCTTATAAAAGGCGGAGAGGCGCGCAATGGCACGTATCAAGTCTGTTGATCGATCCATCACGATAACTGCCGCCGTCCCCAATCCGCTGCGCACGTCACGCAAACTGTCGTAATCCATCAAAACCGAATCACAGATGGACTTTGGCAGGACCGGTACGGACGACCCCCCCGGGATGATGGCCAGCAGATTGTCCCAACCTCCCCGGACTCCGCCGGCATGTTTCTCGATCAAGTCCCGTAGAGGAATACCCATCTCTTCCTCCACGTTACACGGCCTGTTGACATGCCCGGAAATGCAGAAAATCTTGGTCCCCGTATTCTTCGGCCGACCGAGCGCCGAAAACCATGCTGCACCGCGTCGTAGAATCGTCGGAACGACGGCGATCGTTTCGACGTTGTTGACCGTTGTTGGACAGCCATACAAGCCGATCGCCGCCGGAAATGGCGGCTTCATCCGCGGCATTCCCTTTTTGCCCTCAATGCTCTCCAGCAGCGCGGATTCCTCGCCACAAATATAAGCGCCGGCACCACGATGCACGTGAATATCAAAGTCGAAACCCGAACCGCAGGCGTTTGTGCCAATCAAACCCGCCTGGTAGGCTTCATCGATCGCCGCCTGCAGGTTGCGATATTCCTGATGAAACTCGCCTCGAATGTAGATGTAAGCCGCGTTAGCGCCCATGCCGACGCCGGCCAGCAGACACCCTTCTATCAGCTTGTGAGGGTCGTACCGAAGAATGTCGCGGTCCTTGCACGTCCCTGGCTCGCCCTCATCCGCGTTGACGACGAGGTAGCTTGGTCGCCCATCGCTTTGCTTCGGCATAAAGGACCATTTCAGGCCGGTGGGGAAACCAGCCCCCCCGCGACCGCGCAGGCCGGACGCCTTAACCTCCTCCACAATCGCATCTCGGCCACGCGCGATGATTGCCGCCGTGCCGTCCCAGTCGCCGCGCGCCCGGGCGCCTCGAAGCCTCCAATCGCGCAGCCCGTAGAGGTTCGTGAAAATCCTATCCTTATCGCTTAACATCAGGCGTCGGTCCGTTCGCTGGCATCAGTGGCAAACAAGGTCGTGGGGCCGCCCTCCGGTGCCGATCCGTGGCGACCGGTAGTGGAGCCCGGTTCCGGCTTTTCACCGCGACGGATGGCGTTCAGCAGCGCCTCCGTCCGCTCCCCGTCAAGATCCTCGTAGAGCTGATCATTGATCATGAGCACTGGCGCATTGACGCATGCGCCAAGGCATTCGACTTCTTCAACGGTAAACAGATCGGGATCGGTATCGGCAGCGGCGCGGCACGCGGCATGCACCGCATCCGATCCTCGCAACCAACACGGTGTCGTCGTGCAAACCTGAAGATGATTTGGACCGACCGGCCCGAGATGAAACATCGTGTAGAAGCTTGCAACTTCGTAGACGCGAATCTTGGGGACACCGATCAGATCAGCGACCGCATCCATCGCCGCGCGCGGTACCCATGCGCGCCCGGTAACACGGGCCATCTGCCTTTGCACCAGGTCAAGGAGTGGCATCACCGCACTTGCCTGTTTACCCTGAGGATACCGCGCCATAATTGATGGAATCTCCGCGGTACTTTTTTCGTCGAATGCGAATTGGTCCGGTTGTACAAGCGTACTCATCGTCAGCGATCCACTTCACCAAATACGACGTCGATCGATCCAAGAATCGCGATTGCATCAGCAAGCATATGTCCCCTTGTAAGCAAGTCCATTGCCTGCAGATGACCAAACCCCGTCGGCCTGATTTTGCACCGATATGGATGATTCGTCCCGTCCGCGATCAGATAGACACCAAACTCACCCTTTGACGCCTCAACGGCGGTATAGGTGGCGCCAGGCGGTACATGAAAACCCTCGGAGTAGAGTTTGAAATGATGGATCATCGCTTCCATCGAATGTTTCATCTCCGACCGCCTGGGCGACGCAATCTTGCTGTCCTGGATTTTCACGGGACCCGCCGGCAATTTCTGGAGAGCCTGGCGAATGATCTTTGCGCTTTCTCGC
Source organism: Pseudomonadota bacterium (assembly GCA_021799015.1). GTDB lineage: Bacteria > Pseudomonadota > Alphaproteobacteria > Acetobacterales > Acetobacteraceae > Acidiphilium. Next base: position 23,263 of record JAJZBH010000021.1, read on the forward strand.
ATTTCGTGAATGCGCACGAGATAGCGATCGTAGCAATCTCCATGCTTTCCGACAGGAATCGCGAAATCGACCTCCGAATATTTGTCATAGGGCCGAGACCGGCGCAGATCCCAGGCCACACCGCAGGCCCGTAAATTAGGCCCCGCAAACCCCATGCCGAGCGCATCGGAAACTGAAATGACTCCGATATCCACGAGTCGCTGTTTGACGATACGATTTTCGGTCAGCAACCCTTCCACGTCATCAACGAATTTCGGGAATTTCTCGGTCCAATCCCAAATTCTTTCGGCGAGTCCATCGGGAAGATCTTTTGCCACACCACCCGGACGAAAATAGTTTGCATGAAACCGCGCACCGGAAACCGCTTCGTAGAACTCAAGCAGCTTTTCGCGCTCTTCGTAACCCCAAAGGCTTGGGGTCTGAGCACCAATATCGAGCGCAAGATGCACCGTGTTCTGAATATGGTTCAGAATGCGCGTAATTTCCGAAAACATCACGCGGATCCATTGCGCACGATCCGGCACCACGACATCCAGAAGCTTTTCCGTGGCAAGCGCGAACGCATATTCACAATTCATTGCGGACACGTAATCAAGTCGATCGAAATACGGCACGGCCTGAAGATAGGATTTGTATTCGATCAGCTTTTCAGTGCCACGGTGCAAAAGGCCAATATGCGGGTCAGCGCGCTCCACGGTCTCACCGTCAAGCTCCATGATCAACCGCAGAACACCATGCGTCGACGGATGCTGTGGGCCGAAGTTAACCGTATGCCGGTCCGTTACCGCAAGGTTGTACGCCGGCGTCGGTTGTTCCGAAACATTGCTCATGACGAAGAACCTGCCTTGCGTAAGGCCTTTTCGTCGCCCGGCAGGGTCGTGACCGCCTCCCAGGGCGAAAGAAAGTCAAAATGCCGAAACTCCTGCGTTAATGCAACGCGATCATAAACCACCCGCTTCTCATCCTCGTCATACCGCACCTCGACGTGACCCGTGAGCGGGAAATCCTTGCGCAACGGGTGCCCTTCAAATCCGTAATCCGTAAGAATACGGCGATGA
>JAJZBH010000183.1 GCA_021799015.1 Pseudomonadota bacterium
CGGCACGTTGAACAGCATATTTAAACAGGCTCAGTTGAAGGACTAACCTATGCGCTACGCAATCGTTGTAGAAAAAGCAGAAAACAATTATTCAGCCTACGTTCCAGATTTGCCTGGATGCGTCGCTACCGGATCTACTGTCGAAGAAACCGAGCGTGAAATGCGAGAGGCAATCGAATTTCACATCGAGGGGCTTGTCGAAGATGGTTTGCCCGTCCCACAACCGGCAAGTATCGTTGAGTACCTTGAAGTTACTGCCTAACCCTGCGCGAGTATCGAACATCGGGGCGCTGGGCGCACAGCGCCCGCGAACCCCTTGTTCGAGCGGACACCGCTACGCGGGTGCCGCACAACTCGCGCCCCGTTAGGCCCATCTCGTCGGACTCAACAATCCCTGTCACCGTCAACTTGTATGCGAGAGGAAACATGGCACGCGATAGGGGCTTAGAAGAATTGATCGCCGACGACCTGAACTCAGAACGGGGCATCAAAGAAAAGGCAATGTTTGGTGGCTGGGCATGGCTATTGGACCGAAAGTTGTTCTGCGGTGCACGCGATGACGGCATGTTGATTCGCCTCGGCAAGGGCAATGACGCGTGGGCGCTTCAGATTTCAGGTATCGTTCCCATGGTCTCAAGGAACCGGGTGATACAAGGGTGGGTCAGGGCCGATCCACGAGTTTATGGTGACGATAACTTAAGGGCAAAATTAGTATCCAGTGCACTCGCATTTGTTCGATCTCTGCCAACAAGATGACCAAAAACCGTTTCGCAAGGCCTAACCCCCCGCTCAACTCGGACCCAACCTGCACGGTCCGCTTTCCTCTCTCACGTTCCGTCTTTCTCGTCTCTGTTTGGCTCTCGGTCGCAGGTTGGGCCGGTTAGCTTCATTCGTTAGAAGCGCCGAATAATTGGAGGTTTCGTTTTGCAACCAAGCTTAGATGAGATTCAGGCCGCAGCGGAAATTGTCTATGCGGATATGCCACCTACACCACAGTATTGTTGGCCGCTACTCTGCGAGTGTCTTGGAGCAGAGGTATGGGTGAAACATGAAAATCACACACCTGTTGGAGCTTTCAAGATCCGCGGTGGTCTGGTGTATTTTGCTCATTACGCACAATCGGAAGTGCTCAAGAACGGAGTAGTCAGCGCTACCCGTGGCAACCACGGTCAATCGCTCGGATTTGTCGCAAGGCGTTACGGAGTGCCGGCGACTGTCGTTGTCCCCTATGGAAACAGCGTGGAAAAAAATGCCGCAATGCGTGCCCTGGGGGTCGAGCTTATAGAGTATGGGGACGACTTTCAGTCATCCCGCGAGCAAGCGTCGAGGATCGCTCAAGAGCGGGGGCTGCACATGATGCCGTCGTTCCACTCGTTACTGGTTACCGGGGTTGCTACGTACAGCTATGAGCTTCTGCAGGCGGTCAGGGACATTGACGTTGTATATGTGCCGATTGGCCTCGGATCAGGAATCTGCGGAATGGTGGCAGTCCGCGATGCGCTCGGACTAAAAACGGAAATAGTCGGAGTCGTGTCAGCTCATGCAAGGGCCTATGCTGAGTCGTTTGCCTCCAAGAACGTCGTTGAGTCACATGTAAGCACGAAGCTCGCTGATGGTATGGCCTGCCGGGTCCCTGAACCGGATGCACTTGAAATTATCTGGCGAGGCATTGATCGCATCGTCACGGTTGCAGATGAGGAAGTTGCGACAGCTATGCGGACACTTTTCGAGTGTACGCACAACACTTGCGAAGGGGCGGGCGCTGCCGCAACCGCCGCCGCAATTCAGGAACGCACCAGAATAGCGGGCCGCAAGGTTGCAGTGGTAATTTCTGGTGGCAATGTGGACCGCAACGTTTTTGCTTCCGTTCTCAATGGCGAGCATGGCTTCTAACAACAGCTTCAACTCGGACCGACTTTTTTGCTGGCGCTTCAAAGCCGGTCGGTTAAGCTGAGCGTGTGCGCCGGGCATGGCGTGTTGCTTCATAGGTGCGAGTCCTATGGCCAGGTTTACGCAGAGCCGAAGGCAAGGAGAAGGGCAAGGGCGTCGTCGCGAGGCGGGGTCTGGAGGAAGCCCAATCCGAAATTGCGGGGCGATGAACAAAAACCGGATATGAGGCGTGATGCACCCGGGACGAGCGGGCACGTGACCGCGAAGTCCTCCATCTGCGGATTTGGGATGCACTGTGTAAATCCGGCGGCAGCGCAGAAAGTGGCGTGTTTTACCCCGGGAGATCTCCACGGCAGTGGGCTGACAACAGGCCACAAAATGACGGGCAACCGGCATTGAAAGCCGTGGAGAAGTCAGCAGAGGGCATAAGTGGGTGACGCCACTGAAGGCCCGAACAATGAACGACGCGGAAACTGCATGAAGCATCCGGGAACTGACCCGCCGCACCCGAGGCCACCGTTTGGCCGACATCGTAGCAGAGCTGAGAACAAGCCTGCTTGGTTGGAAAGCGTACTTCGGCATAGCCGAGGTGCTGAGTCCTCTGCGCGACATCGACAAATGGCTGCGGCGCAAGTTACGCTGCACCATCTGGAAGCAATGGGGACGGTCAGGCTATACCGGGAGCTGCGCAAACGCGGTGTGACCGTGCGGGAAGCATGGAACACCAGCAAGAGTGCACATGGCCCGTGGCGTCTGTCGAAAACCCCGGCACTATCGCTGGCCTTGCCAGCGAGGATCTTCAGCAGTTTAGATCTGCCAGCCCTCGCGGGATGACAGGAATGTGTTCATTGAACCGCCGTGTACGGTCCCGTACGCACGGTGGTGTGGGAGGGGTAAGATCGCGAGACCTTCCCCTATCCCGATTATGCGTTAATGGAGTTTGTATGATAGAAAAAGGTACTTTGACATTCTTCTGTGGGAAAATGGGCGCAGGAAAATCGACAAAATAAAAGCTCATTGCCTCTGAGTTAAATGCTGTTCTGTTGTCTGAAGATGATTGGTTATCAATCTTGTATCCTCAGCAAATTTCTTTATTTGATGACTATCTAAAATTCTCAGCATTGTTAAAGCCATTGGTTCGAGTTCACGTTCAAAATATCCTGTCCACAGGTACAAATGTGGTCATGGATTTCCCAGCGAATACTGTTGATCAACGAAAGTGGTTTTTAGATTTAGTTTCAGAAATCAAGGCTAATCATCAACTCGTATATTTGGATGTCAGCGATGAGCAGTGTCTAAAGCAAATAGGTCAAAGGCGTGAAGAGCAACCAGGAAGAGCAGCATTTGATACGGAAGCTGTATTTAGTTATGTCACGAAGTTTTTTGAAGTACCAAGTCAAAGTGAAGGTTTGAACGTCACTTATGCCGATAAAAACGCATAACGAATAAGGTTAGATCGTGCGAAGCCACGATCTAAACCGTTTGTTGGACGAACCCGGTTCTGAGCGCCGACCGGGCCGCACAGAAAATATGTATTTGGGAAGTGCCCCGGTTTGGAGTTTCACCGGGAGGATGTGGGCTGCTCCGCCCGCTTCATGTCTGCCGTTGCGGCAGCCGATGTCCGTTTTATTCGTTGGCCGGTCGATGCTGCTGCGAATGGCCCAGATTCAAGGCAAGCCGGCGCCTCAGCTTGCGGGTGCTGACTCCCGATATCTGCCGAAGGGCGTGACGCTTACATGGTCAATGCGCCCCTTCGGGGGCAATTGGCGTTGGCATGCCCCCTGAGCATCCCGACCGAATCCGCGTTCGCACGATCCTCATCACCGCACCACAGCAAGCGCACAGAATCGGCGCGCGCTGCTTGACCCACGCCGCTGCCCGGCCCGGAGCGAACCTGAGCAGCACATGCAGCAAGGCGATCAAGCGCTTGCAGTTGGGGTGTAAGCGTTCAGCGAACCCACCCTTGCGGGTTGGCGCCAATCAGGCTAATGCAGATTTTTTCCAGTTCCACGGCAAGAGTTCGTGGAGCCGCTTATTGGGCCAGGTGGGGAGTTTTTC
>JAJZBH010000184.1 GCA_021799015.1 Pseudomonadota bacterium
GCTACCGTCATCGCCAATCGCCTCCCCATGGCAACAGCGAATCACGGCCCGCCGAGCCGGTCCTATTCACATTCGAGTCAACTGACCCGCAGCTTGGTATTAGGCTAATTCTGATTGAGACTGCTCCGCGTGAGCAAGAATAACTCCAGCGAGATAGAGTGAGCCGCAAATCAGAACATGTTGGGGGGTGCTACCCTTCGCTAGGTGACGAAGGGCAGACAGGACAGTCGGTCCGGGTAAAGCACGCCCGCCAGAGGCCGCGATGATTTGATCAACCGGCAAGGCAAGGTGCTGCCCGCGCTCGGTAACGGCCTGTATGCTTGCCGCGTGCGGCATCACGATTTTTAGAAACTCGTTGCAATCCTTGCCCTGCTTCATTCCGACGATCAGATGTACGGGTATTGCCGAGTCCCTCAGAATTTGTGCAATTGCTTGGGCTCCACCTACATTGTGTGCGCCATCAAGCCAGATTTTGGACCCGGGGGGCAGTAGATCCGTATACGGTTTGCCAAGAATTTGCATTCGCGCTGGCCATGTTGCATGGCTAACGCCAGCGGAAAGGGCTGCATCAGGCAACAAAAAACCTGCTGCACGCAATGCGGTAATCGCGATTCCGGCATTATCAAGCTGGTGCCCGCCAATAAGACTGGGACGGGGCAGTTCCAGCTTTTGCTCGTGATCCTCAAAGACGAAACCTTGTCCTAACGGGGTCACATGCCAATCACGACCCCGCGTAAGCAACCGCGCCCCGGCAGCATTAGCGCGTTCCTCAAGAACGGAAAGAACTTCAGGTGATTGGGCGCCGGTGACCGCACATGTTCCATGCTTAATGATTCCGGCCTTTTCACGGGCGATGAGGCTTTCAGTCCCACCCAGGAATTCCTGATGGTCGAGTGAAATGGACGTAATTGCAGCGACACGAGGTGATGGGATGACATTAGTGGCGTCGAACTGGCCACCAAGTCCAACTTCAATAACTGTAAGATCAGCGGGTGTACGGGAGAAAGCGACAAACGCTGCAGCAGTAATAGCCTCAAACACAGTGATCGGCTCGGACCTGTTGGCGCACTCGACCATGTCGAGCACGCTGTCGAGTTCGTCATCATGTATCAGATTGCCTGCAAGACGTATTCTTTCATTGAAATGCACCAAGTGAGGTGAGGTATAAACGTGCGCGCGCAGGCCAGCCATTGTGGCTATCGCGTTTATGAATGCGCATACACTGCCCTTTCCGTTAGTGCCTGCGACATGTATTACAGGCGGTAGTTTTCGCTCTGGATTGTCAAGCGATGCCAGCAATCGCTCTAGTCGCTCCAGCCGCAGATCAATAACCCGTGGATAGAGGGTATGCAGGCGCTCGATTCTGCGCTCAATGGGACTCACGCAGCCTGTTTTTCGGCGGGAGTCACCTTAAAAAGGCTAAGAAGGCGACCAAGGGTCGCTGTCAGGTCGGCACGGGGCGTAACCATGTCAATCATGCCATGCTCGAGCAAATATTCGGCACGTTGAAAGCCCGCTGGTAATTTTTCACGGATTGTCTCTTCAATGACGCGGGCGCCGGCAAAGCCAATTAGGGCGTTAGGTTCGGCGATCTGAATGTCACCGAGCATTGCGAACGACGCCGTAACGCCGCCAGTAGTCGGATCGGTCAGTACGACAATGTAAGGGAGGCCAGCCTCTCGCACCATTTGCACCGCAATAGTGGTTCGCGGCATTTGCATTAGACTGATTGGGCCTTCCTGCATACGTGCCCCGCCAGAGGCGGTGAAAACGATGAATGCCGCACGTTGCAAGGCCGCAAGCCGGGCTGCCGCAATAAGAGCCTCCCCCACCGCTGCCCCCATGGATCCGCCCATAAAGCGGAAATCCATCGCGGCAACCACTGCCCGATGACCGCCGACCGCCCCATGCGCGACCAAAATCGCATCGTCCAACCCCGTCTTCTTACGAGTATCCGTTAACCTATCCGGATAGCGCTTCTTGTCGTGAAAACGCAGAGGGTCCACTGGAACCTTTGGTAAGTCAATCCGTTGGAAGATGCCGTCGTCAAAGGTCCAGTCAAGTCGCTCGGCCGCGGTGGCGCGCATGTGATGCCCGCAATGCGGGCACACTTTTTTCATCGCCTCCAGTTCGCGGTGAAAAATCATTTGCTGGCAAATTGGGCATTGATGCCAGAGATTATCAGGAGCTTCTTTGCGGCCGAGGAGGGTGCGCACGCGCGGCCGGACGAATTCAGTGAGCCAATTCATCAGCTGTTATCAGAAAATGCTGTTAATGATGTCGTCGCCAATTCCAAATCCTGCGCCCATCGCAATTGCACGGCCGAATCCGGAACCCAGCAAACCGCCCAGTAAGCCGCCTCCCTGCTGCGGATAGGCTTGCGGAGGATATCCCGGCTGAGGGTAGGGCTGTGGCACGCCCCATGGCTGTGTTTGAGGCGCCGCCGCTTGCGGCACGGTTGCCATCTGTTGGTGTGCCTGGTTCGCAACAAAGGCGTGGAGAGCCTGCAGCAGGCTGTTGACCTGATTCTGTTCGGTTTGAATAGCTAAGGCGATCTCCCGAAGGTCGAGCAGCCAGTCACGAGAATCCTGGTTGCCTGACTGGGCAGAAGTTTGCAATTTATTGGCAAGCTCTTTGATCTTTTCCACCGTTTGTTTAGCCTGATCCTGTAACTGTTCATACTCGCTATCGATTGTTTGCACGTCCATCGAAACGCTCCTTTCCGAACGGGACGCCTCATATAGTACGTTTAGATGCAAAAGTCAGGCGGCTTGCCGCTCGCTTGCGTAGTATCGCCTGCACGCCTGACCGAAACTCTCGAATAAGCGGCGGCGGTCAGGAAAAGCTAGAACCTCCCATTCTGGGTGCCATTGCACCCCGATCGCAAAACCCTTTGCATCTTTGACACGTATGCCCTCGATCGTATCGTCCGGTGCCAAAGCTTCGACGACTAAACCTGGTGCAAGTTCACCGATCGCTTGGCCATGCAACGAATTTACGTCGATGGACGTTCCGCCGCAAATTTGGGCAATTTCACCGGACAGATAAACCGCATGTTTGACCGCAAATTGCTCTGCGAGCGTGCCGTTGCCAGCGCGATGGTCCATTCGTCCTGGCAACTCGTAGGCCTTTTGGGAAAGTGTTCCACCAAGTGCCACATTGATTTCTTGCACGCCACGACAGATCCCCAGTATTGGCAGGCCTCGCGCAATAGCTGCTCTGATCAACGGTAGCGTCGTCGCGTCTCGATCAGGATCATGGGCCCCGGGCGTTTCGTCGACTGCGGCCCCATAGCGACTGGGTTCCACATTGCTTGGGCTTCCATCAAACAGGATTCCATCAAGTCGATCCAGCAGGGCCAGCATGATTTCTCCTTCCGCTGGGATCAAAACCGGCACTGCGCCGGCTGCCAGAATCAGCGCTTCACCATAACGTGCCGGTGTTGCGTGCTGCCGATGGTTCGCGATCAATTTGCTACAGGCCGGAATTCCTACAATGGGTCGCATACAGCTTGCCTTCTCTAGTGTGCTTACTTAGCTTTCCCGTCTCAACAGGCAGGATCGCATCGTAACGGGACGCAACACTACTACCCGGAAAATTTGCGCTCATCGCAATACTCTGTGCCTGGCCAAACGCTTTGATCGTTGTTCCAAGCGCTGTTCCACCGACCTATTGCGACTTCCTATCAGTAGTGGCGCGGATAACGACTTTGCCTTATGCTTGGTTGAAGAGCAACCAGCGGGCGACAGCAACCGGCCAACCGAAAACTTGGGTATTATCGAGTCAGTTCATTGGGCCGCCAGATCGGGTAAGTGGCGTTGTGCTCGACATCCGGTCCACGTCCGCTGCCCTGCGGAAGCAGGGACGACCTATCGGCGTGGAGGCGGTGGAGTTCGTTCCTACCGCACCCGGTGTCGGGCAATCCT
>JAJZBH010000185.1 GCA_021799015.1 Pseudomonadota bacterium
GCTTCCCGCGCCTGCTCGGTGGTGATCACCGCCACTTCGCCCTCGACCGGCTCCCCCTTGAGGTACATCGCCGCCAGCGGTCGGATGTCCTCTTCCGGCAGGTAGTTTTTGGGCCGCCCCTTCTTGAATCGCTTGCTGGCGTTGAGAAGTATGATCCGCCCCTTGCGGGCCGCGGGCTTGCGCCTGGAGAGTACGACGATGACACCAGCAGCAGTGGTGTTGTAGAAGAGGTTCTCCGGCAGCAGGATGACGCCGTCGATCAGGTCGCGATCGACGAACCACTTGCGGATGTTGCGTTCCTTGTCCTCGTTCTTCGAGCCCGAGCCGCGCGTCACGCTGCCCGTGTCGAGCACAACAGCAGCCCGGCCGTCGTCGTCCATGCACGCCAGGGTATGCTGCAGCCAGGCCCAGTCCCCCTTGCCGGTGGTGATGCCGCCGGCGGTGCGGAAGCGGTCGAACGGGTCGTTGGCGAAGATGTCCGTGGTGAACGGCTGGTTCCACATGGGATTGGCGACGACGATGTCGTGCCGCCGGATCGTGCTGTCCGCGTTGCGGAACTTGGGATTGATCATCGTGTCACCGCGGGCCAACTCCACGTCCATGTCGTGAATGATCGCGTTCATCTGCGCGATGGCATAGTTGTCAGCCTGCAACTCCTGGCCGGATAGCTTGACCGGCACACGGCTGGTAGGGTCGAGTTCCTGGGCAACGATCTGCAGTTTGATAAGCAGTCCACCTGAACCGCAGGCGTAGTCGTGGCAGGTCTCGCCGGGCCTAGGGCGTAGGATGTGGGCCATCAGGAAGCCGACCTCAGTCGGAGTGAAGAACTCGCCCGCACTTTGTCCTGACCCTTCAGCGAACTTGCGCAACAGGTATTCGTAGGCGCGACCCAGGAAATCGGGCTGCACGTCGGCGAGCCCTAGGCGGTAGCGCGGGTCGGAGAAGGTCTCGACCACGCCGCGCAGCTTGGCCGGGTTGATATCACGCTCGCCGTTGCGCTCGGCAGCAAAGTCCACGACGTCGATCACGCCGGAGAGCGCGGGGTTCTGCTTGACCACGGCGCGCACGGCCTTGGTCAGGTGTTCGCCGATGTCCCGGGGCACGGTCGTGCGGCCGCGGTCGTCCAGCGGCCAGTCGAATGACTCACGCCCACTGATCACTGCCCAACGGGCCTCCGGGGGCAAGTAGAATCGCAGCAGCGAGTGGTCCGACTCGGCAATCTCCAGGGCGGTGGTTCGGTCGCCGTACTCCTCGGCCAACCGCGCAATCTCGTCATCAAAGACGTCGGACAGTCGCTTCAGGAAGAGCAGCGGCAGCAGGTAGTCTTTGAACTTGGCGGCGTCCTTCTCGCCCCGGATCGAGCAAGCGGCGTCCCACAGCATCTGCTCCATCGGCTTGGTGGTGGGCACGGCGGCAGCCGCCCGCCCCGTGCGACGCCGGGTCACTTGGGCAGCTGCCTCGGCGGGCGGGGGGCTCTCGGCGTTCTCGATCCCCGCTTCGTACGCGAGCGCGAGGATCGCCTCCTGTGCGGCGCGTTGCGGCTTGTTGCCGCCGCCTTCCCATCGGTTGATCGTAGCAAAGGAGACGCCTAGGCGTTCGGCGAGCTGGTCCTGGGTGAGATTCAAGGCCGCGCGCGTAGCACGCAGAATGGCAGGGAAATCGGCTTGTCTTGTCATGTTTGCGATGTTTGCTATGTTTGGACAGGTTGTCAAGAAGATTCTGGAAGGGGGTGTCTGCGCTGAGGGGCAGTTAAAGGAGCAACAGATGAGTGCGAACCAATGGGATGCGGCCGGGCGCGCTGTATAGAGGATGGGCACACATCGACATAGTCGATGTGTGGGGCGATGGTGTCCCGGTCCGAGGATCCGGCATCTACAAGCCTGTCGCCACCCAAACAGGAGAAGGGGCTGGATATTCGGGACCAGTGGGTGAGTCACGTAAAGCCTTTTTGACTCTGCGCTTTACGTCGTGCCTTTGAATACCATTCGTTCTCAGACAATAGCCGCGGTTTGTGGTGCGACACTACGTTGGATTACAATCCTTGACGCCTAATTGACACTTTCTGGTGTCGCGATAGCGCTCGTACTGTTCCTGCGAATAGTGTTTATTTTCTATCATGTCTCCTAGGACCTTACTGCAATACCATTGAAGCTCCTTAAATAATTTCTTTCTCTCGCCCGATTGTTCAATAATTTCAGGTAGAAATTTTCCCATATGGACAATGCGGGTACGTAGACCGTTTTCCTCAGCGTTTTTGCCTCCTGACGTTAAGAAACGAAAACGTTCGCACAGTTCGTGATAATGTGTTTTTTCGTTAGCGCAATGGCACGCTATATTAGATTTTGCCTTTTGCCATTTCTGGTATTTCCATGGACTGGCAAGGTACTCAAGAAGCGTCATTACGCGAATGAATTTCGTCGTAGAATTATATGAATACAGAGCGTCAGAATATAAGGATAGCCCCTGAAGCAGAATACGTGCGACGTCACCATCCTCACTAGAAGGAATATCCTGCGGTGGGATAGTATCAAGTTCTAGCCCAAGTCCCCGAGCAATTACTGCACTTTCAATTGCCGCTCCAGCAATGAGATAACTTTCGTGCTCCAGAGGTGAATACAGTAGTGCGCCAATATGCTCTCCGGAATTGTTCCATGAACCCACGGGACCTGGTAAAGTGTCGGGTAGATCAAGCCTACAGTAATAAAAGCGAATGAGGTCCAACGCCCGTTCTACCAAAGATGTCAAAAGCATAAGCAATGAAATATCGGCATTGTGATTCGCGCCGTAAAATGCATCCCAGTCAAGCGTATGGCAGAATGCAACGACCGGGCATCCGAGGAAACTATTAATATCAAATCCCGTTAAGGATGTCTCGATTTCCCGCTTTCTCGGTCCCTCAAGTAACGCAGCGTCGCATGATAAATATCGGTCTATGGTATCATTCGGGATTGGACGCAGTCTGGCAAAATCGAGCGAACCCGCTGGGAAGAAATGAAAACGCCCGACGCAAAATGCCTCATGCAGAACGAGTCTGGATAATGGCATTATTACGACCGCAGTGGCACCTGGAATTTGGCAATCCATATCCAATAATTCTGGTAAAATCATTTCCGTTCCTTATGTAGATTGGTATGCATGCGATGTATCTACGTATGTCACAAACTCTCGAACCACGCTTCATCGACAGTGATGTGCTTTACGAGTTCTGTTTTGACGCCAAGAGCCAGCTCTCTCAATTTTTGGGCAAGGTCGTCCCCGTCGACTAAATCGATTGGCGGCGCGCCGTCGCGGGTCGCTTCCTTTACGGCGGCTGGTGTAAAGGAGCCAGTGGTGATGAACAAGCCCTTGTCTGCTCGCCCCACCATAGCGCCGCGAAAATCTCGGATGTCTCCGGCTGGTACAGAGCCCTTGTAGCGCTTGCATTGAAATAAGACATGAAAGCTCATGAACCCATGAATACGGGCAATCCCTTTTCCATCAATACCGCCATCCCCCGTGCGGCCGGTGACTTCAACCTGGACAAACCCCGATTCGCGCAATATGCGTTGTACCAAACGCTCAAACCCGGCGGGATCAAGCTTTTGGGTCAGCACCGCGGAAAGCTTGTCTTTCCACCGCTCCTCCTCAGAGAATTCCCTTGCGGTTTCGTCAAGCGGCCGCTTTTTTGGCGTTTCTTGTTTATCTAGATTGCGGACAAAACGGACGACTTCGTCAGAATCTACGACTTCGAGATCTTTGGCTTTTTCTGTTAGCGACCATACCCCTCGACTGGAGTTTTCTAGCAGGCCATATTTTCGGAGGTAGGTTCGCGCCCAAGCGAGGCGGTAGCCGACTTCCGTTTGACTGCTTTTCTCGGGATCATGGAGGTGCGCAAGGATCTCTTCGGAGAAGCCCGTAATTTCCACAATCTTGGCGTAAATTT
>JAJZBH010000186.1 GCA_021799015.1 Pseudomonadota bacterium
AAAACTTCGACTTCTTCATGGAACTCTCCTTCTCCCATCAACGGGATCATAATTGGAAAATTCCAGCTCAGAACGCTCCAAAAAACCGGTGGCACGTCAAAGCGCATGAGCGTGCCATCACGGCTGAAGCGGTAGAAATACGCCTGCACCGTCGTGAAGGGCGCGAACTCCCTGGGGAGTTGCCGCCACTGGCAGCCAGTGGACAGCATGTAGAGAATCGCTTCAACAATCACGCGCAGCGACACAGAGCGCGGCCGGCCGCGGGACGCCGGGGCAGGCATGAATGACGCGATCAGCGCCCATTCGGCATCGGTAAGGTTGCTTGCATAGCGCAAGTCATCCCGGCAGTATCGCCGCCGAGCGGTTTCAGTCCAGGCCATCGTGACTCCGTCAGTTGTCGTAAACCAACAGAATCACAACCAACTGAAATCGCTCAACTATCTTTTTCGTTCAGGTTCTTAGATGTATCTGCCCCGGCGGAAATCCACAACTTACCGCAATTACCTCTCTCACACGTCGTACCGGACCAGTAATTGACTTCACCAGGCAACCGAATTGTCGCAACACCACCCAAAAGACCTGTAGCGCCGCATCCGGAGTAAATCTGGTGCTATCCCGCATGAATGCAGATCGATCGGCCACAACTCTAGCCGGATTCTGAAAAATTCAGATTTTGACGGCTTTGAGTGTAGCCTGGTCGCCGTTGTGGAAGTTGAAGTCGATTTCGGGGCTTTGATCGTCCTCCTGGAGCGTGGCGGATCCGGATCCCCGCACCTCGTCCATCTCATCGAAGCCGTCCCATTCGAAAAATACCGAGGTCTGGGCAAATTCGAGAATTAATCCCGCCTGCAGCGCACCGAAGCCGATCTCACCATGTCCGTCGGCAGCAATGAGAAGAGTGGCTGGCCCGCAGAGATCGAGGTAGTTTTGATCCCAGAGGTCGGCCTGAGTGATCCGCCAGCGGCCGATCACCCCGCATTCATCTGTCGGCGCCATCATCGCAGGTCGCCGGCACTGAGGAGCTTGGGCAAGCGAATCAGGTTGTAAGCGGCGACGGCGAGATCGAAGCTCTGGGCAACCCGCCCGAGTCCTCGGAACTTCGTCTTGGCCTGACCTGCCACTGTCTTCACCCATCCGAAGATCTCCTCGATCCGCTTACGGTAGCGCTGCGAGGCCTCGTAGCCCGGTGGCGGGATATCTTTGCGCCACCCCAAGCCGGTGTCGGAACGTAGCGCCACATGGGGAACGATATTCCGGTCTCTCAGCGCTTGCCGGAAGCGCCAGGCATTGTCCGCTTTGTCGGCCCCCAGCGTGGCCCCCGCGGCGAGTTCCTCTTCATGAACCATGGTGAGGGCAGCTTCGCGTTCGGCTGTTCCGTTCGCCTGCGTCAAGTGGGTGCCCACCGTGAGACCGTTCCAGCTCTCCATCAGGACGTGTCCCATGTCGCAAAGTTGCGCAGACTTGCCTTTGCCCTTTCGGTAGACGCGGGCCCCGCCCCGGGATCAGTCGTCGAGACTCGTGTGGCGTTCAATCTTCTCTCCCTGCGGAAGTCGTCGGGAGCACCGCCTCCGTTTCGCCGGGCGCGCAGAAAGTCTCCGGCCGACGTCTCCTCCACGAAGCTCGTCCTGGCCACCGGGCGTCCTTGGTGACACAGCAGGTCTCCTCGAGTCGAAAAGTGTTGTTCGAGCGTTCTCGCGTGTCGGACTTGCTGTTGCGTTAAGGACTACGGTGCTGGCCGCACAACAAGGCCTAACAAAGGGGGGATTGAATCTCAGTTCAATCCCCCCAATCATCTAATCTTCATCCAGAGATTTTTCCGGACCCATCCTTCCGGGAAACCTATCCAACTTTGAGGCCATCTTGTGGCCATCATAGATTAAGGAACGAACATGAAATTGTTGCGTTACGGCCCCATCGGCTCCGAGCGTCCTGGCGTTCTTGACCGGTCAGGCGCCATTCGGGATCTCTCTGGACATATTGCCGCGATCAACAGCGACACCCTTGCGCCTGAGAGCCTCCGTCGCCTCACCGCCATCAATCCCGAAACACTACCCGCCGTCCCTGCAGGCGCCCGCATCGGTGCGCCGGTATCGCGTCCGGTGAATTTCGTCTGTATTGGTCTCAACTATGTGGACCACGCTGCTGAAGCAAACCTGCCAATACCCAAGGAGCCGATCATTTTTCTGAAGGCTGGTAGCGCGTACTCGGGCCCGTACGACGACGTTATCATTCCGCGCGGCTCAGCTAGCACGGATTGGGAGGTCGAACTCGCTATCGTGATAGGTTCACCAGCTTCTTACGTGAGCGAATCGGCCGCGCTCGACTACGTCGCCGGCTATTGTGTCGTCAACGATATTAGCGAGAGAGATTACCAAATGAACCGAGGCGGAACTTGGGACAAAGGTAAGGGTTGCCCCAGCTTCGGACCTACCGGTCCTTATCTAGTGACGCAAGATGATGTACCCGATCCCCAGAATCTGGAACTTTGGTGCGATGTCGATGACGTGCGCATGCAGTCCGGAAATACACGCACAATGATTTTCGGCGTCAGTGCACTGGTGTCCTACGTTAGCCATTTTATACGGCTATTGCCAGGCGATATCATCGCGACGGGTACGCCTCCAGGCGTGGGACTCGGCAAGAAGCCCACACCTGTTTATCTTCGTCCTGGTCAAATTGTGAGGGCAGGCATAGAAGGCCTTGGCGAACAACGCCAACGCGTCATTACAGCCTGATGGCTTACGCGCCTATCGCGCCGTTGTCGAGCTTCAGATGGTCGGCTAGATGCAATTCTATGTATCATCGCCCGACCGTCATATGCTTTTTGTTCACATGTGCATTTGTCGCATCGTTCTCGGGGTGTGCACTACCCAGTCGCCCGACATCACATCCGTATGCCGACGCACCATCGCTTGTCGATGTAATGGCCTTGATGAAATTCGACGGCCGCCTGCCACTGGTCACCATCCCTAGGGACAACACAAGCTGGGGCGCCTCCGTTAAATATGCGGTGGCTGAAGCGCTGAGGATCAAGCCAGGCGCGGAATTCCGCGTTGATATTGTCGGTCTGGCCAGCAAACCACCAAGCGTCGCGGAGCGGGAAATGTCGCAGCTCGCGCCTCTTGCCGCCCAAGTTGCCGATGCCATCGTCGCTGATGGTGCTACCCCGAATCGGGTTTCCCTTGGCGCAACTACTGCGTCGGCGCGTGTGAAAACCCTTAGAATTCCGACAACCCCAGAAATTGTCGTTTTCGCGAAATAATGAGAGCTGCTGACGTCGTTTCGGCCGGATTGCAATGGATTGCACCCGAAGCCGCCCACCGCGTCGCGATATTTTTCCTTCGCTCAGGGCTGGTTCAAGAAGAGAAAATTTCGACGTTTCCAGAACTCGCCGTGTCAGCCTTCGGTCGCACCCTCCCGCATCCCGTCGGCCTCGCGGCCGGATTCGATAAGGATGCCATAGCCCTTGGCGGTTTGGCTCGCTTGGGTTTCGCCTTCCTTGAGGCCGGCACCGTCACCCCTAAGCCTCAGCGAGGTAATCCACCCCCACGCCTATTCCGTCTCCCTAAAGACAAGGCGCTGATCAACCGCATGGGTTTCAATAGCGCAGGTGCAGACGCATTCATCACCAATCTTCGCCGCTTCGATCGCGCTACTGTTCCGGTGGGTGTCAACATTGGCATCAACAAAGACAGCGCCAACCCGGTAATCGATTACGCCGCCTTGGCCGAGAAGGTCGCGCCGTATTGCGATTACATTGCCGTCAATATCTCGTCCCCGAATACCCCGGGCTTACGGGACCTTCAGGTAGTAGACCGTCTCGCACCGATCCTTGATGCCCTCCGGCAGCACGGAGCGTTCCACCGGCCACTTTTTGTCAAG
>JAJZBH010000187.1 GCA_021799015.1 Pseudomonadota bacterium
TCCGATCTGTGCGGCGTTTCGACCCACCGAGAACTTTAATGCACTGCACTCGCCGGGCACCGGAATTATCAGCCACATCGAGATTCGATTCGACGATGATCATCTTAATTCCTCCGGTCGGCTGCTATCGCCTCAGCGACTAACGCCTCGCCGTTCCGGGCGGTCACGATCCAGGCCTTCCGTTTGCTAACGGGCGGGCATTCCTCGATTCTTACCTGGTCGCCAACCCGACACGCGTTCGCCTCATCGTGCGCTGCATACTTTTTTGAGCGCCGAATAAACTTCTTGTAAAGAGGATGCATGACTCGACGCTCGACAACTACGGTCACTGTCTTGTCCATCTTGTCGCTCACGACTCGCCCGGTAAGGACGCGCTTCGGCATTGTATAAACCCCTTAAACCTTGCTGGTAGCGCGAGCGCGCTCCGCCTGAATCGTCTTTACCCGCGCAACGTCGCGCCGCACCTTCCGAATCTGTGCCGTATTTTCTTGCTGCCCTGTCGCTCGCTGAAATCGCAGATTAAGCTGCTCCCGCTTCAGTTCGATCAACATTGCATCAACCTCGTCTGGGGTCTTGACCCGAATGTCATGAGCTTTGGTCATGTTAGGCCTCCCCGATACGAGTCACGATTTTCGTCCTAATCGGCAACTTGGCCGCCCCAAGAGTCAGTGCCTCGCGGGCTAACACCTCGGAAACGCCGTCAATCTCGAACATGATTCGCCCTGGATGAACCCTGGCAACCCAGAACTCCGGGCTGCCCTTGCCAGAACCCATACGAACTTCTGCTGGCTTTGTGGACACTGGTACATCGGGAAAGATCCGGATCCACACCCGCCCAGCGCGTTTCATTTGACGAGTAATCGCACGACGAGCCGCTTCGATTTGCCGTGCTGTTATCCGCTCAGGCTCAAGCGCCTTCAAGCCAAAGGCTCCGAAATTGAGCTGCGTGTTCCCCTTGGACAGGCCATGGATGCGGCCTTTGTGCGCCTTGCGGAACTTGGTGCGCTTTGGTTGCAGCATATTCCTTATCTCTCCTCAGCGCTGCGGCGCCTGTTCCGCAGCGCGCTTATCCTGCGCTAACGGGTCGTGGGCCATGATTTCACCCTTAAAAATCCACACCTTAACGCCGCAGGTGCCATATGTGGTTTTTGCTGTGGCAATGCCGAAATCAACATCTGCGCGCAGGGTGTGCAGCGGCACCCTACCTTCTCGATACCACTCAACTCGCGCGATTTCCGCACCGCCAAGGCGCCCCCCACAATTAATCCGTATTCCCTGCGCACCCAACCGCATGGCTGATTGCACTGCACGCTTCATAGCACGCCGAAATGCCACGCGCCGTTCAAGCTGCTGTGCGATGTTTTCGGCAACAAGGGTCGCATCGATTTCAGGTTTGCGAATCTCGACGATGTTTAACGACACCTCTGCATCCGCCATAGCCGACAAGTCTTTCTTTAAGGCATCAATGTCTTGACCCTTTTTCCCGATCACCACACCGGGCCGCGCCGCGTAGATCGTCACACGAGGTTTCTTAGCGGGCCGCTCAATAATCACCTTCGACACGCCCGCGCCGGACAGGCGCCTTCTCAGATACTCTCGCAATTTGATGTCGCCATGAAGCAAAGCCGCGTAGTCGGCGCCCGCAAACCATCGACTATCCCACGTGCGGTTGATACCGAGCCGGAGCCCAACTGGATTAACCTTGTGACCCATTACGCTTCCGCCCCTTCATTCGTCACCACCGCTTCCTTCGCCTTCAAACGGCCGGCCGACCGCCGCTGCGACTTCGTTTCAATATCCTTTTCAGCCACAACCACGCGAAGATGACTAAACCATTTTTCCACCCGCGCCGCCTTGCCACGACCACGCGCATGAAAGCGGCGCATCACCATCGCACGTCCGACGTCTGCTGTAGTCACAACCAACCGGTCGACGTCCAGTTGGTGATTATTTTCAGCGTTCGCGATCGCACTTTCCAAAACCTTTTTGACCTCTCGTGCGATCCTTCGCTTACTAAACGTCAACGTCGCAAGCGCGCGCCCAGCAGGCAAGTTCCGGATAGACGCCGCCACAAGATTCAGCTTGCGGGGACTGATACGCATGTTACGCATCACCGCTTCAGCCTCAGTCTCAGCCAGCGCGCGCGGGTGTCCTGCTTTACTCATCTCAGCCTCGCTTCGCCTTCTTGTCACCCGAGTGACCCGTAAAAGTCCGGGTCGGCGCAAACTCACCAAACTTGTGGCCGACCATGTTCTCACTCACCTGAACAGGCAGAAATTTACGGCCATTGTATACACCAAATGTCAGCCCCACGAACTGAGGAAGAATGGTCGACCGACGCGACCATATCTTGATTATCTCGTTCCGGCCCGACGCACGCGCTGCTTCGGTTTTTCCGAGCAGATAGCCGTCTACGAATGGCCCTTTCCAAACTGAACGCGTCATTGTCAGCCCTTTCCGCCCTTACGTCCTCGGATAATCAAGCCATCCGTCCGCTTGTTGGCGCGCGTCTTGTAGCCTTTGGTTGGTTTTCCCCACGGCGTTACCGGATGGCGGCCGCCAGAAGTCCGCCCCTCGCCGCCGCCCAGAGGATGGTCGACCGGATTCATTGCCACGCCACGATTGTGCGGCCGCCGACCCAGCCAGCGCTTACGCCCCGCTTTCCCGAGCTGCTCATTTTGATGGTCCGGATTAGACACCGCCCCGATCGATGCCATGCACTCCCCACGCACAAGACGCAGTTCTCCAGACATCAATTTAACCTGAGCATAACCCTGATCTTTTCCAACAAGCTGCGCAAACGTTCCGGCTGACCGCGCTATCTTACCGCCCGCCCCAGGTTTCATTTCGATATTATGCACAATCGTCCCAACCGGAATCGCTGCCAAAGGCATCGCGTTGCCTGGCTTAATATCGACTTTCGCACCAGACAGGACTTGATCCCCTGCAGCTAAACGCTGGGGCGCAAGGATATACGCCAGCTCGCCGTCGGCATATTTAATCAACGCCAAGAATGCCGATCGGTTCGGATCGTATTCCAAGCGTTCGACCTTCCCCATCACATCGAATTTCCGCCGCTTGAAATCAACTACTCGGTATGCGCGCTTGTGCCCGCCCCCACGGAACCGACTCGTCGTGCGGCCATGATTGTTACGCCCACCTGTCGAATGTTTCCCTTCGGTCAGAGCCTTGACTGGCTTTCCGTTCCAGAGCTCGCCGCGATCGATCAGAACCGTGCCTCGAAGGCTCGCCGTGACCGGTTTGAAATGTCTCAGTGCCATTGCCTAGCTCCGCCTCATACTAACCGCGCGGTAAAATCAATTGACTGGCCTTCGGCCAGCGTTACAATCGCCTTCTTGACGTCGACCCGGCGACCAGGCCGCCCTTTGAACCGCTTGGTCTTTCCTTTTTGAACCACCGTGTTTACGCTTGTCACTTTGACACCGAATAGTCCTTCAACCGACGCCTTGATAATTGGCTTGCTCGCCCTTGGTGATACCTTAAAAACAACTTGGTTTACCTCAGAAAGCGCCGTCGATTTCTCAGTAACTACCGGCCCGCGAATCACATCAAACATGGCCTCGCGAGATAGAACCGGTTTTGCTAATGTTGAACGTTTTACCGAAGAGTCACTCATGCTGCGCTCCCTTCACGCGGTCTGTCTCCGGCAAGGCGTCGCGTTAGAGCTTCAAGCCCGGCTGACGTAATGGCCAGCGTGTCATGATCCACGATATCGTAGACATTGGCGCCCGCGACGGGCAAAACGTCTATCCCAACCAGATTGCGACTGGCACGAGCAAAATTCTTATCCACAACAGAATCAACGAAAAGCGTCTTGCCCCAACCCAGCTTTCTTAGCTTGGTGTTCAACTCTTTGGTC
>JAJZBH010000188.1 GCA_021799015.1 Pseudomonadota bacterium
GCCCATTAGTCGATATATGGACACCACCTACATTGCAAGCACGTATTGGCTGAGGTAATGGGATAGTCGCCCTCCCTAGCCGGCATCAGAAGTGCCAAAGCGGAGCGTGTGACGTACCACTGACAGGAAGGAGGCGACAATGAAGGTTAAAACAGCAGGAGTGGATCTCGTAAAGGCCGTGCGGTTCATGGGGTGGATGGCCGGGGCAAGGTGGTGTTCCGGAAGGTCCTCAAGCGAACTCAGGTTCTCATGTTCTTCGCCAACTTGGAGCCCTGCTTGATCGGGATAGAAGCCTGTGGCAGCGCGCACCATTGGGCCCGGCAACTGACCGCGCTTGGGCATACGGTAAAACTGATGGCCCCACAATTCGTGAAGCCCTAGGTCAAGACCAACAAGAACGGTGCCGCCTGCGCCGAGGCGATCTGTGAAGTCGTGTCCCGTCCCAGCGTCCGCTTCGTGCCCATAAAAGCCACCGAGAGTCAGGCGGTCCTGGCCCTGTATCGCAGCCGCCAGGGATTCGTCAAAGCGCGCATCCCCCGCTTAAGGCCCAGCTGATCCGCGGATTGCTCTCGGAGTTCGGTCTCGTGATCCCACGCGGCCTGAGCCACGTCACAAATTCGGCGCAACTGAACGAGGGTAAGCATCTGTTGCTTGTCACCCCCTATTGACCCAGATGATCCCCTCCGTAAGAATGCTGTAATTATGACACCCTTCCTAAAATGGGCTGGGGGGAAGCGCTGGTTCACTCAGCGATATTCCCACTTATTGCCCAAGCAGTACAGGCGCTACATTGAGCCCTTCCTAGGCAGTGGCTCGGTCTTTTTCCATCTTCAGCCACAACAAGCGCTCCTGGGCGACTCCAATCCGGATGTGATTTCTGCGTTTCAAGGCATGAAAGAAGATTGGGCGCAAGTCCGCTCCCAGCTTGAGGATCACCAACGCCTGCATTCCGATGCGCACTATTACGCCGTGCGAAGCCAAGTACCCGATGATAGGACTGGGCAAGCGGCACGAATGATTTACCTTAATCGCGCCTGCTTCAATGGGATCTATCGGGTGAATCGGAAGGGTGTGTTTAATGTTCCTCGAGGAACTCGTGACACTATCGTGTTTGGCGATGATGATTTTCAAGAAAAGGCCCAACTTCTCCAAAGAGCGGAGATCTGGTTGGCAGATTTCGAGACCCTGATCGATAATGCCGGAGATGGCGATCTTGTGTTCGCAGACCCTCCGTATACGGTTCGCCATAATCTAAACGGATTTGTGAAATACAATGAAAAACTTTTTGCGTGGAGCGACCAGGAACGTCTGGCTTATGCGCTATTCAGGGCACATGCGCGCGGCGCAAAAATTGTATGCACCAATGCCAACCACTCCTCCGTCCGGGAGCTCTATGCAGACCGAGGTTTCATCCTATTGGATGTCTCGCGATTTAGCCCGATTTCTGCCAGTGCAGATAGCCGGAGGCTTTTCGAAGAATTGGTAATTATCTCGGACCCACCGGGAAGAGGACCGAAATGACAACGCTCGGCAGACTCGTACAAACCGCAGCGGCACAGGGGAATCCCCTTGATGCCCTCCGCGTGTTCCTTGAACGTGAGGATGGCTTTGAAAAGGCACGGCAAATAGATCGGATGCGTTTTGTCGGATATGTACTCGAGCTCGGGTACGACACCGCCAAAATCATCACGAGCGATCCTTACAAGCTCGCAGTTGGAGGAATCCCTCGCGGATCCTTTCTTATTATGACGCCAGTCTCCGCAGGAGGCGCGCCGCTCCACTTCACGCTTCTCCGTGTCACAGGGGTATCTCCCACGCCTTTGAGCAATCAGGTGCAACAAACCTACTTTGAGCTCCATAAGAAATCCATGCCAGAACTTGACGTTTGGACGCAAAGTGAATTGCAGTGGGGTGCCTTGGATTGCGATGTCTTGGGGATGTTTTACGCGAACCCTACGGCCATGACGCGCCTAGAGTTTTCTGGCGACGTCAACAATGTCGTCAGTGCGCACCGGTATAAAGTCTTCGCCCCGGACGAAGCCTTACTTAAACTCATTGTGAATGGCACAGTGAAAACCGACCAGCAACATGACTTAGGGATACTCCGGACGATGGAGTGCGGCTTGTCCAGTAATGGTGCACTCCCGGATATTCCGGTACGTATTTCTATGCTTGATTTCAAAGGGTGCAGAACTGCGATGTTCGGGAAGACCCGGCTTGGAAAATCGAATATCGTCAAACTCATTGCACAAGGCATCTTGGAGGCGACTAAAGCAGACAAAAGCGTTGGACAACTTATTTTTGATATTAATGGCGAGTACGCCAACGACAATCCTCAGGATGGTAGCCGGTCGCTTCGGTCTGCTTACGCAACCTACTGTCAGGTGTATGCTTTGACGGAACGAGGCGGCACCCCTTCCAAACCGTTGCGGCTGAATTTCTACGAGCAGCCCGATTCCTGTATCGAGATTCTGGCGTCCATGCTGGCCCAGGACAGCAAAACCTCGAACTACGTACGCAGCTTTGCGAGCGTCAAACTCCCTTCCGTGGAATCCATAGCGACGCTACCTGATAATGAAAAATCTCGATCTATTCGTAAAATCCAGATGTATTGGGCGATCCTAAAAAAGGCGGGATTTACGGCCGACGAGTCTCGCCTTCGCGGCTTAGGATTGGTGGGCGGGCACACACGACATTTCGACCCCCATTTTAACCAGGCTCTCCGAACGGCCGCATACCAATCGGTGCGAAACGGCGCGCCGCCCGCACCCCCGCAGAATCTCGACCATCTAGTGATGGAGCTAGACGTAATGGCGCAATTCCGGCGCGACGACGCCAGCAACCAGGCTTTCGTGAGCAAGACGAAACCCATGTTCGATGCCGACGATGGGGCACTTCTTGATTTTTTAAATCCGGCTTCGGGATCGGGTCCACTGATTTTGCGGGCTTACCAAACCTACCACGCTCCCAACGCGGGGGATTTCATTGCCGAGATTCTGCGCTTTCTCGACGAGGGTAAAACGGTCATCCTCGACCTTGGGAATGCCACGGACGAGGTCCGTCGTTATTTCTCGGATATGTTATCCAAGGCCGTATTCTGGCATCAGGAGAGGAAGTTCGTGGGGAATGCCCTGGGGGACCGTTTCGTGCAACTCTACTTCGAAGAAGCGCACAATCTTTTCCCACCAGATAGCAAGGACTTAACAGGAGTGTACGCGCGATTTGCGAAAGAAGGCGCCAAGTTTCACATTGGGATGGTCTACTCGACGCAGTCGCCATCGACCATTAATCGAGAGCTATTAGCCCAGACGGAGAATTTTTTTGTCGGCCACTTATCAAGCCAGGATGAAACCAGGGCGTTGTCTCGCGTACAGATCGCATTTGCCGGTATCGAAGACGATATTCTCCGAGCCAAGACACCTGGCTATATGCGGATGCTGACGTTATCGAATCGTTTTGTCGTCCCGGTTCAGGCGCGCAAGTTCGAAGCCGCCGTTCCTCAGGGGACCTGAAATGCCATACGGTCAAGGATCGCGGCTGCCGGGAGAGCCCGCGTCTAAGCTCGGACACCTGGCTGTGGTGCAAAGCGAGTGGGTCAGGACCCTTATCACTGATTTTGAAACTACGACGTCCGAAGAAAGGGATCTGAGCGGTACCATCTGGACCTCATTTACGCCAGAGAAGATCAGTCCCCTTAGCAGGGTGTGGGCCGTCGATGGTTCGTATGTGTCTGTCCGATCAGAAGGAACACCGGCGCGTGAGGTCGCCTTTGTGAAAACGGCGTTGCTAGCCGTAGACCGCGCTCGCTTGGATGCCATCGATAAAGAAAGCCCGCATCCGTTGCAGAT
>JAJZBH010000189.1 GCA_021799015.1 Pseudomonadota bacterium
ACTCTTTCCACGGCATCGACGCCTCCTTGCCTGGCTAGCCAGGCAAGGAGGCGTCACCCATGTGTCCGGAACAATCTGTTGCCCATGTGTCAGAACGCTCACGAGGTCCATTCCGAACACATCGATGACAACCGGCGTGCCAAGCAGGTTGTCGATGGGCTGCAAGGTTTTCTGCTCCAGATCGATTTAGGCCAGATCATAGTGCGTGAGGCTGACAAGCCGAATACCGTCGAAGACTTCCTTAAGGCCGAGTGAACTGGCCCCAATCTGCAGGCCGAATCTCGGCAACAAGCGAGTTCCATTTACAAGTACCTCGTAAATCGGGCATTGGGTTGTCCCGCAACTTTGCACTTGCGTCTGATACAAGCGTGTCAACTACAATTTGACTTCCTGTCCATTCTGCCACACCCGGAACACATGCGTCATTTTCTTGATTTTGAAAAAGCAGTCGCTGAGCTGGAGGCGAAGATTGAAGAGCTGCGCCGGATGACCGACCCCGGTGAGCTAAATATCGCTGAGGAGGTGGCGCAGCTCTCGGATAAGGCAGAGCGCCAGCTGCGTGCGATCTACAGCAAACTCACTGCTTGGCAAAAGACTCAGGTGGCTCGCCACCCAGAACGACCGAAAGCTAAGGACGTAATATCCGGCCTGATCACAGATTTTACGCTGCTTTCGGGCGATCGCGTCTTTGGCGAAGACGCTGCCATCGTTGCTGGCCCAGGGCGCTTTCGTGGTGATCCGGTCATGGTAATCGCTATTGAGAAGGGATCAGATCTCGAGTCTCGCCTCAAGCATAACTTCGGGTCTCCGCGCCCTGACGGATACCGAAAGGCGCGCCGGTTGATTGAAATGGCTGGGCGCTTCGGGTTGCCGATCCTCTCGTTCGTTGACACGTCAGGAGCTTATCCTGGGATTGATGCTGAGGCGCGCGGGCAAGCTGAGGCGATCGCGCGTGGCATAGACGCGTGTTTGGCAGCTCCCGTACCGTTCGTCGCTTCGATCATCGGGGAAGGGGGGTCGGGTGGAGCTATCGCGATCGCCGCTGCTGACTTTGTGCTAATGTTTGAGCATGCGATTTACTCGGTAATTTCTCCGGAAGGCTGCGCTGCGATATTATGGGAGGACCGGGCGAATGCTGCACAAGCTGCCGAGGCAATGAAGATTACTGCACAGGATTTGAAGCGGCTAAACATTATCGATCGCATTGTCCGGGAGCCGCTGGGCGGGGCAAACCGTGATCCTAGGGCCGCAATTGCAAGCCTTGGTGAGGCGATTGCGGGTGCACTCAAACCTCTTCAGGGGTTGACGCCTGAGGCGCTTCGCGCGAAGCGGCGTGAGAAATTCCTCGCCATGGGCCAGAGTCAGCTAGGCTGAAAACG
Source organism: Pseudomonadota bacterium (assembly GCA_021799015.1). GTDB lineage: Bacteria > Pseudomonadota > Alphaproteobacteria > Acetobacterales > Acetobacteraceae > Acidiphilium. Next base: position 1,380 of record JAJZBH010000189.1, read on the forward strand.
CGGCGCGATTCGCCTACTTGGTCCGTCCGAACATCTTGTCGAGATCGCTGCGCGTTAGCCGTAATACTGTCGGCCTGCCGTGCGGGCACGTTTGTGACCGCGGGGTAGCTTCCATCGCGCGCAACAATGCAGACATCTCTGCGTGGTTTAGCCTGCGTCCTGCGCGGATGGAGTGATGACAGGCCATGCGCGTCAGAACCGCGTCAAGCCGGTCCGAGAGTACTGTCGAGTCCCCATATTCGTTTAATGCATCGGCGATATCACGGACAAGCGCAGTTGGGTCGGCATCGCCGAGGACGGCCGGCATCGTGCGCACCATGATGGCACCGGGTCCGAAACCTTCGATCTCTAGGCCAAGTTCTCTGAGCGAATCGGCGGCGGCAAGAAGGCGGCGAACATCGGCGGCTGGAAGATCAACGGGTATGGGTGACAGCAGCGCCTGCGGCGTGATTCCAGAGCCCGCGCGCTCATCGCGCATGCGTTCCTGAGTCAGTCGTTCATGGGCGGCGTGCTGGTCAACCAGAACGAGCGTATCCTCGCTAGCCAATGCAAGAATGTATGTTTTGAAGATCTGTGCGATTGGTGCGCCAAGCGGAAAGCGATGCATGGCCTCACAATCCGCTGGGGCATCAACATGCAGACTTCGTATCGCTGGTGCGCCGAGATCGAAGCGAGACTGGCTTTCTTCCCCTGAAGGCGTGCGGCGGCTTGGCGGTATGAAATACCGAGACTGAACCGATAGTAGAGGAATGTTTCGTTGTGAAATTGGTGTGGCTACTGCTTCGCGGACCGTCTTTATCACCAACGCACGTACCGAGTCCGCGTCCGCGAACCGGAGTTCCGCTTTCGCAGGGTGCACGTTTACATCCAGCTCCCTGTGGGGGAGCTCCAACCATAGCGCGGCCAATGGATGGCGGCCAGCCGGTATGGTGTCACGATACGCCAGCCGAAGGGCAAGCCGCAGAAGCTGGTCATGCACGGGCCGGTCGTTCACGATGAGATGTACATGGCGTGCCGTGCTACGCGTCAGCTCAGCCGGGCTGACAAAGCCCGTGAGCTGCAAATCTCCATTTTCCGCTCCAACTGGCAAGAGGTGCTGAGAATTGTCTTTTCCAAATAGACTGGCGAGTCTCGCGGTCCGATCTTGGCTCGGTAGATCAAATTCCACGATACCATCGACGGTAAGAGCAAATGAAATATGCGGGGCAGCGAGGGCAAGACGGCGTGCTATTTCGGCACACGCAGAACTCTCGGCACGAACTGATCGGAGAAATTTCCGCCGTGCTGGTGTAGCAAAAAATAGGTCTTCGACGACAGCGCGTGTGCCGAACGGTGCTGCAGCCGGCTCGACTGTCCCGATGGCACCACCAGCAACTCGGATCCGGGCTGCAACATCTTGACCTCTCGGCCGAGACGTTAAGCTGAGATGCGCCACGGCTCCGATCGAGGGGAGCGCTTCACCGCGGAAACCAAGCGTCGTTATCCTTACCAAACTAGAGTCATCTAACTTGGAGGTTGCATGCCGTTCAATTGCGAGGGCCAACTCATTTTCCGGAATGCCAGCACCGTCATCACGCACATCGATCCGCGTAATTCCGCCGTCGAAAACCTCGATCTCAATACGGTGGGCGCGCGCGTCAATGGCGTTCTCCACCAATTCTTTCAAAGCGGCGGCAGGGCGCTCGATTACTTCCCCGGCTGCGATCCGATTGACGGTCGTAGAGTCGAGTCGTCTGATGACCATTCAGGATTTTAACCCCGGTCCATGTTTCATGTCCAAGGGCCAGTGAAACGGGGTGACGCGCTGCGGACTGGTAGGTGGCGTAGCACATGTGTAGGCTGTATCAGCTCGCTTCTCATTCATGTCGGCACGCGATTGAAGCCTCCTGGTAGGTGTAGAACGACTTGCGGGTGAAGCATCATAAAAACTGGGTTTGCGGCGGCTGAACGAGAGCGGGCATCCCTGAGGCTGTCCACCGGCAAGGTGCATAGCCGCAAATATACACCAAAATGATTGTATCATAGATGTTCCTGATATAGAACAACGGTAGGTACGCAAGATGTTTTCTAAATAACAAAGAAGCAACTCAAAATATCATGAGCAAAGCAAAAAAGTCTATTTTCGGCGGCCTTCGGCAAACGCGTTAGTGAAACTGATCTAGCGTCAACAAGATCCTTGGATCGCGCCCGTAGTGGGCTAGGGGGCTAGGTTGCATATGTGGTAAACAAACACATGTTCGCGGCGTCACGATGGGCGAGAAAGCGTCTGATTCATAGTGAAAGCCGTTAATTTTGTGTCCGGCGTAACCAATGACAGCGGGTTTGGTTTGATCCGGTGTGCGACAATCGCTGTTCGGGGTGGGGAAGGATAGCGTGGACGGCGTAGCTGTCCTTGTGTGTCGGCTTCAGTGCGGGGTCTGTTGCTGTTCGATATACTGGCGGATGATGCTGATGGGGGCACCGCCG
>JAJZBH010000022.1 GCA_021799015.1 Pseudomonadota bacterium
GTAAAGAACGCCAAGAACGACGTAGATAGCAAAAAGTGAGGCAAGAATAAGAAGCGGTTCCGAGCGCAATGACCTGAGGAAATATTCAGCGTTTCCACCGAATTTGATCCTGACACCTGCCGGAATGGGCATTGTGGCAATAGCGGCCTTCACAGAGGCGAGAGCAGGGCCGAGCGTCGAACCAGGTCCCACATTAAAGCTAATCGTCGAGGCAGGGATGCCGTCAAGGTGCGTGACTGTGAGAGGTGCCGTCGTACGTTCGATGGTGATGAGTGCACGTAGCGGGACGGGGCCATGAGTCCCTGGTACAAACACCCGGTCGAGATCGACTGGGGACCTTTGGAGTGCGGACGGGGCTTTCATAACGACGGCATACTGGTTTTGTGACTTGTAGATACGCGAGATCTGCCGCTGGGCGAATGCATTTTCCAGTGCCGCATCCACTGCTGCCACCGTGACGCCTAACCGAGCGGCGCTGCTGCGATCGATTTTGGCTGTTATCTGCGTTTCGGCCTTGTTCTGGTCACTGGAGACGTTATTGATCGTCTGTAGCTGCCGCAGCCTCTGCTCTATGGCGCTGGTAATTGTGTCAAGCCCTGCCAGCGAGGGATCCAAAATTGAAAAACTGTACTGGCCGGCGTTGTTCTGCCCACCAATATGGAGATCCTGGACAACCTGCAAGTAGGTATTGATACCAGGAATGTTGGCAAGCTTGTGGGCAAGCTCCATTATTACTTGTTGGGCGGAAAGTTTGCGCTCGGATCGTGGCTTAAGCCCAATAAACATTTGGCCCCGGTTCGCCGATGAAAAACCGTTAGCGACCCCGACGCGCGTACTGATCGTGTCCACATTGGGGTCTTCCATGATAATTCTGGTTACGGTATCTTGCAGTTTTTCCATTCTATGGAAGGAGATATTGGGCGCAGCGATAGTTTGGCCGCTGATAAGGCCGGTGTCTTCCTGCGGCATGAAGCTCTTTGGCACCTCGATATAAAGAAAAATGGTGAATATAACCGTCAAGCCAAACAGGAGTAACATCAGTTTGCGGTGAACCAAGGCCCAGTCAAGGCTGCGGCCGTACGAATCGAGCGTGCGGCGGTATAGCCGCTCTATGCTTTCACTCACGACCCATGTAGGGCTGATTTTGGGTGTCTTTCCCATGAAGTGGGCGCAAATCATTGGCGTTACGGTCAGGGAGATGATGCCCGACACCGCGATCGCAACGGACAGCGTCATTGCAAATTCATAGAAAAGGCTACCGATGATTCCCCCCATGAGAGTGAGGGGCAGAAATACAACGACCAGTGACACTGTAATCGAGAACACGGTAAAGCTGATCTGCCGCGCTCCCAAGAGAGCCGCCTCGACTCCCGTCAGTCCATGTTCATGCTGCGTAACGATATTCTCGATCATGACGATGGCGTCGTCAACGACGAAACCAACAGAAATTGTTAGTGCCAGTAGCGAGAGATTGTCGAGAGAGAATCCCAGAGCCCACATTGCAGCGAGCGTACCTGCAAGGGAAAGCGGCACGGTAATGCCCGCAGCTATTGTTGGCGTTATCCGGCGCATGAATAAGGTAACCACAACAAGAACCAGGAGAATGGTGATCAGCAGCGTGTACTGAATGTCAGCAACGCTTGCCCGGATCGTTGTCGTCCGATCGGTCAGGATCGACAGCTTGACTGCGGGGGGAAGGAATTTACGTAAGTCCGGTAGAAGGCGCTTGACGCCCTCAACCGTCTGAATCACGTTGGCCGAAGGTGTTTTTGTGATATCAATGACAATACCGGGCTTGTCCCCGATGGTTGCGGCAAGCTGGGTATTGGCTACACCATTGATTACTGAAGCGACATCTGAAAGCCGCAGGGTGGAATCGCCCTTTGCTGCGAGAACAATGCGGCGGTACTGTGCCGCATCATCGAGTTGGCCGTTGATTGCGAGTGTATGGGCCCGATTGGGCCCTTGAATCACGCCTAAAGGCGCAAGATCATTGGCACTCCGTACAGCGTTATAGATGTTCGTGGCCGTTAACCCCGCGGCGGCGAGTGCTTGCTGGTGAAGCCGGATCCGCACGGCAGGCGATTGCGCTCCGTAGATGTTCACCTGAGCAACACCGCCCACCTGTGATAGGCGTTGTACAAGAATTGTGTTGGCAATATCGTAGATTTTACCCAGCCGCATTGTCGGAGACGTAAGCGAAAGCGTCATGATTGGTCGGGCAGCGGGATTGAACTCCTTGTAAAATGGTCGGCTGGGCATATCCGATGGAAGATTAGGCAGCGCCGCGTTGATCGCAGCCTGAACTTCATAGGCATCGGCGTCGATATTTGTGTCGGCACCGAAGAGAAGAATAATCGATGTGTTTCCAAGCGAATTTATCGATCGGACTTCGTCGACTCCCGGAATTAGGCCAAGTGTGTGCTCAAGAGGTGCCGCGATCGTGCTGGCCATGGTGGCTGGATCAGCCCCGGGTTCGGAGGCAAAAACAACAATTGCGGGAATCGGAATACTTGGTAGAGGGGCGACAGGGAGCAGGCGGTATGCAAGTGCCCCAGCCAGCAGGACGGCGATCGCAAGCAGCGATGTTCCGATCGGCCGGCGGATAAAAGGGGTAGAGAAATTCACGATCTAGCTTGCTGGGACTCGCCGGATGTTGCGCCTCTCCCGGGGGCGCAACTGGTCAAGGGCGAGGTAAATAACCGGCGTCGTGAAGAGAGTCAGGACCTGGCTAACGAGGAGGCCACCGATGATCGTAATACCAAGCGGGGCACGCAACTCGGCACCTGCGCCGCCTTCGAGTACGAGAGGTACGGCGCCGAAAAGAGCCGCCAGAGTCGTCATCATGATCGGACGAAAGCGAAGAGTCGCGGCTTCCGTGATAGCTTCATCTGGTGCCAAACCCATTGTGCGCTCCGCCTCGATTGCAAAATCCACCATGATGATCCCGTTTTTCTTGACGATGCCCATAAGCAGGACAATTCCAACGAGTGTTACCAATGTGAATTCGGTGCCGGTCAGTACCATGGCAAGCAGGGCACCAAGACCGGCTGACGGCAGGGTCGAGAGAATCGTTATGGGATGAATGGTGCTTTCATAGAGAATGCCTAGAACGATGTAGATGACGACAGCAGCGGCCAGTATCAGCCATGGTTCCTGCGCTAGGGAAGATTGGAATTTTGCAGCGGCGCCAGTGAATGTTCCTGTTATCTGCTTTGGTATCGGCAATTTTTTCTCGGCGTTGGTGATGGCTTGTTCAGCCGAGCCAAGCGACGTACCGCGAGCGAGATCGAAGCTTAGCGTGGTTGAAGGAAACTGGTCTTCACGGGTGATCACAAGTGGGCCATATCGCTGCGTGATTGTCGCGACCTGTGAAAGTGGGACTTGAGGAACTGGGCTTTCGGAAGCGGGCGTTGCACTCGTCGTGCTATTGCCACTGACCCCCGAACCCGGCCCAACGGGCGAAGCTGCAGAACTCGCTGTTACTGAACCGGTAGGAATATAGATATCTCCGAGAGCGCTGGGCGATGTTGCGAAGGCCGCGGCGACGCCGAGGATAACCCGGTACTGCGCGTTCTGCGTATAAATCGTTGAAATTTGCCGTTGGCCGAACGCATCATAAATGGCGTCTTCGATGGCGGCCATGCTGATTCCAAGGCGCGCAGCGGCGGCGCGATGAACATCGATATATGTTTGTAGCCCATCATCCTGCTGGTTACTAGCGACATCGCGCAACTGTGGAAGAGAGCGCATCATAGCCTCGATGCGGTGGGACCAGGTGTCCAGTTCCGTGCGGTCCGTATCAGTCAGGACATATTGATACTGCGCTGACGAGACTTTCGATGAAAGCGTGATGTCCTGCACGGGTTGCATGTAAAGCCGAACGCCCGGGATGTTGGCCAGAGAATCCTGAAGCTGCGCCATCACAGTGGCGAGAGGGGGCCGTTTTCCAATTGGCTTGAGGACGATGGAGAGGCGGCCAGTGTTCAAGGTGGGATTGGTTAGTCCGGCCCCCAACAATGCGGTGACTCCCTCAACGGCAGTGTTGCGGCGGATCTCGGATACGACGTGATTTTCGAGTCGCTGCATGGCGTCAAGAGAACTGGTCTGTGCGCCTTGGATCACAGCGACGAGCTGGCCGGTATCCTCCTGCGGCAGCAAAGCCTTCGGGACGGCAATAAACAGAGCAACAGTTAACAGCACTGTCGCGGCGAAGATTGCAAGCATCAAATTGGGGCGGCGCAGGCTCCAGACCAGCCCTCGCTGATAGGAACGCCGCAAACGCGCGAGTGTGGCCTCGGCGGCATTGGCGATGCGGCCTGGAGGGGCTTCGTCTGCCGAGCGAAGCAGGCGGCCACTCATCATCGGCGTTAGAGTTAGGGAAATTACCGCAGAAATCACGACAGCGATTGCCAAGGTGACGGCGAATTCGCTGAATAGGCGGCCGATTACGCCTGGCATGAAAAGCAGGGGAATGAATACGGCGACAAGCGAAACGGTGAGTGACACGATGGTGAAACCGATTTGCTGGGACCCGAGATAGGCGGCACGCAACGGCTTTTCACCAGCCTCGATGAATCGAACAATGTTTTCAATCATCACGATGGCATCGTCGACGACGAAGCCAGCAGCGACGGTTAAGGCCATAAGTGAGAGGTTGTCGAGTTGAAAACCAAGCATGTTCATCACCGCAAAAGTCGCGATGATCGAAAGCGGTAGAGCAACAGCGGGGATCAAAACGGCACGAGGGTTTGGCAAAAAAAGGAAGATCACCAGGACCACTAGAAGGGCGGCACTGATCAGAGTGACCTGCACGTCGCGCACAGAGGCCCGGATGGTCGAAGTGCGATTGGCGACAATCTGCAGATGGATGCCCGCTGGCAGGGAGGAGGCGAGTTCGTGCAGCGTTGACTGGACGCGCGCAACGGTGGCGACAATATTTGCTCCTGGTTGCCGCTGTATGTCCAGGATCACGGCCGGAGTACCGTTATAACTTGCGCGAACCTGATTGTTTTCAAGGCCTTCACTGACAGTACCGACCGCCGAGAGTTGAACTGGCGCTTTGTTGCGATAGGCGACGATGAGGCGTCGATATTCCGACGCAGAGGTCAGCTGGTCATTTGCGCCAAGCGTGTACGCCTGATGAAGACCATCGAATGAACCTTTGGCGCCTGCCTGATTGGCATTGGCGACGGCATTTCGTACGTCTTCTAACGAGAGGCCGTACGCGGCGAGTTGTTCGGGATTGACGCCGATTCGAAAAGCCTTGCGCAAGCCACCATCGATCGTGACCAGACCGACACCTTTGATCTGAGAAAGCTTCTGAAGCAGAACCGTTTGGACTGTATTGGCAATCTCATAGAGTGGCATGGTCCGCGACGTCAGCGCCAAAGTTAAAATTGGGGCGTCTGCAGGGTTTACCTCTTTGTACACCGGAGGGTACTGCAGGTTTGGGGGCAACGTTCCGGAGGCCGCGTTGATAGCGGCTTGAACGTTCTGCGCCGCGGTCCGCAGGGGGATGCTGAGAGCAAAGCGCAATGTGATTGCACTGGTGTCCTGACCAGAAATCGAACTCATCGCGTCGAGGCCAGAGATTTCGCCGAATTGCCGCTCAAGTGGAGCAGTTATCAGTTTTGAGATCGTCTCCGCAGAAGCACCGGGTAGTTTGGTTACGACCTGAATGGTCGGAAAATCGACTTGTGGCAGCGAGGAAATAGGAAGTGCGCGATACCCGAGGACACCGAGCAGCAGGATTGCGATCGCAAGGAGGGAGGTGGCGACCGGCCGCGCTATAAACGGCGCGGAGATATTCACGTCGAAGGCACCTTGATCGGATGTTCGATCTTGACCGAAACGCCGTCTTCCAGGCGAGCACTCCCTTCAGTAACCACTTGTTCACCTGGCGTCAGCCCCTTCGTGACCACTGCAGTGCTCTCATTATAATAACCGAGCGTTATAGGCTGGACCGCAGCGGCCGGGCGTTTCGAGCCCTTCGTGCTGTTTTTGATAAGATAAACGAAACTTCCGCTCGGCCCTTGCTGAACGGCAACAGGAGGAATTATCACCACACCGTGGAGGGTTTCGACCAGAACACGGACATTCACGTAGGCGCCGGGCCAGAGTTCAAGGGAAGGATTGGGAAAATTCCCCTTTGCAGTCAGTGTTCCCGTCGCCGAATTCACGGTGTTGTCGAGAACTGAGAGCAGGCCATGGTCTAGGATTTTTGCCGTGGAAGGATTACCTTCTGCAGTGGCGATCAGCGGAACCGGGCCGACTGCTTGTGCGGCAACAAGTTGCGGCAGATCCTGTTGCGGCAGACTAAATTGCACCGATATGGGCTGCACGGTATTGATGGTTACAATCCCATTAGGCAAACTGGGATTGATAATATTTCCAGCATTGATCTGTAGGATCCCCGTGCGCCCTGCAATTGGCGCACGGATCTTCGTATACCCGAGATTGATTTTGTCTGTTTCGATGGTTGCTTCATCTTGCTTGACGAGCGCTTCGTCTTCAAGGACTGTGGCAGCACTGTTCGCAGCCTGCTGTCGGGAGGTATAGTTCTGCTTCACTAGCATGGCATATTGCCGCGCTTGGAGCTGGGCGTTAGCTAGGCTTGCCTGGTCTTGCGCCAGCTTCGCTTCTGCCTGCGCGAGTGCTGCCCGGTAGGGTGCAGGATCGATTTCGGCAAGTAACTGACCTTTTCGGACAAATTGTCCCTCGTGGAAGAAGATCTTTGTGAGAGGCCCGGTGATCATCGGCTCAACCGTCACCGTCCGGTAGGGTACGACGGTACCAAGGGCATTGAGATACACTGGTACGTTTGCCAAGCGAACCGAAGTGACGGTTACAGGAACCGGTGTTTCTGCATGGGTCGGCTTTGGTTTTGCTACGTGCGTCAAACGCAGGATTATGATCGCGATCAGAACGAGCAGGGCCAGAAGGCCGAGAAGCTTTCGTTGGCGTGCTGCCATTGTCTTATTTCGTCCCGGTGTCCGAGAGTTGCCAACCGCCGCCCATCGCCTTGTACAGGTTTACAGCTGCGTCAAAACGAGTCAGTCGCGCCTGCTCCAGAGCGTTTTCGTCGGAGAGAACGGTTTGTTCCGCGTTCAAAACAGTGCTGACGTCGACAACACCCGCTGCTAGTTGCGCTTTGGCACCAACCAGTGCGGCCTTCGCTCGGGTGACGGCGATTGCTTGGAGATGTTCCTGAATGGTAGCAAAGTGCAATGCGGTCATGGCCGTTTCCACATCGGTGAAGGCTTGCACGACCGCCTGCTCGTATTTGGCCACATCCTCGCGATAGGTGGCGCGGCTTACCGCGAGGGCACCGGAGAGAGCACCACCTTCAAAAACCGGCTGGGTTGCGGAACCCACGGCCGAAAGCAGCAACGAACCGGGCGCAAACAGTGTATTCAAGGCCACGCTTTGCCAGCCGGCCGAGCCGGTTAGAGTGATTGAAGGGAAGAATGCTGCGATGGCACCGCGGACGTCTGCATTCGCGGCGATCAGATTAGCCTCAGCTTCGGCGACGTCGGGCCGTCGCTCAAGCAATTGGGAAGGGAGGCCCGGAGCCAGCTGGGGCACATGCAGATTGTTCAGCGTTCCGCCGTGCACCCGAAGAAACTCTGGAGCTTGGCCCGTCAAGATGCCGAGGCCGATAGCCTGTTGACGAAGTGCCGACGTAATGTTGGGAATAGTGGCTCGCTCGCCGGCAACGAGCGCGGCTTGTTGGGCCACCGTTGGCGCATCGACGACCCCGGCACGAAATTCCGCCTGTAGCTGCTTGAGTAATGATTCCGCAGCGGCCAAATTGCGTTCGTCGATCGCAAGTGTGTCCTGGTCGGCCAGTACTTGAAAATATGTTGTTGCTACTGCCGCTTCTTCGGTGAGCGCAACTGTCGCTGCGTTGAATTGAGCTGCCGCGGCGCTGGCTTGTGCGGCGCGGAGGGCATCGTAGTTTTTGCCCCAGAAATCGAGTTCGTATGAAGGGGCAAAGGACGCAGTGAAATGTCGGGTATCGATGTTTTTGTTCCCGGCAAGGAATGTGCTGGAGGAAAAGCTTGATGACGAGGACGCTCCCGCTGCATGGCTCCCTGCCTGTTGAAAGGTGCCGCTTGCGAGTGCTGTGATGCTCGGGAGGAGAGGCGCGCCGGCGATTCGGACTTGCGCATTCGCGGCTTCCATCTGGTCGATTGCCTCAACGACCGAGAAGTTGTGCACCTTGGCGTCAGCGATCAGGCGGTCAAGCTCCGGTGAGCCGAATTCACGCCACCACCCGGGTTTTGGCCAGGCCGGCGGCGAAGACGCCGGCGAGAGAAAGCGAGCCGGAGCAGGTGTTCGCGGCGGTGCAAACCGTGGGCCAACCACACAGCCGGAAAGGAGGATGACGGCGGCAAGTGCAAGAGGCCGATCAATTTTCACTTTACCTCCAGAAGCCGTCATGTGTGTTTCATCGGGCAGACCTTATAGGCCCATTTTAACCGTTCAATTGCTGCCTTCAATTTGTTTGCTCACAATGCCGGCGTCCACTCTCTTCATGGGGTCAAGGATGCCAGACCAAGGATTTCGGTGGCGGTGTTGTTGGATCGTAGCGAATCCAGCTGCCGTTCGTCACTGACACTCCGGTGAGCGCAAGAATGAAGGCCCAATGCGTGACGACGAGGGTGGAGGCCCAGTCATCACGGGAGGTCATCATTGCACGAAATCTGCCGGCTCGATTGATAATCGATTCCTCGGATTCGATAGCGTCAGGCCACCACCGTGGCGGTAGATGCGAGAAATCGTGATGCGGAAACCGCTCGGCAAGATTTTCTGGTGGCGAGCCAATGTCGCAGCTGAACACATAGCGTTCGCGTACGAGAGGGTCGATCCTCGCGGGTAAACGGCAAGACGTGATGAATGGCTCGGCCGTTTGCAGAGCACGCGTGTAGGGCGAAACAATCAGTTGCGTCAGACCGTGATTCGCCAAGGCTTCCGCGGCTCGGCTGGCCTGGATGTGCCCGTCCGGAGTCAACGCCGGATCGATAATGCCCGGATCAGAGCGCGTTGCGCTGAAATGCCGGTTGAACTCGCTCTGTCCGTGGCGCATCAGGATCATGCGGGCTCGATACAGGCGGGAAGCTTGCTCTGCAAACTCGCTCGCCAGAGGTTGCGGTCGGATGGGCGGCGGCCTATCACCAGCATCTCTGATCGATCACAGGTCAGCATTGCAGATCGAGGGTGAGGTCTTTTTTATGGATCACGGTTTTCCCATCGCAATCGTCTTGCTGGTGATGGTTGCAGGTTTTTTGATCCTGCGCCTCCGCAGTGTCTTGGGCAAGCGCACGGGCTTTGAGCGGCCACCGATGCCGGATCAACCGCGCGTCGACATGCGCGGACCCATGGGCCCTATGATCGACGGTATGGCGGAGACAACTCGCCAGCCAGTTGGGCCGCCTTTGCCGCCGCCCTATAGCCCAACAGCCCAAGCACTTAGCCGTATCTCTTCTATGGATCGGCGCTTCGACCCGGCCAAGTTCATTGAACAGGCCGAGACCGCGTTTCGGCAGGTCGTTACGGCTTTTGCGCAGGGCGATTTACCCACTCTGCGTGACCTATTGACCCCTACTGTTTTTTCTACGTTCGAGCAGGCGATTGCAGCCCGGAATGCGGCTGGCGAAATTCATACGACGGAGATCAAGGCCATTGTGGCGGCGACGATTGATGAGGCGGAGATATTGGGGGATCACGCCGCGATAGTTGTGAGGTTCGTTTCAGATCAGATCAATCTGACGCGCGACAAGGAGGGAAATGTGATTGCCGGCACCGAGGCAATGACAGAAATGGTTGATCTGTGGACGTTTGAGCGCAATCTTAAAAGCACCGATCCAGTATGGCGTCTCGCCGCCGCACGTAGCGGCTGAATGATGCTGAACCTAGCCGATCGTCTCCTCCGCCTATGGCGCATTGGGGTCCTAGGGGCTCTGCTTCCATTGCTGCTTTCGGGATGCGTCATTCAACCACCAGCAACGGGCGCTTCGCTGCCGCGATCTGTTGGTTTGCACCAGGTTTCTCTCAAAAGCCTACCGGGTTGGGAAACAGCATCGGTGGAGACAGGTCTTGCCACTTTTCTCCGGTCCTGTGCGGTCATCCAGGTGCTCCCTGAAGACCAGACTTTGGGAGGCAGGGGGCTAGCTGCAAGCCTTGGCGGCAAAGCCGGGCAATGGCGGCCAGTCTGTGCTGCGGCGCGGGCCGTTCCACCGGGAAATGCGCGCGCCGCCCGGGCATTTTTCGAAGCGCACTTTACCGTTTACGCGGTTTCCGGCGTGACCCGGATCACTGGTTATTTCGAGCCGCTTTACCCGGGATCAGAGATCAGATTGCCCGGTTACACGGTGCCGATCTACGGCAAGCCTCGCAACATCGTTAGAGCTGATCTTGGCGCATTTAAGCCGAGTTTAGGCAAGCAGGAAGTCGTTGGCCGGCTCCGTTACGGCGTTCTGGTACCGTACTACAGTCGCGCACAAATTAACGAAGGGGCCATCATCCGCGATGCGTCGGTTGTTGCCTGGCTCAGGAATCCGGTTGACGCATACATGGCGCAGCTTCAGGGATCTGCGCGGCTGCGGCTGCCTGACGGCACCCTTATCGATATCGGATTCGACGGCACCAATGGCCGCGCTTATACGCCCATAGGCAAGCTGATGGTCCAGAAACGTTACCTTCCTGCAGATGATGTCTCAATCGATTCGATAGCGGCGTGGCTGCGTACACATCCAGAGGAGGCGGCTGGCCTGATGGACGCCAATAAAAACTATGTATTTATGAAGCGGATCTCGGGGGTGCCTACCGGGTTTGGAGCCCCAGGGGCCTTGGGCGTCCCTCTAACACCAACTGCATCAGTCGCGGTGGATCCCGCAGCAATTCCGCTCGGTGCCCCTGTCTTCGTCTCGACAAGGAAGGCAGATACGTTGGCCGTTGCGCAGGACATAGACGTCAGTGCGCACGGCAGTTCAGGGGCGCAAATTTTTTGTGGCGTCGGGAGAGATGCGCGCCGCTTAGCTGCGGCCACACACGCAGATGGTCATATGTTCGTTTTTCTCCCTCGTTCCACGCCGACTGTCGTTACTGCGGAGGGGGCGTCGTGAGCGGTATGCCATTACGATGTGTTGACGGTCTTCCCGACCGATGCTCGTCCAGAATCGATAAGGCCGCTTCGTTTGAAATTTATTGGACCGTTGCGTGCATGGTTGGCCAGCTGCATCGCTTGCTGAACATCGAGTGCAAGGTGTCACAGGGCCGGTTCGGTGTCAGATTCGGGCTGCTCGTGGACATGCTGGTTGGGATAGCCCGGGGCGTTGCCCGGATTTGTCTCGTTCGCATTTGACTGGATCACTGATGAACACGTCTTCACCGACCGAAAAACTCAAGCTATCTGTACTGGTTGGAGTGCTGGGCGTCGTTTATGGCGATATCGGTACGTCGCCATTGTATGCCATGCAGGCATCCCTGACTTACGCGTCGTCTGGCGCCGTCAAGCAGGCTGACGCACTTGGCCTGTTGTCGCTGATGTTCTGGGCGCTAATCGTCACCGTTACTCTGAAATACGTTACTTTCGTGATGCGCGCGGATAACAATGGGGAGGGGGGAATTTTGGCACTGATGACCCTCGCTCAGCGTGTCGCGAAAACACCGCGTACCAAGGATTTGCTTCTGATTATAGGAATTGTCGGGGCGGGGCTATTTCTCGGTGATGGGGTTATTACACCGGCGATTTCGGTCCTTTCGGCAGTTGGTGGCCTCAGCGTGGCTTCGCCCGATTTCGGCCATCTGGTGTTACCGATTTCTGTAGGGATTATTGCCGGCCTCTTTTTGGTTCAAAGACGTGGTACTGGAACCGTTGGCAGCCTGTTCGGTCCAATCATGGTGATCTGGTTTCTTGCGCTGGCGGCAATGGGCACCTACCGGATCATTCTGTGCCCGGCTGTCTTACGTGCTTTGTTGCCCAATTACGGTATTTTGTTCATTCTTCATCATGATTACCTTGCGTTTATAGCGCTTGGCGCGGTGGTTCTGACAGTGACGGGGGCGGAAGCCCTCTATGCTGACATGAGTCATTTTGGGCGTAAGCCTATCCGCATAACGTGGATGTTCTTTGTGTTGCCAGCACTGATGTTGAACTATTTTGGGCAGGGCGCGCTGGTCATTGCTGACCCGGCTGCGGCATCAAACCCCTTTTACAAGCTCGTTCCGCACATTCTGCTCATTCCAATGGTCGTGCTGGCCACGGTGGCGACGATTATCGCAAGCCAGGCGGTGATTTCAGGAGCATTTACATTGGGAAACCAGTGTGTGCAGTTGGGCCTGCTTCCGCGTATGGAGATCCGCCACACCAGCAGGACTGCCGAGGGGCAGATCTACGTGCCGCAAATGAACGCTGCCCTTGCTGTCGGCGTGCTAATCCTGATCTTGGGCTTCCAGTCTTCAAATGCTCTAGCTTCCGCCTACGGTATAGCGGTGACAGGGACGTTTCTATGCACCAACCTGCTTGCAGCTACGGTGTATCTGCGGCATTTCCGTTGGCCGTTATGGCGGGTGGTACTCGTTTGGGGAGCCTTTTTTCTCGTTGACTTCGCATTCTTCTCCGCAAATATCTTGAAAGTGTTTGAGGGCGGCTGGGTACCGCTGGCCATTGGCCTGACCGTAGTTCTGCTCATGACGACCTGGCGTCGCGGCCGAAGCTTGCTATTTGCGCGATGGCAGCAGGACAGCCTTCCGCTTGCGTCATTTCTTGGCCGCCTGCCGCAGTCGCGCATTGCCAGAGTGCCGGGCGTGGCCGTGTTTATGACCGGAAATCCCGAATTCACGCCAGCATCTCTCCTGCATAATCTCAAACATAATAAGGTTCTGCACGAGACAGTTTTTTTTGTGACCGTCCGTAGCCTTGACGTGCCAATGGCCGTTGGTGAGGACCGGCTGCGCTACGAGGAACTCGCTCAGGGAATTTATCGGGTCAGCGTGGCGTACGGCTTTATGGAAAGCCCAAATTTGCCACGGTCGCTCGACTTGCTACGGGAGCGGGGGCTGCCTTTCAATCCGATGCAGACTAGCTATTTTCTCGGCCGAGAAACCATCGTACCAGCAATGGTACCGAAACTCGGGTTCTTTCGGCGTGGGATTTTCCTGTTCATGCTCAGGAACGCCATCTCCGCAACAGAATTTTTCCAGATTCCGTCTGACCGGGTTGTCGAACTCGGGGTGCGCGTCGCCATTTAACGCCCATGACTGGCACGATCCAATTTGCCGTGGCGCCTGACGGAACGGCTTTGCACCTTGTGGCGATTTCGGCCGATCGGCTACCTCGGGTCGAAAAAAGGGACCTCGAACGGGTTTGGGAGACTGCACACGAAGCCGCGCGCGCTGGCCAACCAGGACCACGGCGCGGGTTTCGGTTTGCCGGGGGAACGGACGTCCTGGTCCAGGATCGGGACGCCCGTGCATGGGCCAGCTCCATTGACGTCGTGGCGGGCCTTTCGACGGAGCATGGCGTCTCGCTTTGCTTGCGATTAATCGGCTTGGTCAGCCTCATCACGGAAGCACGCTGGATTACGCCATTCGTGCGGATCCGGCATGGTAAAGTAGCGCTTGACGCTACCCTGCTGCATGCGGCTTCCATGACCAGGTTGACCGAAAGCGGAAATCTCGACGCGGACGCGATCCGCGCGCTGCTTTGCCGGGGTGATACTGAGGAGAAGTCTCCATGTTCCGGGTGATGCTGCCAATTTTGGTGTTATCATTACCACTCGCCGCATGCAGTTTCGGGGCCCCACCGCCATCGGCAGCCCATGAGGCCATTGTTGCGCAATGCACAAAACAGGTCGATGCGACTGATGCTGCGCGGGATTACGCATTCTTGTCCCAGCCTGGCCAGAGCGATACCCCGTTTCTCGGGCCTCCCAATCCCGCGTACCTGTACAATAGGCAAGCCTATCTGAATGACCGCAATCAAAGAATCAAAGACTGTGTCCGGAACTACAACCCGGCTTATGTCGGGAGCGGTGCTGGGCTTCCCGAACCGACAATCGTCGGACCCGGCCAGTGAGATTGCTTTGGTGACGAGCTGAGAGGTCAGCCAATCCACCCGATACCACATTATTCGGGGCGCCATCTCGATCCAGACGCCGTGCTGCGTCCAAGCGTGGTGTTTTATTCGGGAGCCGACACAGTTATAGGCAAGAAGCTGGCAGACTCTCTCGGGAAGGTTACATTTTCCGGGCGATTCACGACGGCCCTGGAAGAGCCAGTCGATCTTGCACTGGTCGCTGATGCTGGCAAAGATGTTCCTGCCGTACTTCGCCGACTTGCGGGCAGACTTCGCGGTCTTGCCGTGATATTCTCTGAAATTAGCCCGGAAGAACTGGCCGGCGCCGCCCTTAAGGCGGGGGTCAGGGTGTTAGGTGGGCAGTCCGTTGGGATCGCCAATCCCGCGCTCGGGTTGAATGCCATTCTCGCTCCTACGGCTGCCGCGCGTGGGCGCATTGCGCTGGTTAGTCAGTCCCATGCGTTAACGCGCTCGGTCATTGACTGGGCAGCACCTAACGGCGTTGGGTTTTCACACATCATCGGGATAGGCCAAAACACGGAGGTGGGATTTGGCCGGATTCTTGACATTATGGCCCGGGATGCTGGGACTGACCTAATCCTTCTCGATATTGAACGCCTACGCGATCCTCGCCTGTTCCTTTCGGCGGCCCGTGCCGCATCGCGACTGCGACCAATCATTGCTCTGGCACCTGGTGCAGGGTGGACAGATCCAAGTTTTACGGCTCTCGCCGCCTACAAGGCGGCGCTTGCTCGTTCGGGTGTGCTGTTAACCATTGGTTTTGGAGAATTCCTTTCGACCGCAAAGACGTTGATTCGCGCGCGGCCGGCATCCGGGCAGGACCTGGCGATCATTGGCAATGGGTTCGGCTGCGTGCGTCTTGCAGCGGATGCGGCCGTCGCTGCGGGGATCGGTTTGGCGCCGCTGAATGAAGAGCTGCGACATGCAGTCAAATTGGCGCTTGGGCCGGGACTGGAAATCAAGGCAGTCACTGCTGTCGTTGATGCTCCCGAAGCCAAATTTAACGATCTAGTCTCCCTGTTTTCGTCAGCTCCTGAAATCGGTGGCATTCTTATCGTCCATGCCCCACCACTTGACCATCAGGACGAGGCGTCTTCCGAGGCCCTGATTGCTTGCGTGAGGGCGAGTGCCAAGCCGATTCTGGTGGCTGTTCTCGGTGAGTCGACGGGTGCGGCACTGCGCTACCGGTTTGCTGACGCAGGAATTGCTGTTTTTGACAGTCCCGAGGATGCAGTCAAAGGGTTTGAGGATTTGCTCCGGCATCGCCAGATCCATTCGGTTGCTCGGGAACTTCCCCATTCTACGGTGGTCGAAATCAGGCCTGATACGAAACTTGTTCGTTCAATTGTTCGTGCTCCCGACCGAACTGGGCACGGATGGATGCGTCAGCAGCAGGCTTTCGAACTTCTGACGGCTTATGGGTTAAGTGTATTGCCCACACGCGTTTGCGATACCGCAGATGCCGCCGGCGCGGCGGCGTCTGAGTTGGGTTTTCCCGTTGTCGTCAAGCTGCTACGAAAAGATTTCGGAGCACCGCGACCGGTCGGGTCACTGGCAGTCGATTTGCCGGACGCCGCCTCAGCACGTGCCGCCGCGGCCGTGATCATGGCGCGGCTGCGGAGCCGCGGTGAGTGGGCTGAAGATGCACAGTTCGTCGTACAAAAGCAGATTCATGAGGCAAGTGAATTACAGATTCGTGTTATCGAGGAACCGACCATCGGACCGACAATCAGCTTTGGTCCTGGTGGCGATGCTGCCGGTGCCTTATCCAGCATGGCCGTAGAGCTGCCGCCGCTGAACATGACGCTTGCGCACGCCTTGATCGATCGCGCAGGCGGTACTGCAATGTTGCGAGTTTTGAAGGGTTCAGCTTTCGCCGACCGTACCGCGGTGGAAGCCACTCTGGTAACAATTAGCCAAATCATTATCGATTGCCCGGAAATTTCCGTGCTTGAGGTAGATCCTCTGTTTGCCTCGAGGTCTGGAACCGCCGTCTCGAACGCCCACATATATCTCCGGCCTGCGTGGCAAACACGGCCGCGCTTGGCGTTCCGGCCCTATCCTAGCGAGCTGATCAATACGGTTGTCCTGTCCGGACATCACTTTGTTATTCGGCCCATCCGCCCCGAGGATGCCGAGGCTCACGCAAGGATGTTTGCTCGCGTGCCGGCTAGCGACATCCGCCGCCGCTTTTTCTCGACGATTCGCACGTTAACTCCGGAGCAGCTGATTCGGCTCACTGAAATCGATTACACACGAGAAATGGCTCTGATTGCGGTCGACCAAGCAAGCGGCGAGACGGTTGGAGTTGCCCGGATTGTTTGTTCGGATGCGGAAGGAACGGAAGGAGAATTCGGTGTTCTCGTCGAACCTGAAGCTAAACGCAAAGGAGTTGGTTTGGCACTGATGCGGAATCTGATCGCATGGGCGCGGCGTGAAGGAGTGAACCACGTCGTCGGTCAGGTGCTTACCGAGAACATCCCCATGCTGACCTTCGCACGTCATCTTGGGTTCTCGATTCGTCCAATTCCAGGTGAAAGCGACGTTGTTGAAGCAGTGTTGGATTTGTCCTGACGATGCAAGATGAACCAACCATGTTTTGGACATCAGGCGCGCGATCATTGCTGATGGACCAAGACTCTGCATCCTCGCCGGCGTCGGGCCCACCCTTTGCCTCCTCCGCAGATGCCCGATCGGGCTTCTTCGTGCCCTCGTCGTATGGCTCCCTGCCACAAGCCACTCACCACGCCTCCGACCCAGCCACCTCACATCGCGCAGTTCACAGGCGACTAGTTATTTTTTGAGCATGGTTGCATCAGGCAGAGTTTGGGTGGCGGATTAATTATCGCAATCGCGGCGCTGAGCCACGAGTCAGGCCACGCTTGATTAAATTTGGGACCCTTTCCTCATGTGGTTCTTCGGTCGGCATGATTTCTCGCGATTTCGTCAGCAATGTAGACTTAGACGTGCGCCGTCGCGTTAGGAGATCCGGAACCGTCATTGCGTACGAGGGCGTAGAGCAGTACCAGCCCGATCAGGGCAAAGATGCCGCTAACAAGGAACGTCGCCACTGGGCCTGCCATGTGCCACGCAAATCCTGCAACGAGGCTGGCGCTTAATAGTGACAATCCGCTGAAAAGGTGGAATAAGCCAAAGGCCGTTCCGCGTGCTTCCGCCGGTGCGGCGTCGGATACAAGCGCGGTGAGCACCCCTTGCGTAAGGCCCATGTGCAGTCCGAACAGGGCAATGCCGCCAATTCCAGCTAACAAGTTTGGCGCTAAGGCGAGGAGCGCGTCAGCTAGAACAAGCAGACCGAAGCCAGCCGTTAGTACGCCGCGCCTGTCCAGGCGATCGGAAAGATACCCGGCTGGGTAGGCAGCGACGCCGTAGACGGCATTCATGATCACCAATACCAGCGGTGTCAGCGCCAGTGGCATCCCAAGGCTTTTGGCTCGCAGCACCAGAAATGCTTCGCCGAAACGAGCCAGAGTGAGGATGGAGCCGGCGAGGGCGACCGCGCGAAAGCGGCTTCCCAGCAAGGCAAATTCGCTCGGGTGCAACGGTAGGCGTGTTGGTGCACGAGTGACGGCGGACGAACGCGCAGGGTCCTGGATTGCTCCTCCAAGCAGGATCACCGCTGCAAGACCAAAAGGCAACGCTAGCCAGAAGACCAGGCGGATATTGTTTCGGCTGGCAGCCATGAGTACGGTTGCCAGAAGAGGACCGGCAAAGGCGCCGACAGTGTCAAGAGACTGGCGAAGCCCGAAGGCAGCGCCGCTCATACCAGGGGGGGCAAGATCGCCAACCAGGGCATCCCGAGGTGCCCCACGCACGCCTTTGCCTATACGGTCGGCAAAGCGTGCGCCCAGCACCCAGGACGCCGTTGGGGCAAGAGCAAAAACGGGCTTTGTCATGGCGCTCATGGCGTAACCCGCGACCGCGAGAGACTTACGACGTCCAAGCCTGTCGCTAAGCCAACCTGAAAAGACCTTTGTAACAGACGCGGTGCCTTCGCCGAGACCTTCGATGAGGCCCACCATTTCGGTGCTGGTGCCAAGTGTGACGACGAGAAAAACAGGGAGGAGTGCGTGAATCATTTCTGACGAAATGTCCATAAGCATACTAACGAAACCCAAGATCCAGATTTGTCGTGGCAAGCGCCTGCTAGCCAATGCAGCGTTGAACTGTCGATTACTAGCCACGCGCAACTCCCTGCTCCAGAACTTTTGCTTATCTGGGGTCTCCGGAGGGGCAGACAATTCCTCAAAACCGAATCCATGAGGGCGGCTTGGCTTCGACCCAGAGCAACAAAGGCGCTGAGCGAGGGGTACGCCCCAGATTGCTAAAACCTCTAAAGTATCGCCGATGGCAAGTATACCCTGTAGGCGTTCAGGGTCGCTTGCATTTCCATGTGACCTGTGGCTAAGGAGCGAGTCCCTGCCGGGTGCGTGGCGTCGTACCCGGCTATGCCCGTTTCCATGGTGGAAATTGCGCCAAGGCCAATCGGCCAAGTTTCGCGCGGGGCCGAATTAACCGGAGGGGGAGTAATGCCATTATACGAGTGTGTGCTCATCGCACGCAGTGAAATCACGCAGCAGCAGGTCGATGAGATCGCTGATGGCGTGGTCGCCCAGGTCGAGGCCGACGGAGCCCAAGTCAAGAAACGAGAATATTGGGGACTTCGCAACCTCGCTTATCGCATCAGAAAAAACCGCAAAGGACATTATGTCCTTCTCGGTCTTGACGCACCATCTGTGGCAGTCAGCGAGATGGAGCGGCAGCTGCACCTCAACGAGGATATCCTCCGGTTTATGACAGTGAAAGTCGACGCCATTGACGATGAGCCTTCTGCACCACTCGCGCGCCGCGATGACCGGGATCGAGGGTTTCGTGGGCCAAAACCGGCGGGGCGATTTGATAGTGGTCGCCGACGTGGGTTGGACGACCGCGAGGAATTCCGTGCACGTGACGAGTTCCGGAGTGATCGGGACGACGATCTGGGTGAGGATGAATGAGCATGTCGGAAAACACTGAAGCGAATCCTCTGGCCCGTCGCACTGCTGTAGGTGCGCGTC
This sequence comes from Pseudomonadota bacterium, assembly GCA_021799015.1. Taxonomy (GTDB): domain Bacteria; phylum Pseudomonadota; class Alphaproteobacteria; order Acetobacterales; family Acetobacteraceae; genus Acidiphilium. Next base: position 19,180 of record JAJZBH010000022.1, read on the forward strand.
GGCCATTCTACCGGCGGAAGAAATCGTGTCCGTTTTCTGGCCCCAATGCGCCGGTGATCGATTATAAGGACGTCCGTCTCCTGTCTCGCTTCCTTTCCGAGCGGGGGAAAATCGTTCCTAGCCGGATTACGGCGGTTTCTGCCAAAAAGCAGCGTGAGCTTGCCCGTGCGATCAAGCGTGCGCGCTTCCTGGCCCTGCTGCCTTATGTACTCGACTGAGGGAGCGGGGATTATGGCAAACGTTGAATTGATTCTTCTGCAGCGCGTTGAGCACCTCGGCCAGATGGGCGAGGTCGTGAAAGTTAAGCCAGGGTATGCCAGGAATTTCCTGCTGCCGCAGGCAAAGGCGGTGCGGGCGACCAAACAAAATCGCGAACGATTTGAGCGTGAGCGGCTCCAGCTGGAGGCGCAGAACCTGAAGCGGCGTGAGGAGGCCGAGCGGGTCGCGGAACGGGTGCACGGCCTAAGTGTAATCCTGATCCGGCAGGCTAGCGAAGCAGGATCGTTATACGGTTCGGTTAGCTCGCGCGATATCGCGGCAGCTTGTGGTGAAAGCGGACTTACGATTGATCGGGGTCAAGTGCAGCTTGGGCATCCGATCAAATCATTAGGGCTGGCGACTGTCCACGTCGCGTTGCATCCGGAAGTTGTGATTCCGGTCACCGTTAATGTGGCCCGCACCCTTGAGGAAGCTGACAAACAGGCGCGCGGTGAGGCGCTAGCCTCGGTTGAACAGGCCACCACGGAAGCGGCTGCTGAGGTGGCGCCGGACGGAACAAAAGCTACTGAACCCTGATAACGCGCAGTTGCCGATCCCGACGTCACCTTCGGTCGGGATCGGCTAACATCGTATTTGTCTTTATGCACTAACGCTTTCGTTTAGCCGTGGCATGAGCTCCACCAGGTTGCATGGCCGGTGACGGGAATCGAGCTGCCAGCGCAAAATATCGTCCCATCCGTCCTTTACGGCGCCAGGTGAACCCGGGAGAGCAAAGAGATAGGTGCCATGGGCGACGCCGCCGATCGCACGCGATTGCATGGTCGATGTGCCAATCTTCTGGTAGCTGAGCATTCTGAAAAGTTCACCGAATCCTTCAATTTGTTTTTCGATTACCTGGTTGAACGCTTCTGGCGTTACATCACGGCCAGTGATTCCTGTTCCACCGGTTGTGATGATAACGTCGATCGTGGGGTCACTGATCCAACTATTAAGCTTTGCGGTAATCAGAGAGACTTCGTCCCGAAGGATTGCACGATCGACGAGGCGGTGGCCGGCCTTGACAATTCTTTCGGCAAGAGTGTCGCCCGAGGTGTCGTTTCCCTTTGTCCGAGTATCGGACACGGTCAGAATTGCAATTGCGACAGGCCTGAAATTTCGTGATTCATCGATGCGCGAGGCATTGTCGGACATAGGTGGCTCCTTTTGCGTTGTGGCCGATAGTAGCGCGTGTTGGAGCCGGATCGAAATGCGGATGGAGCCGCTTTGATCGGCGCCGCTTGCATCGATCGTCGCTGGGCGGTAGACGACTCCGTGGTCGGGTGCGTAGCTCAGCGGGAGAGCATCGCCTTCACACGGCGGGGGTCACAGGTTCAATCCCTGTCGCACCCACCATCGTTCCCGCTATTTATGGGGAGCGCTAGTCGCCGAAACGCAGCCGTTTCAGAGCCGCAAGTTCTTCTTGAATCGATTTGTGCAGCGCCGCAGAAACACGACCGGGGTCGGTGGAGTTTGTGAGGCTTACATTGAAGTGTAGCTGGCGTGATGGAGGTATGCGCAGTACTCCTCCTGGGTGAAAGAGCTGAGGAGGGAGCCGACCCTTCGCCATGTTTCTCCGGCGGCTCATTCGTCGGCCTTGCGCAACAAAAGCTTGAGCTTGGCGAACATCATCTCTGTTGGGTTAGCGCCTGTGGGGAGGAAGGGAGAACCAGGCGGGGCCACCGGCGCGGGAAATTCTCATGGGGGTATCAAGGTTGTCGGCGATGATGTGATGTCGGCCCGGTTGAACGTCGGCACCAAGGATCGGCTCACTCAAGCGGTGAAGAATATTCCGTTGATTGACCCGTCGACGACGCAGGGGTGCGTCGATGCAGCCTCACCGCAGAGCGGCGAGAAAGTCAGGGTCTGCCAGTGGCCCGGCTGTACTTTGGCGAGCAAGTGCGCGCCCTGCGGCGACCAACCGCGCGTCCGTGTCATGTTTGTTTTGGCCCGGTTTTCATTCAGGAAACCCGGCCGCTAGGGGGCAATCTACCCTGATATATCTTCCAGAACCGGCGCTTGGGGGGGGCATGTCGAGACGATCCTGCTCGGCGGCGAGCATCGTTTCTTGAAGCTGAGGCGGGCATCACGGAACCAGGCGCCAGACCGGGACTTCGTCGGGGACGATGCCACGCGCTCCAGATTCCTTGGCTCCGGCCCGCATCGTCAAATCCTTTTCCTCCTCAAGCCGGCCAGGAATCCAATCCCGATTTTGGTGCCAGAAACCGAGTCTTCTGGCGGCCCAGCGGCTTCGCCGCCGCACTGCCGGTCTGCCGCACACGCTGCGACCATTTCACCGCACTCGCAATACTGGCAGAAAATGGCACGGCTACCTCACGGCACGACCGACCCGACAAAACCGCCGCCGCAACCGGCTCTCTCAAATCGTTCGAATAAACCCAACCCTTCCCACGCTGACCTCCGATACAGCAAAGAGCTTGAATCATGTGTGGACGGCCCGTGGGGTTCAAGTTGGTTTTGCAGCATTTGGTGTTGGTTCGAATGCGGTCATGTGTCCGGCCTTTGACGCGGCATCGTGACCGCTGGCCCAGATGGGTTCCGCGAGCGGCATCCAAACAGATCTTGCGGCATGGAACTGCCATAGATTCAAACGGATTTTGTCGCTCGTCGGTTCGACCGATCACCATCTTCTGCTTGCTCCTTAAACCCCTGGCACCGGCGCGCGCGGTTCAGGCAGCGATCGGCTGACGCCGATATGCTTCCCCGTGCGTCATCATGGCCCAGATGATCCGGGCCATCTTGTCGGCCAGAGCCACTGCCGCGAGCTTGCGTGGCTTGCGCTCCAGCAATTGTAGCAGCCATGGCGAGGCTGATTTGCTGCCGGGTTTGGCGAAGCGGATGACCGACATCGCCCCCACCACAAGCAAGGTTCGCAACCTTTCATTGCCTGCTTTGCTGATTTTGCCCAGGCGCTGCTTGCCGCCGGTGGAATGCTCGCGCGGCGTGAGGCCAAGCCAGGCGGCAAAATGCCGACCGGAGGCAAAATGCCGAGGTTCCACAGTCAATGCCATGGTGGCCGCGATCATCGGCCCACCCCCCGGTATTTCAGCCAGCTGCTGGCTGACCGGAGGCACTTTGTGCAACGCCGCCAGTTCGGCATCCAGAACAGCAATCCGGCTTTCCAACGCCTCGATATGTGCACCCATGTGCACGAACATCTCGCGTGCCGCAGCGGGGATGGCAGTATCAGCGGCCAGAACTGCCAGTAGCGGTTCAACTCTGGCGGCACCCTTGGCGGCTACCACTCCAAATTCCGTGGCGTGGCCGCGCAGTGCGTTAATCGCCTGGGTGCGCTGGCTAACCAGCATCTCCCGGTGCTTCACGATCATGCTCTTGGCTTGCCGATCGACAGATTTAACCGCCACCGATCTCATGCTGGGTCGGGCCGCTGCTTCACTGATCGCCTCGGCGTCATTGCGGTCGTTCTTGCTGCGCTTCAGGAAAGGCTTGACATACTGCGGTGGGATCAGCCGGACCCGATGGCCTGTTGCCTGCAGCATACGAGCCCAGTGGTGGGACCCGCCGCAAGCCTCCAAAACCACTTCCGTTCCGGGCAGCTTGCCGAAAAATACTTCAATCTGGCCACGCTTGAGCTCTCGCCGTAAAACCGGCCTCTCCTGTTCATCGACACCGTGGATCGTGAAAACATGCTCGGACGTATCAATCGCAATGCGCTTAAACTTCATCCCGGCGGCCCTTTCGTTGGATTTGAACAACTCAACTTTGGCACATGATGCCGTTGGGCCGTCCACCCCAACAGATTTT
>JAJZBH010000023.1 GCA_021799015.1 Pseudomonadota bacterium
GATGGTGAGCACCCGATCAGTCCAACGGTGCTGCACGCCGCCTGCCGCTCGGCATGCACAGCAGCAGGATTGAGCAAGCGGGTCACGGTTCATACGCTGCGACACAGCTTCGCCACTCACCTGCTAGCCCGCATTTCTCACGGGGATAGGTGCATCGGGGCTCTGAATCGGCCAAAGTGTTTTTGGAACAAAGACCTTTTGCGATTTTGAGGAATTCCCCGATGCGGACAGAGTGTAGCGCGGAACGATTTGAATTTGGAGAGGCCGCGGGCCGTGTCGTGGTTGCCGGCTTCGATGGCGGGGCGATCACCTCGGATGCCGGCGGGCTGCTGCTGGGTGCGACCGATCGGGCGATCCGGCTGACCGAACGCTTTGCGGCGTGCTTTACTGACCGACGGAGCGCCGATCACATCGAGCACGATCTGCGAACCCTGCTGCTGCAACGCGTCGTCGGCATCGCGCTCGGCTACGAGGACCTGATCGATCATGACCAATTGCGCCATGACCCGGTGCTCGCCGTCCTCGCCGGCAAGCTCGCGGCACGGCGGGCGGGCTGCGCGCCGCTGGCGGGCAAATCCACGCTGAACCGGCTGGAACTGAGCCGTCCGGACGCCACGCGGTATCACCGGATCAGCCACGATCCTGAAGCCATCGAGGCACTGTTCGTCGATCTGTTCCTCGATGCCCATCGCAAGCCTCCGGCGCAGATCACGCTCGATCTGGACGCCACCGACGACCCCCTGGACGGCCATCAGGAAGGCCGGTTCTTCCATGGCTATTGTGCGCCGTGACGGCGCGGAGGTGACAGCATGACGTAGCATCACCTCTCTTGCTTGCTGATCCTGACCGACGGCTGCAATGCCGTCCCGCCTGAAGAGAGCAACAGGCGGAAGGGGGCCGAAAAGCTCGACCAGGCATCGCCGGTTGGGTGCCATAAGCAGATCGGCCTTAACTGTACCGGGTGCGATTCATCGACCGCAAGCCGGGCTACCGCAGTGTCCATGCCGAGGAAACGAAGTGGGCGTCAGACGCCTCTGTATTTATGGAAGCCCGCCTCCCAATGCCGCGATGGCGGTGGAGGCCAAGCGATCCGAGGTGGCGGGGATGGAAGCTCCCGGCTGCCGAGCGCGTATGACGCGCTCAGAACGGGGGCGCTCTCCTCGCTCTGTTCGCTGCATCGCCAGGGGTATAGCTCACCGCCTAATGACACGAAGGTCCTGGATCAGAACACGGGAACTCGGAGAATCCGCCCTGCACGGAGCTGGGCTAGCCGCGATGGTCGGCGATGGATGAACCCGAGGGCGGAGCTTCCGTAGTAGTCCGAGCACGGGAAAGCCGGGCACAAGGCGAAGGGAAGCAGGAAGACGATAGGCTTGCTGCGACGGAGAAGCGATCCGTGGACACGGATCACCACGCCGATGAGGTATGGGTACTCGGCGTTCAACGCAGACTCTATCAGTGGAGTACGGCAAATCCCGACGAGGCTTGGCGGGACATGTGGGGTTGGTTCACCGACCAGCGCGTGTTGCGTCACTCCTGGCGACGAGTGGCCTCAAATCAAGGTCGACGATCAGCCGGGGTCGACGGGATGACCGTGGACCGCATCCGGAAAAGGATCGGTGAGCAACGGTTCCTCGACGAGTTGCAGATCGAATTGCGCTCCGGCGCATACCGACCGAGCCCGTCGAGGCGGAAGCTCATTCCCAAACCCGGTAAACCAGGGCAATTCCGACCCCTGGGCATTCCAACGGTCAAAGATCGTGTCGTCCAAGGCGCGATCAAAACTCTCTTGGAGCCGATCTTCGAGGCGCAGTTCAGGCATGTCTCCTACGGGTTCAGGCCCGGACGGAGCACGCATGGCGCCTTGGAGTATCTCCGGCGCGCCCTCCTGCCGCAGAAACGTGGCAAGGATGGCCGCCGCGGCGGGCTGCCTTACACCTGGGTTATCGAAGGCGACATCAAGGGCTGTTTCGACAACATCAATCACCACCATCTCATGAACCGGCTGCGGCACCGCATTGCCGACCGTCGGATGATGGGGTTGATCGGACTGTTCTTGAAAGCCGGCGTCCTATCGGAGAACCAGTTCCTCCGCACGGAATCCGGTACGCCCCAAGGCGGTATCATCTCACCGTTGCTCGCCAATATCGCGCTCGGCGTGATTGAGGAACGCTACGAACGATGGGTTGAACACCGCACCAAAACCCAGGCCCGTCGTCAGTGCGACGGGAGGATGGCAGCGCGTAGGGCACGGGGTCGGGATCGCGCAGCAGGACGCTGCGTCTTCCTACCCGTACGCTACGCTGACGACTTCGTGGTCTTGGTCTCCGGCACGGAGCATGACGCCCTCGCGGAAAAAGAGGCGATGGCTGAAAATCTACGCCGAAGCACGGGCCTCGAACTGTCACCGGAAAAGACCAAGGTCACGGCGGTGACGGAGGGGTTCGAGTTCCTCGGATTCCACGTCGCCATGCGATGGGACAAACGCTACGGCTACGGTCCGCGCGTCGAAATCCCCAAAGCAAAAGCAGCGAACCTTCGTCACGAGGTCAAGACCCGCACAAAACGCAACACCGTCTTGGGCACCCTTGGCCAGAAACTCCAAGAGATCAATCTCATCCTGCGCGGATGGGCGACCTACTACCGCTACTGTGCGCGAGCCGGACGGGTCTTTACCAGCATAGACTGGTATGTCACCGACCGTCTCTGGCGGTGGATGCGGAAGAAACGCCCCAAAGCGAAGGCGCGCGACATTCTGAAGGCTCGTTGCCCAAGTAGTCGGCGCAGTACGAGACGGCTTTGGCGGGAGGGAGCCATCGAGCAATATCTGCTCGGTTGGACACCCGTCCGCCGATATCGTCTCGCTTGGATGAGAACGCCGGACTTCGCTCTGTCTTCTGGAGAGCCGGATGCATAACGAAAGGTGCACGTCCGGTTCGGAAAGGGGCAATGAGAAACCGACCGCTGAGAGGCGGCACGGCGCTCGTTGCCTACTTTACACGACTGCTTCTGCTCCCTGCCGCTCTACGTCTTCTGCGGCCGGCACCTGCTGGCGGCCAAGCTGCGGCGGTCGGACATCGACGCCTCGGCCGGTGTGCCGTCGAGGAGATCGCGCGGATCGTCCGTCAGATCCGCCGGCGCTGGCCGCGCGTGCGGATTGTGCTCCGCGCGGATTCCGGTTTCTGCCGCGATACCCTGATGACCTGGTGCGAAGCCAATCGTGTCGATTACGTCTTCGGCCTCGCGCGTAACGCGCGACTGGTCGCGGAGATCGGTGTCGAACTCGCGGCGGCCGAGGCCGAAAGCACTGCGTCCGGCAAGCCGGCCCGCCGGTTCCGCGACTTCACCTGGCAGACGCTGAACAGCTGGGACCGTCCCCGGCGGGTGATCGGCAAAGCAGAATGGACGCAAGGCGAGGCCAATCCCCGCTTCATCGTCACCTCGCTCAAGCCTGCAGAGGTCGCCGGCCAATATCTCTACGAGGCGATCTACTGCGCCCGCGGCGAGATGGAGAACCGGATCAAGGAGTGCCAGCTCGACCTGTTCGCCGACCGAACCTCGGCTGCCACCATGCGCGCCAACCAGTTGCGCCTCTGCTTCGCCTCCATGGCCTATGTGCTGCTCTGCGCCCTGCGTCGGATCGGCCTCGTCCACACCCAGTTCGCCCAGGCAACCTGCGCCACCATCCGCCTCAAGCTGCTGAAGATCGGCGCGCAGGTGACAAGCAGTGTCCGACGCGTGCGCATCGCCATGGCGTCAGCACATCCCTGGCAATATGAGTTCGGCATCGCCCATGCCTTGCTCAGGCAGGCCGCCGCCTGACACGACCCAGACATCGCAAGCCACCATCCCCTGAAATCACGCCGCCAAACCCGGCGCCGGACACGCTCGCCCAAATCACGCCGATCGCGCCCGCACAACCAGCTCGCACGCCTTCAACTGCCAGTATCACGGCGCCGACCCTCTCGTCAGAAAACCGCGTGAGAAATGCGGGTTAGAGGCGTCCAGCCGAAAGTTGGGATCGGGAAGGCGACGATCGGCGCCGAGCCGTCAGGCTTCGGCCTCGCCTTGGTGAACTTCACCGTCCAGCGTGCGTCGGCGTCCTTCTGTGCCGCTCTGGCTAGCTTATCGGGCCATATCTCAGCCGCCGTCTTGCCTGCCTTGATCCCCGCTCTTTCTGCTTTGGTGTTCCGCTGCCGTGGCGCCGGAATCAGGCTCGCGTCAACGACTGACCCGGCATTCAGACGCGCTCCACAACGACCACAAACCCATGAAGGCGGCATCAGACCCTACCGATTCCTCAATCCGCAGGGTTAATGGGGGCGTCCAGCTTCAATGAGGCCGGGGCGCACGAACGCCTCGCCGCGGCTCGGGGCACGCAAAACTCTGCCGCCGGGCTCAGCGTCTGCTGTGAAACACATCGGCAATCACCGACACGGCATCTTGGCTCACGCCACTGTGGAAGGGCAGGCAAAGCACACGCGACTTTACCTCTGTGACATGCGGTATGGCGCGTGTCGAGACGATTGGAAGGTGTCGGTAAGGCTCGAAATCGGTGCAGATCGGGTGGAAATACTTCCGGGCGAAGACATTACGTGCCTTGAGCGCATCGTAGATGTGATCGCGCGTCCGTCCGTAACATGTCTCGTCGATTATGAGGGGGAAATACTGCTCGGAATTCTCCACACCGGGCTGTTCCGGCTGTGTCTGTATGCCATCCAATCCCGCGAGAACCTCACAATAGCGTTTCCGCAATTGTCGGCGTTTGGCCTTTTCGTTTTCCACCCCATGAAGGTTCAGAAGCCCGATCGCTGCCTGAACTTCATTCATTTTTCCGTTGATGCCAACTTCGACGATTTCTTCTTCGTTCTTGATCCCGAAGTTACGAAGGTAATATATTTTATCACGGTCTTGTGCGTTCGGGGTCGTGATAAGGCCGCCTTCCAGCGTATTGAAGAGCTTAGTTGCATGGAACGAAAAAACAGAGGCATCACCAAAGCGCCCAACCGAGACACCTTTTTTGGTTGCGCCGAATGCATGGGCGGCATCATATATGACCCGCAAATCACGCGACGCCCCAAGTGCTGCAAAGGCCTCTACGTCGCAGAGCGTTCCGTAGACATGCACGCCCAGAATGGCGGAGGTGTTTTCAGTGATGGCCCTCGCTGCTGCTTCTGGATCCACGGTCAGCGTGCCCGGGGAGACATCTGCAAAGACCGGCTTCAATCCATTCCAGGAAATGGCATGCGCGGTGGCGGCAAAGGTCAGGGGTGAAGTGATCACCTCGCTGCCCGGTGGCAGGTCAAATAGCTTCAGGGCGGTGATAAGCCCTGTGGTGCCATTGTTAAACAGCATTGCGGTGTCGACGCCCAGATAGGCTTGCAATTCCGCCTCAAGGCGCTGATGCAACGGTCCATGATTGGTGACGTGTTTCCTTTTCCAAATTTGCTGAAGCAAAGGCATCAGTTCGTCCAGATCCGGCAAAAGCGGCTGCGACACCAACACGGGTTCGCCTAACGCTGGGGGCTGTGCGTCTTCTTCAAGGAGGACTCGGCCAATTATTGTGGTGTTCGCTCGCAAAAGATTCACCTGTATCAACCAACATCACGTTGTTGAGGTAGGAAAATTCAATATATACCCCGATCAAGTCAGGATCCGGTATTTCGTTGGGTTTATGATCTGAAAATTGTCTGTGACTGCGTCGCACCAGGCACTCCAGTTTTTGGGTACGTCGCGGCGTAGGAAATCCAGCATTGCGATGCTGAAATCCTTGAAACTGGCGTAACATTTGTTGTGGGTGGTGTGCCTGTGCATCAGCCCGCACAATCGTTCAATCGGATTGAGATGTGGACAATATGGGGGGATGAAATGGAGCCTGATCCGGCAATCAGGCCGCTTCAGCCATGCTTGGACCAGTTTGGCATGATGGTATCGGGCGTTGTCGAGGAAGACGTGGATCAAGCGCTTGCCGGGGTACATCGCCTCGATCGCCATCAGCACCATGATCGTGCTCGCGGCATCCACCGTCAGCACATCCTTCATGACCGTCCGGCCGGTTTCAAGGTCGATCGCGCCATGGATATTCAGACGATCCCGCCCACTACTTTGTTCCACGGCGACCGGTACGTCTTTCGGCGCCCAACAGCCAACCGGACGTACCGCATGGGTTGGATGTACGGCGTCGGCAAACACAACGGCCTCATCATCCTCAAGCTGGTTCAGCAAACTTTCATACGCCTTGATGGAGGCCGCCTGTTTCTCGGGATCGAGCTTGCGCGATAGCGCCTTCGGCTTGCGATGCTCCATGCCGAGCCGGTGCAGGAGCGCGATCAGGCCCGAGCGGCTCTGGTATTCAATGCCGCATTCCGCCGCGATCCAGGCGCCAATCGCGCGCGTCGAACGCGGCAGAGTCCCGGTGATCCAGGTGATCAGCCGGGCTTGCTGCTCGTCGTCCAGGCGGCAGGCGCTGCCTTCGTAGCCAAAGCTGACCAGACCATCGATCCCATCTTCCTCATACAACAACCGCCAGGTTCGGACCGTGTCGTCGTCAAGCAGCAGAACTTTGGCCACCGCCACATAGGTCATGCCGTCATCCAGCAGTACCAAAGCATTCGCACGGCGGGCCAACCGATGCGCCGCCGACCCATCCCGAGCCAGCTCAATCAGGTCGCGTCGCGATTCATCGTCGAGAAAACCTTGCCGCTTCATCCCCACACCAGAATCGTTCCCAAGCCGTTTGGCAAGCCCCATTCGGATCCTCAAAGAGTCGGAGTATAAACAGAAACTTATTTGGACAAATCTCACCCGTTTTGGTGAGACCGCTCATAACACCGCAATTTGAATAACACGGCCCGCGACTGAAGGAAAGAAGGAAGCCGCCAGATCTCGACAAAGAGGTGAGCTTCGCGGTCGTGTCTCTGATGGATGATGCCAAGGCAGACGTTCTCGCCTACATGGATTTCCCAGCCCAGCGGCGGGCCAAACTTGCACAGCACGAAGCCACTCGAACGCTTCAACGGCGAAATCAAGCGCCATAGCGATGTCATCGGGATCTTACCGAACGAGGCCGCCATTCCCCGTCTCATCGGCGCCGTGCTCCTCGAGCAGCACGATGAAAGGGGACCGTACAGCGCGCCCGCTACATGCCTGCGGCAACAATCGCCCGTTCGGGGGCGATACTGTTTCTCCGTCAGTCTGCCGCAAATGGGCACCCTGGCAGAGTAGCCAGCCCTGCTCAGGAGACCTGCCCCTACACCACAGGACGGGAGTACGTCATGCGAAGCTGATGAATGCCTATGAGTGAAAGTCTCATCTAGCCAAAGCCGTAGCGGGCAGGTTGGGACCGAGTCTTGCGGGGGTCGCGGTAACGCGGCTTTTGAAGTGTAGACAGGGGTCATGTGGGGTGCGGGATTGAGCCTCGAAATGTGGAAGATCGCGAAGGCCGAGAGGGTTCCCTTTCTTGAAGGCAGCACGTGGGTCATCGATATGCGAGATGACATCGCTTCGCCGGGGTCGAAGGCCGCCTCACGCATGAAAAGCATTTATCGGAACATGAGAGGCCCGACCGGGTCCGCCAGAATGGTCTCTGGCGGGGGAGAATGGCGAGGCGCTGCCGGAGCCGTTGTCCGAGCTGAGGTCGGGAGTCGGACTGGTTCATAGTACTGATGACGCCGTCAAAGGAAACGAGGCGCGCCGAGAGAAGGGACCAGCCCGGAAGGAACCTGCGCGAGGGGAGCAAGGTCCGGACACAGAGCCGGGCTGCCCTGCCATCCAATCTCGCAAGGGTGAACGCGGCGGCCCGCGCGGCCGTCCAGACCCGGTTTACCGCCCTGCTGCATCACATAAACATCGAAGCGCTTGAACGGGCGTTCCGACGTCGGAAGCGGCAGGCAAGTGCAGGAGTCGACGGGGTAACGGTGTGCGACTACGAGCAGAACTTGGAAGAGAATCTCCGTGATCTCTGTGCGCGGGTTCATACCGGGCGTTACCGACCTCAACCGGTTCGGCGCGTCTATATCCCGAAATCTGATGGTGGCCGACGACCTCTTGGTGTCCCAACCCTGGAAGATAAGATCGTCCAAGGCGCGGTAGCCGAAATGTTGAGCGCCATCTATGAAGTTGACTTCCTTGGATTCTCGTATGGCTTCCGGCCGGGGCGAAATCCACACCAGGCTCTGTCGTCATTACATACGGCGATCATGGGTCAGCGGGTAACATGGGTGCTCGATGCTGATATCCGCAGCTTTTTCGACTCGGTTGACCACGAGTGGTTGCTGCGAATGCTGGCGCACAGAATCGCTGACCTTCGGGTCCTCCGGCTCATCCGGATGTGGCTCGAAGCGGGCATTCTCGAGAGCGGTGAATGGCACGAGACTGACCGGGGGACACCGCAAGGGGCGGGCATTAGCCCGCTGCTTGCCAACATCTTCCTGCATTACGCCCTCGACCTCTGGGTCCATCAATGGCGCCGTCGGAACGCGTGCGGTCGAATCTCGATCATTCGCTATGCCGACGACTTCGTGATGGGTTTCGAGAGCGAGGCGGATGCACGGCAGATGCTGGCCGACCTCAAGGAACGACTGGCCAGATTTGGCCTTGCACTCCACGAGGACAAGACGCGCCTGATAGAGTTTGGCCGCCTACCGGCCCAAACACGCCGAAGGCGCGGCGAGCGGCGTCCGGGGACCTTCGCCTTCCTGGGCTTTACCCACTATTGTGGATGGACCCGGGACGGCAGGTTCATCGTCAAGCACAAGACGCAGAGCAAGCGCCTGTCGCGAAAACTGACAGCGCTGCGCCAGGACGCATGGCGGATCATGCACGCGCCGCTGGCCGAGCAGCATCGCTGGTATTGCAGCGTGCTGCTCGGCCATTATGGCTACTACGGCATGCCGCACAACTGGCGCTCTCTCAACGGGTTCCTACGAGACGTACGACGTATTTGGTTCAACTGCCTGAGGCGGCGAAGCCAGAAAAATCGGCGGATGGGATGGGACTGGTTCGAAGATGTTACAGCGCGCTTGCCCTTGCCCCAGCCTCGGATCACACATCCTTGGACACCACGCGCGGCATGACGCGGGTTACTTCCGGAAAGAGCCGGGTGCGGGAAAGCCGCCTGCCCGGATCTGTGAGGGCGAAGCCAAATGGCCTAGCTACTCAACCACGACCCTTTGGAACATGGACGTGCAGCTACGGTCTCGGTCGAATGCGATCGCGAGGTCTTGCCAAAGCCACCGCGCAGATTTATCTCACCGCCATTGCCTACAATATCAAACGGACCCTCAAGGTGTTCACCACAGCAGCATAGCCGCCTCCAACGCCTGAAGGCCTATAAAAAACAGACCTCAGCGCTTCACAAACCTCACGGTTCTCGGAACTTTCACCCACCTGCACGCAGGTTTCACAACACGCGCCAGCGCGCGTGTAAACTATTGATAACGCTTTCTTTATAGAAATCAGTGACCAAGTTCTGATATTGCGTGATGTCCTTAATTGAAATAAACGTCATGCGCTCAAGGGTGAGAGGCCTACGGACAATCATTTATATGGTGTCAGATCTGGATATTCGCAAAACGATCGTGGACATCGCGTTCAAATGTGGGGAATCAGCCCACATTGGAGGCAGTCTCAGCATGGTTGAACTGCTCAACGTGCTGTTCGGCGAGGTACTCAAGCATCGCCCCGTTGAGCCGGAATGGCCGGATCGTGATCTTTTCATCCTCAGCAAGGGCCATGCGGTGCTCGGGTACCTTGCGGTGCTGCACCTTTATGGGTATTTCGACGCCGATAAGCTCGCGACGTTTCAGGCCGACGGCAGCGATCTGATCGCGCATCCGGTCAAGAAGCTGCAGCTTGGCATCGAAAGCTCCAATGGCAGCCTCGGGCAGGGCCTGTCTTTCGGACTGGGTCTCGCGCTTGGAATGGAGCTGAAGAACGAGGACCGCCGTGTTTATGTGATGCTCGGCGATGGCGAGTGCAACGAGGGTTCCGTCTGGGAAACCGCGGCGCTCGCGGCAGAGCGGGGGACCAATCGCCTCTGCGCCATCGTGGATGAAAACCACTTCCGCAACGACGGAGCGGTGACGACTTACGCCAACAAGATCAAGCTGGCGGGAATCTGGCGGGCTTTCGGTTGGAATGTCATCGAAATCGATGGCCATGATCGCGAGCAAATCTGCGGCGCCTTCGCGGCAGCGCGCGCCTATGAGGAAGGCCCGACGGCCATCGTGGCCAGCACGGTCAAAGGACGGGGCATTGACTTCATGGAAGCCAACAACGATTGGCATCACAACCGCATCACCAGCAATGTCTACAAGGATTGCCTGCGCGCGCTCGGGCTCGAGACGGTTGATGGTTGAGATTTCGAAACGGAACGCGCGCACCTGGTCGCGAATGGGCATTCGCGCCATCTACGGGCAGGCGCTCGCGGGCTATGCCGCGGAGAACCCCAACGTGATTGCGGTCTCCGCCGATCTGGGTCGTTCGTCAGGGCTCGACCGTTTCTCCAAGGAATATCCGAACCAGTTCATTAATACAGGAATAGCCGAGCAGAATATGGTCGGTGTGGCCGCAGGGCTCGCTCGCTCGGGATTCGACGTCTTCGCCTCCACCTTCGCGCCTTTCGCCTCGATGCGGGCCAGCGAACAGGTGCGCATGAACATGGGCTATATGGGGGAACCCGTGAAGCTTGTCGCCTTGGGCAGCGGTTTCGCCATGGGTTTGCTGGGAAACTCCCACTACGGGCTCGAAGATCTGGCGGTGATGCGAGCGATCCCGGGGCTGACCATCGTTTCGCCTGCCGATTGCGCCGAAATCTACAAAACGCTTGAGGCCTGCATCGGCCACCGAAAACCCGTTTACATCCGCCTCACAGGCGGCGTGAACTGCCCCATCGTCTACGAGGAAGATTACGATTTTCAACTCGGCAAGGCGGTCTGGATCAAGCCTGCCGCGGATATCACCCTTGTTTCCGCAGGCACTACTGTGGGTCACTGCCGGAGCGCCGCCGATGCGTTAGCCGGGGAAGGGTTTACAATCGGGGTGCTCAACATGCACACTATCAAGCCGCTGGACAAGGAGGCGCTGGCGCATGCGGCAGCGGTCTCCTGCACCCTGATCGTTGTGGAAGAGCATATGCGCACCGGCGGCCTTGGCAGTGCGGTGCTGGAGTTTTTCGCCGAGGTCGGCGCGCCTCGCTGCCGCATCGTGACATATGGCATCCCGGACCGCTACGGAGAGACCGGAACCTATCCCTATATGCTCAAAACTTCCGGCCTCGACGCCGACGGCATCGCCAGGCTGATAAAACGCGAGACGGCGAATGCCTGAGCAAGAGACGCCGACTTGGTATATTTACGGCGCCGGCGGGTTTGGACTCGAGACGCTGGACATCTGCCTCAGCGCCATGGCCGCCGGGCTGGCGCCGAAGCGGCACCTGAGATTCATCGTCGACGGTCCCGGCCAAAAAGAAGTGTTGGGCTACCCCGTTGTCGAACTCGCCGATTGCCAGCAGGGTGCGCTGGTGACCATCGCTGTTGGCGAGCCTGCCGTGCGTGCCATGGTTGCCGATAGAGCGACGGCGGCCAGCCTGCGGCTGACTTCCGCCATTGCACCCTCTGCTGTCATTTCCCCTTCAGCCACTCTCGAAGAGGGTGTGATCGTCGCACCTCTTTGCTCGGTGCAGGCGCGCGCCTTTATCGGGCGCAATGCCGCAGTCAACACGATGGCGATCGTCGGCCACGATGTGCAAGTGGCCGAACACGTGGTGATTTCGTCCATGGTGAACCTTGGCGGAGCGGTGAAAGTCGGCCAGGGCACCTATATCGGTATGGGCGGCATGATTCGCGAGAAACTTACTGTGGGTGCCGATAGCATCATCGGTATGGGTTCAGTCGTACACCGCGATGTGCCCGACGGGGTCATCGCGATGGGCGACCCGGCGCGGGTGGTTCGCCGCAACGAAGACAAGACTGTTTTTCGCAAAAATGGAGAATAAGTTTGACCAACAAAGAAAAATACGACTCCGCTTTTATGACTATCTTCGAGATTGACGCGGGCCAACTGACGGACGGTCTGCAATATCAGAGCATCAAGGCCTGGGATTCCGTAGGGCACATGGCGCTCATGGCCGAACTTGAAAGCCTGTTCGACATCATGCTCGAGATGGATGATGTCGTCGACTTCGGCTCATACAACACAGGCATCAAAACGCTGGAGAAATACGGCATCGAGTTCTGAATGTTCTGGCAAGACGGCAATCAGGCCGACGATGCGCGGATCTTCCTGACGACGCAAGACCGAGCGCTGAGCTTTGCGCAGGTGTTCGCCGCCGGCGACGCGCTCTTCAAGGGCTGCGCGCGCGGCGTCGTCGTCATTCTCTGCGATCGCTCGCCCGAAACCGTGATCGTGTATACAGGCGCGCTGCGCGCGGGTCTCGTGCCCCTGCTTGTGGACAGTGCCGCAACGCCCGCCGCCATCGCGCGTACGATCGAGGCATACCGCCCCCCTTATTTGTTCAGCCCGACGGGAGCCACGCCGGATGGGTTCGCGTCTCACGCGAAGATCGGCACGTCGGGCGTGTTATTCACGGCAATGCAGGCCTCGGACATGGACCTGCATCCTGATCTAACGCTTCTGATCCCCACGTCCGGCTCTACCGGCGACCCTAAGAGCGTGCGCATCACGGGCCGAAACCTACAAAGCTGCACCGATGCGATCTGCGACTATCTCGCGATGGCCGAGGACCGGGTCGCGGTGTCGCTTTTGCCGCTGCATTACTCCTACGGGCTCTCGGTGCTACACAACGTGATGAACGTTCGCGGACGCATCGCGATGACCGAGCTTTCGGTGCTCGACCGCGGATTCTTTGGTTTTTGCGAGAGACAGGGCGTGACGGATATCGCCGGAGTGCCTTTCATATTCGACATTCTGCGGCGGGCCCGACTGCCTGAAGGGTTCGCCCGCTCGCTCGTTTGCGTCACTCAGGCGGGCGGGCGGCTCGATCCGAAGGTCACGAAGTACTTTCTCGAACAGTTTGCGGGCACGGGCACGCGCTATTTCACCATGTACGGCCAGACTGAGGCCGCGCCGCGCATCTCCTACGTGCCTCCCGAATCGGGCATCGACAAACTTGGCTCGGTCGGCGTGCCGATTTCGTGCGGGCGCGTGCGAATCGATGGCGAAGGCGAGGGCGAACTGGTCTATTCCGGCGAGAACGTCTCGATGGGCTATGCGCAGGGCCGCGGAGATCTTGCGCGTGGCGATGACTTCCAGGGCACGCTCCGAACCGGCGATCTTGCGACCATTGACGCCGATGGCTTCATCACCATCACCGGTCGTCTCAAACGCTTTGTCAAACTCCACGGAAGTTCGGTGAATCTCGACCATCTGGAAAGCGTGCTCAACAGCGCCGGGATCGATTGTATCGTCGTGGGGCACGAGAACCGCGTTATCGTGTGTTATCACGACTGCGATCGTGCGGAGGTCAGCGCCGCGATGTCCCGCAATTTCTCCTTTCACCCTTCGACATTTGCCTTTCGAGAGGTCGACTGCTTGCCCCGCACCGCCGCCGGCAAGCCCGATTACGTCGCAGCCCTTAACGCATATGGAGACGTGCGTTGACCTCTCCGATTCTCAACGATCTCATCGCGCTGACCGAGCACCACCGCGCAGCCTGCAAACGCTACGCCCATTATTGCGACACACTCTACCAGAAGGATTCTCCGCTCGGGAGCCTCGCCGATCTGCCGTTCCTGCCGGTGCGCGCCTTCAAGGATTTCGACTTGTGCAGCGTGGCGGAAGAAGACGTTTTTAAGGTGATGATGTCGTCCGGCACCTTCGGCGCGCGCTCCCGCATCTATATCGACCGGGAAACCGCGCAGCTGCAAACACGCACCTTGACGGCGATCTTCGGCGAAGCGTTCGGCAAGACTCGCTCACCCATGCTGGTGATCGACAGCGAGAGCACGGTGAGGGATCGCAACCGCTTCTCCGCCCGTACGGCGGCGGTGAATGGATTTTCGATGATGGCTTCCGACCGCTGTTTTGCGCTCGACAATGACATGTCGCTGAACATCCCGCGCGTCGCCGAATTTCTGCAAGAACACAACGGCAAGCGCATTTTCATATTTGGCTTTACCTTCCTAGTTTGGCAGGCTTTTTGCGGCGCCTTGCGAGCGAAAAATCAGAAGCTTGCGCTGAAGAACGCCTTCCTGCTGCATGGCGGCGGGTGGAAGAAGCTGGAATCGGAAAAAGTCTCAAATCCGCAGTTCAAGGCTGTGATGGCCGACCGGACCGGCTGCGTAGATGTGCGTAATTACTACGGCATGGTCGAGCAGGCCGGCACCATTTTCATGGAATGTCCCCAAGGGAGCTTGCACGCCAGCGCATGGTCCGACGCCCTGGTGCGCGACATTCACACCCACAAGGCGTTGCCGTATGGCAAAGTGGGGCTGATCGAAGTGTTTTCCACCATCCAAAAAAGCTACCCCGGTCACGCGCTTCTAACCGAGGACATTGGCCTGACGCGCCGTGCCTTCGACTGCCCCTGCGGTCATCCGGGCACCATCGTCGAAGTTCATGGACGCTTGCCGGCTGCCGAGGTGCGCGGATGCAGCGATGCCTATAATTGACCCGAAAAGCTTCGAGGCCGGCCACTGGCGCACGGGCTTCGATTTCAACGCGGCCGCCGCTTTCGCCGATGACAATATCCAGCAGTTCCTCAATGCGTTGTCCCGCGTCATCCTCACCGACAAGGAGGCGCGCAGCCACCCTGATCTTGCCACTTTCGGCTATTTCTGCCGAAAGGCGAATCTCGTTCGAGCGATTGCTGATTTGCCTTCCGCCGCGTCGCGCTTCGGCTGGGGCACAGTGGTGCATATCGCGCCCGGCAATATCCCGCTGAACTTTGCTTTCTCTTTCGTGATGGGGCTGCTTGCGGGCAATTCCAACGTCGTTCGCCTGCCCTCGCGGCCTTTCTCGCAAACCATGCTCTGCGTGAGATTGGTCGACAGGTTGCTTGTGGATCCGGTTTTTAAGCCGATCGGGCGACGCACCCGTTTCGTTCAGACTGATCGGGATAGCGCCGCGCTTAATGGCCTGATCGCAAAAGCCGCGGGGCTTGTGGTCTGGGGCGGCGATGCCACAGTGCAGCGATTCCGGGCGCTACCTAAATGCCCGCGCTGCGTCGAGGTCTATTTCCCCGACCGCGTTTCGTCGCTGTTGGTGGATGCGGCGGGCTATCTCGCCTTGCCGGAGGAGGAGGCGCGGCTGAGCGCACGGCGCTTTTTCAACGACACGTTTCTGGTGGATCAGAATGCCTGTTCCTCACCCACGACGGTGTTTTGGCTCGGCGACAACGTCGATATTACCCGGGCGAAAGAACAATTCTGGTCGCGTTTGGCGTCGATTCTGAGCGCCGAATACGTGATCGATCCGATGGCGCGGATCAATCGCAACCTTGATATTTTCCGGGACGTGATCACCGTCGGACGCGCACTAAGCCTCACCACCGAACATGACGTCTGGCGTCTTGATGACCCCGAGGTGCTGGGCTTGCCCCTCCGTTTCGGTACTTTTCTTGAACTGTCGGTCACGCACATGACGCAAGTGCTGCGCTATCTGCGCCCGAACGAACAGACGCTGACAACGCTCGGCGTCACGCCGGAGGACGTTTTCCGCCGGCTGGCTGCAGATGGCCGGATCCCCGGCATCAACCGGATCGTTCCTGTGGGCAACGCGCTCGATATCGCTTTCAACTGGGACGGCAAGGAAGTACTTTCTATTCTCTCCTGTAGGGTACAGGTTTCCTGAAATCTCGCCGACCTACCCTGCTGGCGGCGCGCGATACAGACGAGGCTCACCAATGGCGTTTTCTCTCGACTGCGAAGAACTCAAAGCGTATCAGCCCAACCGCTTTCCCTTTCTGATGATCGACGTGGTGACTGAAGTGGAGCCGGGGCAATATGCCAAGGGCTTCAAGAACCTCACCAACAACGAATGGTATTTTCCCATACATTTCCCCAGCGCGCCCAACATGCCTGGCGCGCTCCAACTTGAGGCCATGGCGCAAATGCTGACAGTAGCAATCACCACTCAGGAAGGCCTCAAGGGTAAGGTCACGCATGCGCTCGAGCATACGGTGCGCTTCAAGAAAGAGGTGCGCCCGGGCGATAAGCTGGTGATCGAGGCAACGGTTGACAGCTGGCGGCGCGGAGTCTGCAAGGGCCGCGGCGTAGGCTACACCAACGGCGAGATCACTTGCGAAGCCAGGATGATGATCACCATCCCCGAAATACTCGAACAATATCTTCCCAAATAAATGAGCGATTTCGATGCAATCATCATCGGCAGCGGCGCCGCCGGCGGCGCCGCTGCTTGGCGGCTTGCGACGAAGGGCTTCAAGGTAGCCTGTGTTGAACGAGGGCCTTGGATGGACCCCGCCGCCTATCCCAGCACGCGCCCTGATTGGGAGGTATCGAAACGCACGTCGATGTCCCCGGTCGCCGCCACCCGCGGGGCGGCGCAGGATTACCCCGTTGACGACAGCGCGTCGCCCGTCGCGGTTTGCAATTTCAACGCGGTCGGCGGCTCGACGATTCTTTATTCCGGGCACTTTCCGCGCTTCCGCCCCGATGACTTCCGCCTTGCAAGCACCGAAGGTCTAGCCGAAGACTGGCCGATTTCGTACGATGACCTGCGTCCCTATTTCGACCTCAACGAAGAGATGATGTCAGTCGCAGGGCTCGCGGGGGATCCTTTTTATCCCGATATCGAGAATCTGTTACCGCCAGTGCCGCTCGGCGAAGTTGGCGCGCGGCTTGCGCAGGCGTTCAACGCCAAGGGCTGGCACTGGTGGCCAAGCTATGCTGCGATCTCGACACGCAACCAGCGCGGGCGCGCCGCCTGTCTCAACCTCGGCCCATGCAACACTGGCTGCCCGCAGGGGGCAAAATCAAGCGCCGACAATACCTATCTCGCGCGCGCGAAGGCCAAGGCGCTGGCGATTCTCGACGAAACAGCGGCCTCGCATTTGCTGGTGGAGAGGGGTCGCGTCACGGGGGTATGCGTGACCGGCAAGGACCGCCGCAAGACAACATTGCGCAGCCCGCGCGTGATCCTCGCAGCTAGCGCCATCGGCACGCCACGACTGCTGCTCAACTCGCGGAATGACTCCCATCCGCGCGGCTTGGGCAACGACCGCGACCAAGTCGGGCGCAACCTGATGATCCATCCGCTCGGATATGTAGAGGGCGTCTTTCCCGAGCCGCTTGATACGGACATAGGCCCTCAAGGCTGCATGCTTTATAGCCTCGAGCATTACCGCAGTCCGGATGCGGGTCACCGGCTGGGCTACATGATGCAGGCCTTGCGCGGCACGGGCCTGCTCGAGACCGCACAATCCGCCTATGGGCGGCACAAGCTGCGGTTCGGCGCGGATCTTTACGAGGACTTCGCCGCGCTTTGGCGCAAGCAGGCGGTGATCTCGATCATCTGCGAAGACCTACCCGACCCGGACAACCGGGTGGAGCTCGACGACAGACGCACGGATGCGCACGGCGATCCCGGCGTGAAGGTCAGCTATGCGCTTGGCGAGAACACGCGCAAGATGATGACCCATGGTATGGGAAAGGCGCGAGAAGTGCTTCTGATGGCGGGCGCGCAGCGGATCTATGCGCATGGGCCTGTGCGCAACACCGGCTGGCATCTGATGGGTTCCGCGCGCATGGGCACCGATCCCAGCTGCTCCGTCGTGGATGTCCGTGGCAAAGTGCATGGGGTCGAAGGACTTTACGTGGTCGATTCCAGCGTCTTTGTGACCGCCTCTTGCGTGAACCCTGCCAACACAATTCAGGCGGTCGCCCTCTATCTTGCCGACGCTATTGCTGAGGAGGCCGCCTATGCAGGTTGACAAGCTGCTGGCGGCCATGTTCCCGGGAGATTCCGAGCGTAAGGCTCCGGGCTTTGCCGCCTTGGGACTCAATTCAGGTGCTCTGGACAGTTCGGAATTGGTGCAGGCCATGGACGGGGCACTTGCCGACTTGCCTCCAATCGAAACGGCTGAAGTCAACGAAATTTTGCGGGCGCTACGAAAATCGCATCCCGAGACGACGCAGGCTTTCATTGACGCGGCGCTCACCGCCTATTTCACCGCGCCTGAGGTGATCCGAGCGCTACGGGGCGAGCCCGACACACTCTTTCCACATGCGCGGACGTTGCCTGATATCGATTACACACTGCTTGAACCCGTGTTTGAGCGCGGAGCCCCAAAAGAGGGATCAGAATGAGCGAAAGTAAGGCATTTGCCGTTGTGACCGGCGCCAATCGCGGGATTGGCCTTGCAATATGCCAACGGTTGGCGACGCAAGGCTATCGCGTCGCCACCTGCGTGCGCGTGCCCTCACGCGATCTGCAGACGCTGCTACCCGAGGCTGACGGTCACGCCATAGTGACGCTCGACCTGCGCGACGACGCGGCCATCGCGGAAGCGGCGCGCGCCGTGCTGAAATGGTCCAAGCAAATCGATGTTCTCGTCAATTGCGCGGGTGTGGCCAGCGGCGGGCTCTTCGCCATGACCCGCATGGACCACATGCGCGATATTTTTCAGGTTAACACCTTCGGGCCGTTGCTCTTCACCCAGTATATCGCGCGGGCGATGACGCGGGCCAAGGCCGGATCGATTATCAATATAGGCTCTACGGCGGGGCTTTTGGCCGATGCGGGCACTATGGCCTATGGCGGCTCAAAGGCGGCGCTTATGCACGCCACACGCGTTCTGGCTACGGAACTCGGCGCCAGCGGCATCCGCGTCAACGCCATTGCCCCTGCCGTGGTGGAGACCGACATGGCCGCGCAGATGGACGAGGCTTCGCGCGCCGCGCTCGACGCCCGGTCGGCGCTGCCCGGTATGATCGCGCCCGGCGACGTTGCGGCGCTTGTGAGCTATCTCGTCTCACCTGAGAGCGCGCAAATGACAGGGCAGGTGCTGCGCCTCGACCGCGGCATGCCGTTCTGAGGCCAACGCAGGGGCGGTGCGTCGCATGACTAAACTGAACAAGCCAATCATCGTGGCCTGCCCCCCGTTCGACGACCAAACCGGCGGCTGTATCGTTCTCCACTACCTGACCCATCGCCTACGCGGCATGGGCATTGACGCCTATGTTTTCCCTCTCCTTGGCGAGAAGCGCCCTGCTGCGGCGCCCCTGCTGCGTGATCTGCGTCGGGCGCTGACCATGGCTAAATATATCATCTGGGGACGCAGGGTTTTCAGGACCCACCCGGCTCTTGATACGCCTCTGCCTTCGTTTCCAGCGCTGCTCCGCGGAATCGTCGTCTATCCTGAGATCGTGAGCGGAAACCCCTTGGGTTGTGCCCATGTGGCGCGCTGGATCCTCTACACCCCGCGCGGCTTCGGCCTCGGCGAGGATTTCGTAAAGCCGATCGAAGGAGAAGAGGTGTTCTTCTTCCAGAGACCCTTCATCGAGCATATCGATTGGATTCCGCGCGAGAACGCGCTGCGCCTGCAATGGTTTCGTGACGACATTTTCAACGACCCTGGCCCGGTCGAGCGCACCGAAATCTGCCGCATGATCCGCAAGGGCGCCTCCACCGCGGACAGCCCTCCGCCCGGCGCGGAGGGCGCCATCATGTTGGACGGCAAGAGCAACGAGGAGATCGCTGAGGTCTTCAAGCGCGCTCGTCTTTTTTATTGCCACGACCCTTACACGATGTATTGCGACTACGCCGTGCTCTGCGGCTGTCTGCCGATAGTCGTGCCGCTGCCGAGGCTATCTCGCATGGACTGGCGCCCTGAGGCGGACCGTCTTGGCATTGCCTATGGCGACAGCCCCGAGCAGTTGGAATGGGCCGCGCGCACTCGCAGCGGTTTTATCGACCGGATCAAGGACCTCAGGCGGCAAGAAGACGGGATGCTGGAGCATTTCATCTCCCGCCTTGCCTCCGCCTATGGCCATCGCCACGCGAAAAAAAAATGAAGATGCCGGAGCATTCGATCTTCCGCCGTGCCTCCAACGACGAACCAGCGGAGATGCTAATGGCGCTACGGCCAAATTTTTTGGGCGAGATCGATGAAAGCCGCTTGGTCGGACGCTTCAAGGATGACCTTACGGACGGGGATAAACTGGCCCTCAAAAGCTTTATCGTGCGGGAATTTGACCTCGAGGAACTTGAGGTGCTGCGAAGCACGGCCGAGGCTCCGTTTGCCGTCGAACGGCACGAGTATATGCGCACCCAGGTCGACCTGTTGTACCTCGACGTTGCGGTCGTGCAAAAGTGTGAGTCCGCCTTGTTTGTGCGGCTATTGAATCTTCTCTCGCCCAAGGGAATCGTTTGTATCGAATCCAATGACAAGACTGTACGGATTGCTGCGGACTTGCTTCCGGAAGGCGCGTTCGAGTCCGTGATGGCGGACCCTGGCTTTTCCGTCTTCGCCCAGATCAACGGCAAACGATCTCCCCGCAGCATGCGCTATCAGATCGACCTTATGCGCCGGAAACGCTATGTCGCACGCAAGCGCCGGGCGAGGCTGGCTGCGAAGCCAAAGATACCCGAAGTGGCGGTGTTCGTGCTGACTTACAAGCATGAAGCCTTTATCGCCGAATGTCTACGCTCGGTCATGAAGCAGCGCGGCCAGTTCACAATGCGTGTTCTCATCATCGACGATGCTTCGCCCGACAAAACCGCACAGATCGCCCGCTCCGTTATCGCGGAAAACCACGATGATCGCATAAAATTCGAACTCAGGGTCAATCCCCAGAACGTCGGTGCAAGTGCCAATTGGGGGCCGGCCCTGAGTTGGGCAGAGGGAGCCGACTATGTGGCTCCATGCGACGGGGACGATTTCTGGAACTCCGAATATCGGATCCAGGAGCATATTGATTTTCTGCGGGAGCATCCCGTTGCGATTATGTCGTTCAACTCCTTTGAATTTTGTACGGTCGAAAGTTCCGATCGTCGTAGAGGTATCCATCTCGATACGGAAATCGTAAGCGCCGACCGACTCGTAAAGGACAATCCCGTTGGACATCTTGGGTCCACTTTCTATCGCGGGGAACTGGTCGAGATCTTCCCGTTAGAACCATTTTACTACACCAATGGCGATTGGAAGATAAATGTCTACTGCTCACAAATAGGTTCAATCGGTTATCTGGACAAAGCACTTTCTGTCTATCGCCTGCATGGTGGCGGTGTATGGAGTCTCAAAATGGGAGTGGACAGGATCATACCGACGATCGATAGCATATTAAAATATAATGCTTTTACAGACTTCTGTTTTAATTCTGAATATAATTGGCTGATTACGGAGAGCTTCCGCGCTCTTGGCCGTTTGGTTTCTGATCCTGTCGATGACTTTGGGAAGGTTGATCTCATCATCCTGCACGATGGGTTTCCTAAAAGAGGTGAATTTCAATATGCCGAGTTTACATCTTATCTGCGCGAATTCCCGTCATCTTTGGTGCTGGCCACGTTAGATCGTAACTACCAGCGTCAATATCCAGAGTTGGGCAGTCGGATCATAGAGGATGACGGCACGTTCCCGCTGCATCTCGGAAAACAAATTTATCTAGCGACGCTGAAATTAACCTATAGCGTATTGCACCGAATCGAGGCGGAAGGCGTTCCTTTCGTATTTACTTTGTGCCCAAAAGGCGGTTTCGTCTTTAGAAATCCGGATGTTGATCGCCAACTTAAGCGGATATTTGGCTCGCCGTGCTTTCAAAGCGTCATTGTGACACAGCAGGCCATCTATGACTACGTCGTTAGTAAGGGGTTATGTCCGAAGGAGAACATCGAATTAATCCATGGCGCCGTAATGCCAGAGATTCCCGAAAGACTTTCGGTTCCCAAACCCCGTTTTGGGTTTGGGAAAGCACGTCTGGATATGTGCTTTGTAGCACGCCAGGCCGCGCCTTATGATAAAGATGTGGGCTATGACGTGTTCGTGGAGGTCGCCAAGGTCTTGAAAGAACGCCATGACGACATCTGCTTCCATGTGGTGGGCGCTCTTAGTCCTTGCGCCATCGACGTCAGTTCTCTGGGCGATCGGATCAAGTTTTATCCTTCGCTGGCCTCAAGCAAATTTGACAGCTTTTTCCGGGATATGGATGTCATCTTATCGCCCACCATCGGAGGCAATGCGCTCACAGGAGCGATCAGTAACTTCCCCACCGACCTTTGTGTCGAGGCCGGCGCGCGGGGGGTCTCAATCTTCACTGCCGATGAATTTAATGCCGGCAGGGGCCGCTTCATCGATGGCGAAGACATTGTCCTCGTGGAGCCTAATGCAGGAGACATCATCGGGAAGATCGAGCACTATTACGTAGCCCCCGAGGCGCTAAAAGCAATAGGTGAGAAGGGGGCGCGATCCATCCAAGAGCTTTATTGCGCAGGGTCGCAAATGGCGCCGCGCATCAATCATCTGCGCGAGGCCGTTCGCAAATCCGCTCCGGTCAGAGAAGGGCTAACCCTACGGCTGAAAATCACCGACTTGACTGCATCTTGGATGAAAAAGAAAAAAAAGCTGTTGCTATTGTTGCGCGCCCTGGGGCGTTTTCTGACCGGCCATTCGAACACGACAGTCAGGCAGATTTTCCAAATTTATCGCTCTACAGGTTTCAATGGCTTAAAACGAGCGCTGCGCAATATCGGGAGTCTACCTCAATGAGGAGGATATTCCGGCCATTGGGCACTGTCAGACCCAACTTCGACAGCAAAACCAGGAATGATAGGGAGTAATGAGACCTGTGTGCGGATAACGCTGGACGAGGCTGGCTATTTCTGATTCGCTCAGTCCAAACGACGGATTGAGGTGGGCGATGTCACGGCGGCGGATTGGTCAG
>JAJZBH010000190.1 GCA_021799015.1 Pseudomonadota bacterium
ACCCCAAGTGCCAGCAGCTCAGACTCAGGTTTCTTGAACCGAATACTGGACGTTTTCTGATCCTGGTTCGATCTGATAGCAAACCGGATTGCACGTGGTTAAATGCGAATTGTCATCGGCCGGTAATCATGTTGCCGCGTTACGACTTTGAGGCCCCAACCCACCGCAACTGAACCGTCAGCCGCTCTTATTCTTGTCTTCGCGGCAGCCAGCGGATTGATTGTCGCCAATATTTACTATTCACAGCCGCTCGTGGGGCTCATTGCCCGCGATCTCGCGATACAAGCCAGCGCGAGTAGTGTGTTGGTCTCTCTTACCCAGCTTGGGTATTCTGCCGGCCTGTTTCTGCTCGTGCCACTCGCAGATCGCGTAGAAAATCGTGCTCTCGTCCTGCGGATCCTCTGCGTTTCCATCCTAGGACTGGTCTTGGCCGCTATCGCCAAGAATATTGCCGAATTCCTGATCGCAGCCACGTTAATCGGCGTGACCTCCTGCGTCGTACAGATCCTAGTCCCAATGGCAGCTTCCCTTGCCAGTGAGACGAACCGGGGAAAGACCGTGGGAAACGTCATGGCGGGACTTTTGCTCGGCATCCTTCTAGCTCGTCCCGCAGCCAGCGCGATCACCTATTTCGTCGGATGGAGAGCTGTTTTTGTAATTGCCGCGCTTATCATGGCGCTTCTAACATTTCTCCTCCGCGCGTCACTTCCTTTGACGCGTCCACAGGCAAGCCACACCTATCGCGCACTGATTCGATCAATGCTTGCCCTTTATTGCACCGAACCGGCGCTGCGGAGACGGGCCACTTATCAATGCGCCGCGTTCGGGGCATTTAGCCTGTACTGGACTGCCGCTCCACTTCTGCTGACGAGCGACTTTCATCTAACTCAAGGTGGAATTGCGATCTTTGCTCTCGTGGGAGCCTCCGGCGTAGGGGCAGCACCGATCGCAGGGCGGCTGGCTGACCGTGGCCACGAAAGAATTGGCTCAGCAATCGCGCTCCTACTGGTGATGGGTGCATTCGGCGTCTCGGCGTTAGCTGTTTCAGCCCACGAGCTAGTCCTGTTCGCACTCTCTGGCGTGATCTTGGATCTCGGCGTTCAGGCAAACAACATTTTTGGCCAGCGTGTACTCTACGTTTTAGCACCGGAAATTCGAGGAAGGTTGAACGGGGCTTACATGGCGGTGTTCTTCATCGGCGGTGCCATCGGCTCCGCAGTTGCAAGCTCAAGCCTTGCGACCGGCGGCTGGAATCGCGTTACGCTCATAGGCATGAGCGCTCCTGCATTGGCCTTAGTGTACCTGGGAAAGAACGAGGTCATCCGTCGCCATCGGTCGAACGCGGCACCGTATACCGAATAAAGGCAGCGCTTTCATCAAGCGCCTGACGTCCCTCAGGCAGAATCACATTAAAGATTGGCCAGGCATGCGGAACTGCCGGCCAAATCCGTAGCAAGCTGATGCCATGGGCTGCACGAATCTTCGCATCGAGACGAACCGCGTCATCTCGCAGGACTTCGTCGGAACCAACATGGATCAGAGTTGGTGGCAGAGCAGAAAGATCGCCGTAGAGAGGTGAGGCAAATGGTTCTTCAGGGTCCGCCCCCGCCAGATATAGGGCGGCACCTTTGGTGATCTTGTCTCCAACGATCATGGGATCACGTGCGCTGTTCTCCGCCACACTGGCTCCACTCCCTTTTAGGTCAACCCATGGCGAGAACAGAACCACCCGAGCCGGCAATGGAAACCCTTCATCTTTTGCTTTGAGCAAAACAGCAAGCGCAAGACCACCGCCTGCCGAATCTCCAGCTATTGCCAGACGGTCTGGCGTACACCCCTGTTCGATCAGGCCATGATACGTTGCTAGCGCGTCTTCAACTGCGGCCGGATATGGGTGTTCGGGAGCAAGCCGATAGTTCGGAGCAAACACACGAATGCCCCGCTGCGCGAATCCACCAGTGATCGGCCGATGGGTTTTAGCCGAACAACCAAGATACGCACCCCCATGCAAATAAAGCAATGTCGTCGTTGGCATGCCGTCCACAGAATCAGCCCATTCACCAGAAACGTGGCCGATGATTGCCGAAGTGAACTGCACGCCACGCGGCACCGGCAACTTTGTCTCGAATGCACGGCGAATTGAAGCCAGGCTCGTTTCTCCGGCTAATCTCCGCTTAATCTTGATGCGTAGTAGCGGGTTGATGAGATGCGTAGCTAAACTTGCCATCCTCGACCTCAATTTTTAAAATGGAGTTTCGTCTTTTACATAGAACCAACTAACATAGTGCTTGGCGTGGCGAGAGAGGGCACAAGTCCGAGCCGTTGCGATACTGTTCCGATATTTTAATTTGTGCTCGAGTCGACAGGTATCGGCGATTCAGAGGTGACGGATTTATACCTGTGCACACCTTATGAGCACGGGCGTTTCCACTCAGGATCACGGGTGCGATGGTCCGTTTGACATCCTCCCCAGCCTGACGGCTGGAGATTCCTGCCGCGCTCAGGCGTCGCATCGGGTCGTTCCTGAGTCGCCTCGGTGGACCCCTGCTGCCGGGAGCATTAGCGCACTGCCGATTTCATGGGCGATCTGCGAATGAAGGCGCTGGACCTTGCCTTTTACATTCCTCCAGTTGTTACTGGGCCTGGTCGTGCAGCTCATGGCCTGCCGCGTCTTGCACAGCGCCCTCTCATGCCGCCTGAAGCTGTGTTGAGCGGCGCATGGAACGTGCGGCCGAGAGCGTGGCGAACCGGGCCACGCCCATATCCACGCCGACGACGGAGTTTGAAGGGGGCGGACAGGATCGGCCACTTCACGCTCAGCCTGGATGGACACAAACCACTTGCCACACGACCGGCTGACAGTGACGTTCTTCACGTTGCCCGGCACATCCCGGCTGTTGCGATAG
Organism: Pseudomonadota bacterium; assembly: GCA_021799015.1. Classification (GTDB taxonomy): domain Bacteria; phylum Pseudomonadota; class Alphaproteobacteria; order Acetobacterales; family Acetobacteraceae; genus Acidiphilium. The sequence continues at coordinate 2,907 of JAJZBH010000190.1, forward strand.
CGCAGCCAGTCGAGCCTGATCTGTTTGGGGTCGGGATAGCGGAAGCTGTCGGACTGCCCCTTCTTGCTGAAGCGGGGGAAGGCGGTCCGCTTCGCAAAGAAATTAGCGTAGGCCCGCTCCACGTCTTTCAGCGTCTGCTGCAGCGGATGGACAGGCACATCCGCCAGCCATGCGGTCCCTGTGCCGTTGCGCCACGCCGTGAGCACCGTGCACAGCCTGGCGTACCCGAGCCTCTTTTCTCCGGCCCTATGTCGTTCCTTTTGCATCGCCAGCGCCTTGTTATGGACGCACCAGCACGAGCCAGCGAAACGGCGCACGAGCCGCTGCTGTTTACCATTGGGCCCCAGTTCAACTTTATAGGCTTGCAGGCGACGCATGTTAAATAATATAGTTAGGCCTATGGTCAATTACAACGATATTCGACACGGACGGCATTGTGTTTTTAATATGCACGTTCATTTGGTCTTCGTGGCGAAATATCGCCGCAATGTGTTTGACAAGGAGGCCATTAACAGGCTGCAAGAGTTATTCACGAAGGTGTGCAGCGATTTCGAGGCACAGCTGATCGAGATGGATGGCGAAGGCGATCACGTACACCTGCTGGTCGAGTATCCGCCAAAAGTATCCGTGTCTTCACTGGTGAACAGTCTCAAGGGGGCCTCAAGCCGCGTGCTGCGCAACGAAAGACCGGACATCGCCAGGCGTTTCTACCACAAAGGCGTCTTGTGGTCGCCGTCCTACTTCGCCTCATCATGCGGCGGTGCCCCCATCAGCATCATCCGCCAGTATATCGAACAGCAACAGACCCCGCACTGAAGCCGACACACAAGGACAGCTACGCCGTCCACGCTATCCTTCCCCACCCCGAACAGCGATTGTCGC
>JAJZBH010000191.1 GCA_021799015.1 Pseudomonadota bacterium
TAAACTCCACCCTGCGGTGTTTGGTGTGAGCGGCCGGTATGAACACTACCCCGTGTGCGGAAAAAGGATCGAAGATGCCGACGATTAACCAGATGATCGCCAAAGGGCGTGAGGTTCGGGCCAAGCGCAATAAGGTGCCGGCACTGCAAGGTTGCCCACAGAAGCGTGGGGTTTGCACGCGCGTATATACAGTGACGCCAAAGAAGCCGAATTCAGCGCTCCGCAAAGTTGCAAAGGTGCGACTGACCAATGGATACGAAGTTGTGAGCTATATTCCAGGCGAGGGCCACAATCTGCAGGAGCATTCGGTAGTTCTGATCCGCGGTGGTCGCGTCAAGGACTTGCCTGGGGTCCGCTATCATATTTTGCGAGGCGTCCTCGATACTCAGGGCATTGCCAAGCGTCGTCAGCGTCGGTCCCTGTACGGCGCGAAGCGGCCCAAATAAGGAGATTGCCAGTGAGTCGACGCCATTCCGCCATCAAGCGTGAGGTTCTGCCGGATCCAAAATTCGGTGACACCGTGATCAGCCGCTTCATGAACGTCCTCATGTATGATGGCAAGAAATCGGTTGCCGAATCCATTGTCTATGGTGCGCTTGATAATCTAAAGCGCCGAGGTGGGGCCAGTGCTGATCCTGTGCGATTGTTTCATGAAGCTCTCGACAATGTGAAGCCTGCCATTGAGGTGCGTTCCCGCCGGGTCGGAGGCGCAACCTATCAGGTACCGGTCGAGGTGCGGGCTGATCGGCGGCAGGCACTCGCAATCCGTTGGATAATTGAGGCGGCGCGCAAGCGTAATGAACACACAATGGAAGATCGCTTGTCGAACGAGTTGCTTGACGCGGTAAATAATCGGGGCGCTGCTGTGAAAAAGCGCGAAGATACCCATCGGATGGCCGACGCCAATAAAGCTTTTAGCCATTACCGCTGGTAGGCAAGGGCTAAGTCAAACCACTTCAACATCATCCCGCATCGACGTGATGCGGCCAGAGACACGTTACGGAGACACCGAAGATGGCCAAGGCTAAATTTGAGCGGAACAAACCGCATTGCAACATCGGCACGATCGGTCACGTCGATCATGGAAAGACCTCGCTGACGGCAGCAATCACGAAGGTGCTCGCCAAGACTGGTGGGGCAACCTTTACGGCCTACGATCAGATCGACAAAGCTCCCGAGGAGCGCGCTCGCGGTATCACTATCGCTACTGCGCACGTGGAATATGAAACCGCAAACCGGCACTACGCCCATGTCGACTGCCCTGGGCACGCGTATTACGTGAAGAATATGATTACCGGCGCGGCGCAGATGGATGGTGCGATTTTGGTAGTCTCCGCTGCGGATGGCCCGATGCCACAGACCCGCGAGCACATCTTGCTCGCACGCCAGGTTGGTGTGCCCGCTCTCGTTGTGTTTCTTAACAAGATGGATCTCGCCGACCCGGATCTGGTTGAGTTGGTCGAGATGGAAGTGCGCGAACTGCTTAGCAAGTATGATTTCCCTGGTGATGATATTCCAATCATCAAGGGCTCTGCGATGGCTGCGCTGGAAGACAAAAATCCCGAAATCGGTGAGCAGGCGATCCTGGCGTTGATGAAGGCGGTCGACGAGTACATTCCTCAGCCCGAGCGTCCGAAGGACAAACCATTCCTGATGCCGGTGGAAGACGTGTTTTCCATCTCCGGCCGCGGCACAGTCGTTACTGGCCGTGTTGAGCGCGGCGTGATCAAAGTAGGTGATGAAGTCGAGATCGTTGGGCTGAAGCCCACGGTTAAGACAACCGTTACCGGCGTGGAAATGTTCCGGAAGTTGCTCGATCAAGGCGAGGCGGGAGATAATATTGGCGCGTTGCTCCGCGGTACTAAGCGCGAAGATGTGGAGCGAGGCCAAGTTCTTGCTGCGCCAGGCTCAATTACGCCGCATACTAACTTTTCTGCACAGGCGTATATTCTGACGAAGGAGGAGGGTGGTCGGCACACGCCGTTCTTCACAAATTACCGCCCGCAATTCTATTTCCGTACGACGGATGTCACTGGGGTAGTCACGCTTCCTGATGGTGTCGAAATGGTTATGCCGGGCGATAACGTGACGGTTTCGGTGGAGTTGATAGCGCCGATTGCGATGGATGAGGGTCTCCGCTTTGCGATCCGCGAAGGTGGCCGCACCGTAGGTTCCGGCGTGGTTGCAAAGATCACGAAATAACGTGTGGTCATGGAGTTGAAACAGGGCTTCCGCCCGCGCGCTTTGTGCAAGAGTCGATAGGCAAGACGATGGACAGTCAAAATATTCGCATTCGCCTGAAGGCTTATGATCACCGCGTGCTGGATAACAGCACAAAGGAGATCGTAAATACAGCGAAGCGCACGGGCGCGCAGGTGCGGGGACCCATTCCGCTGCCAACTCACATAGAGCGGTTTACCGTTAACCGCTCCCCGCATGTCGACAAAAAGAGCCGTGAGCAGTTCGAAATCCGAACCCATCGACGGCTCCTGGATATTCTTGAGCCAACAGCACAGACGGTGGACGCTCTGATGAAGCTCGACCTTGCTGCGGGCGTCGATGTAGAGATCAAGATCTGATTGTATGGTCCAGGGCTGGGCTGCGGATTTTAGGAATTTAGGAATCGTGGGATGCGTACGGGTGTGATCGCGAAAAAACTGGGCATGACCCGGTTGTTCAAGGAGGACGGCACGCATGTACCGGTGACGGTACTGCACATGGATGACGTGCGTGTCATTGCAGCCAAGCGCATCGAAACAGATGGCTACGCGGCCGTCCAACTTGGTATTGGTCGGGCAAAAACCAAGAATGTAACGAAGCCGATGAAGGGGCATTTTGCTCGCGCAAAAATGGAGCCCGCGTTGAGCTTGGCAGAATTTCGTGTCGCTGAGGATGCGGTGGTGGAAGTTGGTCAGGTCATATCGCCGGCGCATTTTGTTGCAGGGCAAAAGGTCGACGTCGCTGGTATGAGCAAAGGTAAGGGATTCGCGGGCGGCATGAAGCGCTGGAACTTTCGTGGGCTCGAAGCGTCGCACGGTGTTTCAATAAGCCATCGCAGCCTTGGATCGACCGGCAACCGCCAAGATCCTGGGAAGACCTTTAAAAACAAAAAGATGGCAGGGCATCTTGGCTGTGAGCGCGTTACAACCCTTAACCTTGAGGTCGTGGCGGTCGATGAACCACGTGGGCTGATCATGATTAAGGGCGCTGTGCCGGGCGCAAAGAACAGCTTCGTGTTAGTGCGCGATGCGATAAAAAGGCCACGCCACGCAGACGCGGCCTATCCTGCGGCAATGAAGGCCTAAGGGGGTGGCTGGCATGGAAATCGATGTTATGACTTTGGATGCCGAGAAGGCAGGCCGTGCTGAGTTGCCCAGGGAACTTTTCGGTGCAACGCCGCGTCCCGATATCATCGCTCGAGTTGTACACTGGCAGCTTGCGAAGCGCCGTGCGGGTACTCACAAGACGAAAGGAATGGGCGAAGTTCAGGGAACGACGAAGAAACCGTATCGTCAGAAGGGGACCGGCCACGCTCGCCAAGGAAGTCTCCGCGCGCCCCAATTTCGTACAGGGGGTGTGGTCCATGGTCCTGTGGTCCGTGACCATGCGTACTCGCTAAATAAAAAAGTGCGGCGTTTGGGGCTAGTTTTCGCGCTTTCGCAGAAGGCGCTTGAGGGCAAGGTCGTCATTTTAGACTCGGTAGAAGGTGTTGCGAAGACCAAAGAGTTGAACACCAAGCTAAGAAAGCTGGGTTGGGGCAAGACGCTTTTCG
>JAJZBH010000192.1 GCA_021799015.1 Pseudomonadota bacterium
GAAAATCACCATGAATTTCAGGCGCCAGGCAACCAAACGCCGTTCGTCCGACAGATGCAGAGACAAAAATTGTGCTGTTCAGAGGTTCCCTAATGGTTGTGCGAGGTTGTGCCGTTCGTCCACTGCATGGCTCGGTCTTTCGCGACGAGATTGCAAATTTGTGCAATTTCGACCATGCGGTCTGCTCGACGTCGAGCCGAATTGAACCAAGGGAGAGCGATAATGCGCGTCTATTACGATCGTGATGCCGATGTGAATCTGATCAAGGCAAAAAAGATTGCCGTAATCGGCTATGGCAGCCAAGGTCACGCGCATGCCTTGAATCTCAGGGAATCCGGCGTTTCCGAATTGGTTGTCGCGCTCCGAAGCGGTTCTCCAGCGGTGCACAAGGCGCAAGCGGCTGGCCTAAAGGTGATGACGCCTGCCGACGCCGCGAAATGGGCTGACGCTGTGATGATTCTGACGCCGGATGAGGGGCAGGGCGATCTCTACCGGGACGACTTGGCCGCTAATCTCAAACCAGGTGCGGCTATCGCTTTTGCCCACGGGCTCAATATACACTTTAATCTGATCGAGCCGCGTGCCGATCTTGACGTGTTCATGGTTGCTCCCAAAGGGCCCGGCCACACTGTGCGTGGCGAGTATCAGCGAGGCGGCGGTGTACCCTGCTTGGTCGCAGTTGCACAAAATCCGTCGGGAAATGCACTGGAAATTGCGCTTTCTTATGCGTCGGCGATTGGTGGCGGACGCGCCGGGATTATCGAGACAACCTTCAGGGAGGAATGCGAGACTGATTTGTTTGGCGAACAAACGGTCCTCTGTGGCGGCCTCGTTGAGTTGATCAAAGCCGGCTTTGAGACCTTGGTCGAGGCCGGTTACGCGCCTGAAATGGCGTATTTTGAATGCCTGCACGAAGTCAAGCTTATTGTTGACCTGATTTACGAAGGCGGCATCGCTAATATGAACTATTCAATTTCTAATACTGCAGAATACGGCGAATATGTCAGTGGTCCGCGTATCGTGACGTGCGAAACAAAGGTGGAGATGAGGCGTGTTCTCGAGGACATCCAGAGTGGTCGATTCACGCGCGATTGGATGCTGGAGAACAAGGTAAATCAGACGAATTTCAAGGCAATGCGGCGTGCGAATGCGGCGCACCAAATAGAGCAAGTCGGGGAGAAGTTGCGTGCGATGATGCCGTGGATTCGTGAACGCGCGTTGGTAGACAAAGGCCGCAACTAACCTACCGTGAGGAAGTGGAGCAGAACTTTCTTTGTCTTCGAGAGGAGGGGCGCCGAATGCGAATTGCTAATGACGTAACCGAACTAGTTGGCCATACTCCACTTGTTCGGATTAACCGAATCGCTGCGGGGTTTCCTGCGCGGATCGTTGCAAAGCTTGAGTTTTTCAATCCGGCAAATTCGGTCAAAGACCGGATTGGGGTGGCGATGATTGAGGCGGCGGAACGTGAAGGGCTGATCGACGAGCATAGCACTATTGTGGAGCCAACATCTGGCAACACCGGTATAGCACTTGCAATGGTTTGCGCTGCCCGTGGGTATCGGTGCATTCTTACGATGCCTGAAACCATGAGTAAGGAACGTCGAGCCGTGCTGCGTGCGTACGGTGCAGAGCTCGTACTCACACCCGCTTCGGAAGGCATCGCCGGCGCGATCCGCATCGCTGAAGAGATTGTTGCGTCAAATCCTGACCATTTTATGCCGCAGCAATTCATGAACGGCGCCAATCCGGAGGCCCACAGACGTACAACGGCCGAAGAAATCTGGCAGGACACTGATGGCGCAGCTGATATTCTGATTTCAGGCGTCGGGACGGGCGGAACAATCACAGGCGTGGGTGCCTTTATCAAGGCTCGTAAACCGAGCTTTCGATGCGTTGCAGTTGAGCCAGACTCGTCACCGGTGCTTTCCGGAGGCAGTAAGGGGCCGCACATGATTCAGGGGATCGGGGCCGGCTTTATACCGGATGTTCTGGACATGGATCTGATCGATGAAGTCGTGCGTGTTACCAATGATGATGCCTTTGTGATGGCTCGTCGAGCGGCTCGTGAAGAAGGTCTGCTGGTAGGGATCTCGTCGGGAGCTGCGCTTTGGGCTGCGGTCGAGTTGGCAAAACGTCCAGATAACGCAGGGAAACTGATCGTCACAATTGTTCCGTCTTATGGGGAGCGCTATCTTTCCACTCCGCTCTTCGCAGGGCTGACCGATTGACTGTATCGTTTATAGGCACGATCGTCGCCGCGATTTCCGCGTTCGGCTATGTTGGAATAGCATTGTTGATGGCTATTGAATCCGCATGTATCCCATTGCCGTCCGAAGTTATTTTGACGTTTTCCGGATATCTTGTTTTTAGCCATCGTTTTACGCTGCTTGGGGTGACGCTTGCAGGGACTGTAGGCTGCAACTTGGGTTCTACATTGGCGTACTGGGTTGGTGGCTTTGGCGGGCGCCCCCTGGTGGCACGCTACGGCCGCATCATTCTTCTTGATTGGAAGGAGCTCTTAAGAATTGAGCGGTTTTTCCAACGTTATGGTTCGCTGACAGTCTTAATCGGCCGAATGTTGCCGATTGTACGTACATATATCGCGTTTCCGGCTGGTATGGCCAAGATGAACCTAGCTAAGTTCCAGTTGTACACATTTGCTGGATCCTTGCCCTGGTGCTTTGCTTTAGCCTATGCGGGCATGATTTTCGGTCGCCAGTGGCATTCGCATTCGATGCTCAGCACCTCAATGCGTGATTTTACTGTTATGGTCATAGGCGGACTCTTGTTGGCAGGGACATGGTATGCGCGTCGACTTTGGTACAATCGTATTGCCGGAGACCCGCAGTAATTAGTTATATCTTGATTGAGAGTGTTCATTGTTTGGTTGTCGATTCTGCACAGTCTACTTCTAGTTCAAACGCCGTTCATATCGTGCAAGTAACGTGGCGTTACTAAATCTCTTTTGACGCTTGCGCATCGGGTTGTGTAATGCAATTGTTGCGTGGCGCCTCTGTTTTTTCCTTATCTGTTCGCCGTTTTGTGTGCGGTAAGCGTCGACACCTTCCTGCTCCAGTTTCCCACTCTTCGAGTACAGTGCGCAACTGGCGGCGTGGCGCGTCGTTTGGCATTTGGACCATAGTTTCCCGTCCAAAAGGAAGAAAATATCACACCTCTAAAATAGAGGACTAAACATCTAGGCTAGTCGTCTGTGAATTATGTGATCTGAGGTTAGCTGATACTGAGGCTTGGTGAGCGGCTTGTGGCGGCGAGCCATGCGACGACGGCGCAAAGAAGACTGATCAGCCATCTGCGGAGGAGGCGGAGGTTGTGGCCGACGCCGGCGAGGATGGCGTTGATGGCATCGCCGCCGACGCCGAGCGGGAAGTTTCGCCCCGGATGGCCATCGATCTTCATGTGGCCTGACCTGCCCCGGGTAAATTCCTCCGGTTGGGATTAGAGTCTGGCCTTGGTTGAAGGACGGACAGATGAAGCGGAAGCGGTTTTCGGAAGAGCAGATCATTGCGGTTCTGCGAGAGCAGGAGGCGGGTGCGAAGGCGGGTGACGTGGCGCGCAAGCACGGGATCTCGGAGGCGACGCTGTATAACTGGAAGGCGAAGTATGGCGGGCTGGACGTGTCCGACGCCAGGCGGCTGAAGGCTTTGGAGGACGAGAACGCGAAGCTGAAGAAGCTGCTTGCCGACCAGATGCTCGAGGCTTCGGCGTTGCGCGAGCTGCTTTCAAAAAAATGGTAGGG
>JAJZBH010000024.1 GCA_021799015.1 Pseudomonadota bacterium
CGAAAGCAGAATCTGAGGAACGGGCCGATTCTCCCAAGTGGCAGGACGAGTGTAGTGTGGATATTCGAGCAGTTCTCCAACAAAACTCTCTACACGCGCACTTTCGGAATTGCCCATAACGCCCGGTAGCAGGCGAATGATAGCGTCCAGCAAGGCCAGCGCCGCAATCTCTCCACCCGAGAGAATATAGTCTCCGAGATTAATTTCCTCGGCCTCATGCGCGTCGAGCGCTCGCTGATCAATGCCTTCATAGCGGCCGCATAAAAGGATCACACCCGATCCGGTTGCCAAATCATGTACCTTCTTCTGGGTGAGAGGCACCCCCCGCGGGGTCAGTGCAATGATGCGCCGACCGTCGGCCACCGATCGGATTGCAGCATCGACTACATCAGGGCGAAGCACCATGCCGGCGCCTCCACCAAATGGCGTGTCGTCGACGGAACGATGCCGACCGACGCCAAAATCCCGGATGTTGACGGTGTCGAGCGTCCAAATCCCTTTTTCGAGGGCACGTCCCGCGAGCGACTTGCCGACTGGCCCGGGAAAGATATCTGGGAACAGGGTGAGTACGGACGCACGGAAACTCATGGTTTAATCTCGACTTCGACTGGCGGAAGGACAATTGCACGGCCATTCTCGAGGTCGATAGAGGGTACGACCGCCCGGGTGAATGGAAGTAGCGACCCACTATCGAGTTCCAAAACCGCACCCGCGCCGAAATCATGAACGGCCGCTATGACGCCTATTGCTCCCCCATCTGCGCCAATCGCGTCAAGGCCGATCAGATCCGCGACGTAGAATTCCTCGTCGCCGGCTGGCGGTAAAGCGCTCCTTTCGATGAAGAGCTCCGTATTGGCCAAAGTCTTCGCATCCTTGCGGTCGTTTACGCGGCGAATCCGATCGGCCTCATGCACAAAGACATAAGCAATCCCGTCGCTGATCCATTCGACTCCGATACGCTGTCCCGCACGATTTTGGAGTGAAAGCTGGGCCAGCCTTGCCGGATCTTCGGCATAAGCGCGGACGTGGACCGCTCCGCGTATACCGTGCGGCTTGCCAATAACTCCCATCAGGATCAACTGTTCGGTCAACGCCGTCGTCAAACTGTTGCGCCAGCCTTGGCGCGCTCAGCGGCGCGCTCCTGCGCCTTTTTCTTCGGCGCAGACTGGATCGGCTGCTCCCGCAGTTCCGGCATCGGCGTGATGCCAGCGCGACCGATAAATCGTGCAACTCGATCGGTCACTTGCGCTCCTTGAGATAGCCAATGCCGCACTCGATCCTCGTGCAAGCGCACGCGGTCGGTGTGGTCCGCGGGAAGCATCGGGTTATAGCTCCCGACCGTCTCGATGAAGCGGCCGTCACGCGGGCTTCGGCTATCGGCGACAACGATATGGTAGTAGGGTCGTTTTTTTGCACCGGCACGCGACAGTCTGATTTTCAGTGACATTCTCTATAGCCTCCTTAGCAGATTTCAACAGTGGGTTTCGGGATATTTAGAATGGACGACGACCGCCGCTTTGCGGCAACAAAGCACCAAGACCTCCGCGGGCAAGTCCCTTCTGACCAAGCTTGTGTGCTCGCTTCATCATATCGGCGATCTGATCAAATTGCTTGAGCAGTCGATTTATTTCCTGGACCGACGTGCCAGAACCGGCGGCGACACGTTTCTTACGGCTAGCCTTGAGAATTGCCGGGTTTTGTCTTTCGGCACGCGTCATTGACGCAATAATGGCAACTTGACGTTTGAAAACAGTTGTATCGAGATTGGCATCGCTTATTTGCTGCTTGATTTTTCCGACCCCAGGCAACATGCCAAGAACGCCTGATAACGAGCCCATCTTTGTAATCTGCTTGAGCTGTTCAGCGTAGTCCTCGAGATCGAATTTTCCTCGCGCCATTCGGGCAGCGAGCTTTTCCGCCTTTTCCTGGTCCACATTTTCGGAAGCACGTTCGACCAGGGAAACGATATCACCCATGCCCAAGATCCGTCCCGCAATACGCTCCGGATGGAATGATTCAAGGGCATCGAGTTTCTCGCCGACGCCAATCAGCTTGATCGGCGCTCCCGTCACAGCGCGCATCGAAAGAGCCGCCCCACCACGGGCGTCACCATCAAGGCGGGTCATAATAATGCCGGTAACTCCAACCGCTTCCTTGAACGCGCTCGCTGTCGCCAGCGCATCCTGGCCAGTCATCGCGTCAACAACCAAAAGCGTTTCAACCGGCTCCGCAACGGCACGGATGGCCTTGACTTCGTCCATCAACGGGCCGTCAATCGCGAGCCGACCAGCTGTATCAAGAATAACCACATCGAAGCTTTCTCGGCGACCAGTATCCATGGCACGCCTCGCTATCTGGACCGGCGCCTCTCCTCTGATGATCGGCAAAGCCACAACACCAGCGTGTTCAGCAAGCTGAGCAAGTTGCAACTGCGCCGCTGGACGCTGCGTATCAAGGCTTGCCAGCAATACTTTCTTACGTTGCTTGTCCTTGAGATAAAGCGCTATCTTGGCAGACGTCGTGGTTTTGCCCGATCCTTGCAGGCCGACCATCAGAATCGGAATGGGTGCAGCCGCGTTGAGATTAATTGGAGTAGCACCCTCCCCGCCAAGGGCCTCAACCAGCGCATCGTGAACGATCTTGACGACTTGCTGCCCCGGCGACACTGCTTTGAGGACTTCGGCCCCGACAGCTTGTAGGCGCACTTTCGCAATAAAATCGCGTACAACCGGCAACGCGACGTCAGCTTCCAGCAGAGCGAGACGAATCTCGCGCATCGCATCAATGACATCACTTTCCGAGAGAGTTCCGCGCCGGCGCAGGCGATCGAAAACATCGCTCAGTTTGCCCGATAGGGCGTCAAACATCAATTCATGCTCCCCAACGACCAACGCGCCGCGGTGCGACACTCGCAGCGCGGCGGAACGCGCATTCCATGCCCGATCCGGGTTGTTCGGTCAAGATTGGCCCTCTATGCCCCGGTCGCAAGAGCGCCTTGGGAGGTGAGCATCTGCCTACGAAAAGGCACCTTGGCACGCGGGCCGATGCAGTATTATGTGGCAACGCCCGCGCAAAATCCTGAAGCTGGCGAGTTCCACTCTCGCCACGGAGCAGGCGACCATGACTTCTCGAGATGAACGGTTACCCTGCGGTCGGCACGGTCGGCGCCGGTGGAATCGGTCGAGACCCCGAAGCGCTCGGCGGAGACACCGCGGTATCCGAGGGAATAGTTGCCCCGGCCGGCTGCTCAGCGCGGACCATGCGCAAAGCCGTGCCGATGATAGAGCCCACGTCGCCTAGATTGGCTGGAACAATCAACGACGTTCCTTGCTTGGCTAAATTACCCCATTGGCCGATAAAGTCTTTGGCCAATTGCATCTGCAGCGCCGCCATCCCACCATCGATCACGGCGGATTCTCCAATCCTCTGGATTGCCGTCGCGGTTGCGGCAGCGACCAGTTCGATTGCCTTTGCCTCGCCTTCGGCTCGCAACACCTCCGCCTGTCGACGACCGTCAGCAATATTGATTTCCTGTTGCCGTTGTCCTTCCGACGTATTGATCTGTTGCTGCCGTTGCCCTTCAGAGCGCGCTATCATGGCCCTCTTTTCCCGCTCCGCTGTGATTTGCAGTTCCATGGCACGCAAGATCTCCGCAGGCGGTGTAATGTCCTTTATCTCGTAACGAAGAACCTTGATGCCCCAATTTGTCGCGGCTTCATCGACTGAAGCAGCGACGGCGGTATTGAGTATCTGCCGCGACGACAGTGCCTGGTCGAGATGAAGCTTGCCGATTTCCGAGCGCATCGTCGTCTGCGCAAGCTGCATCGCCGCATTCATCGGGTTATTCGAACCGTACGCAGCCTTAACCGGATCGGTTATCTGCAAATATAAAAAGCCATCGACCGTCAATGTGGTGTTGTCGAGTGAAATACATACCTGCGGTGGTACCTCCGTTGGCACCTCACGAGTGTCGAAGCGAAAAGCAACTCGATCGATGAATGGGACAATAATGTTGAGGCCTGGGCCGAGAGTCCGACTATACTTTCCGAGGCGTTCCACCACCCAGGCCTGTTGCTGCGGAACAATCCGCAACGCGGCCCGCATGACGGAAAGTGCGAAAAATAAAAGGAGAAAAAAAACGACTAGTGATGCAATGTACGACATCATGGAACTTCCTGAGGTGATCTATGTTTGCGCGATGTTTGCGAAGCCAGATGCAGAACATTACCGGTTTTTCGAACGATTTGTGCGATGCCTCCGATTTCGGGGCGAGTGTCATCGTCTATGACCGCATCCCATCGGGTGCCGCGATACGCAACGACAACACGATTGTGGCCCGGCGCAATCGCCGTGATGGTCACTTCCCTGCCAGCATCAAGATCTGACAGTTCTTTTTTCCGAAACAAGCGGCGACGCAATAGCCACACTATAACCAGACTAGCGACGCACAACGCCAAAAATATTAGCAGCAACGCTTCATCCGGAACAAAAAAGCCGAGAACAAACGTAAGAAGGGCAACAGCGGCAACAGCGGCAAGGTAAAACGTGCCCGTGTGCAGTTCCACCAGACCAACCCAGAGCCCGAGGACGAGAAACACCCAATTCACTTTAACATCATACCGCGTTCTACTGAACTAAGCCAGCATGCGGCGAGAGCCGATTCTTCCGAGGGGTCGTCTCGTTCCCTCAACCTAATTCTGGGTTCTCGGGCAGAAATAACTCGCCCGACCTGACTGCACGATGCGTACAATCCCGGGGCAAGACTGTAGTCCCGGGCAACGATCACAAGGTTGCCCTGCACGATCGTAAACGCTCCGCACACGCTGAAAATCGCCGAGTTCACCGGATGGCCGGACGTAATCACGCAGACTCGAACCACCAGCCGCAATTGCGTCCGTGAGGACCTCTTTTATCGCAAAAACAAGCCGGCCGATTCGAGGCATATCCAAAGCGCCCGCCGGTCGGCGCGGGCTGATCCGAGCACGAAACAGGGCTTCATTCGCGTAGATATTGCCGATCCCGGCCACAACCGCCTGATCAAGGAGGGCCAGTTTGACGGGCCTAGCCTTCCCGGCCAGCTCCCGCGCAAGACAGACTTGATCAAATCCCGACTCCAGCGGCTCCGGCCCTAAACCCGCGATCAGCCGATGGCTGTCTTCATACGAACTTTCAACTAAATCAAGGGTCCCGAATCGACGCGGATCAATGAAGCCAACACAACAACCGTCCTCCATTGTGACGGTGAGATGCTGATGACAAACAGCATCCTGATCTATCGTAACACGGCCAGACATACCGAGGTGAACGAGCACTGATACGCCGACATCCAGTCTGATGAAGATATATTTGCCGCGGCGGCGGAAACCGACTACTCGCGCACCCTTGAGGACCGAGGCAAAATGCCGCGGAACCCGCCAGCGTAAATCGCATCGGGTAAGACGCACGGCCGTGATCCGCAGGCCGGTGAGCCTAGCAGCCAGCCCACGCATCACAGTCTCGACTTCGGGGAGTTCCGGCATCAGGCGAAAGACGCTATAGCGTTCCTCCATGAGCGACAACCCCGCCTCCACAACCAGAACCGTCGATTTCGGCTTTACACGTGTCCAGCCGGAACTAAAGCGCCAACGCGTACGGGACGTTTTTGACAGCGTGGCGCGAAGTTATGACCTAATGAACGACGCCATGTCGTTGGGCATCCATCGCCTGTGGAAGCGCGATTTCGTGTCGGGGCTCAACCCCGCCCCTAACCGCACCTTACTCGACCTTGCGGGCGGCACCGGCGATATTAGCATTCTTTGGCGGCGCCACGGTGGCGGGCCAGCGATTCTAGCGGATGTTAACGAGGAAATGCTGCGCGTCGGCCGGCAGCGCGCCGAAAAACGCGGTTTGTTCAGTGGACTCGATTGGATCGTTGCAGACGCGGAGGCACTGCCACTGCCTGACCGTACGGTAGATATGATCTCGATGGCGTTTGGTTTGCGAAATTGTACAAACAAGGATCTCGTACTGACCGAAGCGTACCGGGTCCTGAAGCCTGGCGGGCGCTTCTTCTGCCTCGAGTTCTCGAAGCTGCAGATAGCTGTGCTTGGTCCGCTCTATGATGCGTGGTCGTTTGGTGTTCTGCCGCAGCTTGGTGCCGCCATTGCTGGTGATCGTGACAGTTATCGTTATCTGGCTGAAAGCATACGTATGTTTCCAGATCAGGAAAAACTAACAGGGATGATGCGTTGCGCAGGCTTTGAACGTGTCATGTGGCGCAACCTTTCGGGCGGAATAGTGGCAATTCATTCTGGATGGCGCCTGTGACCTCTCTTGCTGGCAAACGCGTTCTCTTGATAATCACGGGAGGAATCGCGGCTTACAAGGCCCTTGAGTTGATTCGACTGCTTCGCAAATCTGACTGTGCAGTCACCTCCGTAATTACGGCCGCAGGGATGAAATTCGTTACCCCATTATCTGTCCAAGCGCTTTGTGAGGATCGAGTATACACGGATATGTTTTCGCTAACTGATGAAAGTGAGATGGGGCACATCCAACTCTCTCGGAGCGCTGATCTAATCGTTGTGGCTCCCGCTTCGGGAGATATTATTGCCAAAATGGCTGCTGGGATCGCCAATGACCTCGCAACAACGCTGTTACTTGCCACTGACAAGCCTGTTCTGGTGGCTCCAGCCATGAACGTACGAATGTGGCAACATCCCGCCACCGTTTCCAACATGGATACGATCACTCGGCGCGGCGTCATAAGTGTACCCCCCGATGAAGGCCCAATGGCATGCGGGGAATTCGGCCCGGGACGTTTAGCAGCGCCGGAGCGAATCCTCGGCGCAATTAACCGACTCCTAAAACCAGGTCAGGATTTAGTAGGACGTCGTGCGATTGTCACCAGCGGGCCAACCCATGAAGCGATCGATCCCGTGCGCTATCTCGCGAACCGTAGTTCCGGACGGCAAGGTCATGCGATCGCGGCAGCGCTCGCCGCGCACGGAGCCACGGTAACGCTGATTTCCGGACCCGTCAGCCTCGCAGACCCTCAAGGCGTCACCACCACTCATGTTGAATCTGCAGCAGAAATGCGCGCCGCTGTTCAAGCCGCCTTGCCGGCAGATGTCGCCATCTTCTGCGCCGCGGTCGCGGACTGGCGGGTTAAACCGTCCAAGGTGAAAATCAAAAAATCCGGCGTATCACCAACCCTTACTTTTATTGAGAATCCCGACATCTTATCGGAAGTTGCTCATGCGGAGAAAAATCGGCCAAACCTAGTAATCGGATTTGCTGCTGAAACAGAATTGCTTGGGGAGCACGCAGCCGCCAAACGTGTCCGCAAAGGCTGCGACTGGTTGCTGGCCAATGACGTGGGCCCCGGCTCCGACACAATGGGGGGGTTGGAGAACGAGATCTTACTTCTTACCGAGGAAGGTTCGGAAGTGTGGCACCGGACCACCAAAGAAGCGATTGCGGAGCGTCTCGCCGAGCGCATCGTCCGGTTTTTTATCCAGAGGGCTGGCTCATGACGATCGCCGTTGCCGTCAAGCGCTTGCCGCACGGCGCCGACTTACCGCTGCCGGACTATGCAACGATCGGCGCTGCTGGTATCGACCTTTTGGCGGCCGTCAGTGCTGACACTGAAGTCGCGCCAGGGACAAGGGCACTCATCCCAACGGGCATTGCGATAGCCTTGCCAACCAATTTCGAATTACAAATTCGGCCACGGTCTGGTCTTGCCCTGAAGCACGGTCTCATGATTGCCAATAGCCCGGGCACAATCGACGCTGATTATCGCGGCGAGATTAAGATCATTGTGCTCAACGCAAGCACGGAACGCTTCGTCATCACCCGCGGTATGCGCGTTGCCCAGGCGGTCCTAGCGCCCGTCTTACGCATAGTCTGGAATGAAACCGAAGATCTGGACTTCACCTCCCGAGGTTCCGGCGGATTCGGCAGCACGGGGTTCAACGAAAGATCGTCCGAATCTTCGGCGAAAGGCTGATGGTTTCATTTATTTGCGCGAGCAGGAAGGCACACCAGGCAGGCCAAGAAGGCGGACTTTTTTGTGATTGTCTGCGATGCCGTGCAGGCATGCACACGATGGCAGCGCGCGCGACCGGAAAGGTCCGAGAAGCGACTGACAATCAATATGGCCGCCGCTCTCGACTCAGGCTATGGATCGCCTGTCAAATGCTCACCAATATGGAAGCCAGATTAGCGTGGTTATCGGTGGCGTCAGCCGGAGCGCCGCCTGACGGAGGTGCAGAAAAACTAAACCTATAAAATCTGTTAACACACCGAAGGGCCTTAGGGCCTGTCCAGTATCGATCACAGAACTCTTTGATATCACGTGGCTTGAATATGTCATCAGGAAGAGGATTAGCCGATAAGCGATACATTTGATGCAGCTGCTAGACATGACGCTAGATGTGATGCGTGCGGGGCGAAGTCGAATGTTTGTGCCGCTGTCTTTGACCGCGCTATCAGCATGAGGTAATATGTTGTCAGTCCATATTTCAGGAATTTTGGCACCGTCGGAACAAAAAGAAGCGTTGCGGCGAATGCCAGTGCATCATGGACCTCATTATGGAATCACAACAAAACTTTCTGTCGATGGAATAATAGAATCTCGAGACCAACCCGAACGCTACCAGGAAACCCGGTAAATGCGAGATTAGGCCGTGCGGGAATTTACGGAACCCTTGTTGCAGGCCTGACCCGAGGATTCACAACGGCAGTATGCGTAGATTATGGTCTCATAGACCTGGATGATTTATACGTTTCAGGTTTCCCTCCAGCGTTTGCTCGGCG
This sequence comes from Pseudomonadota bacterium, assembly GCA_021799015.1. Classification (GTDB taxonomy): domain Bacteria; phylum Pseudomonadota; class Alphaproteobacteria; order Acetobacterales; family Acetobacteraceae; genus Acidiphilium. Next base: position 8,800 of record JAJZBH010000024.1, read on the forward strand.
CGAAGAAAGTTTTTTGAAATACAGAAAAGCTTCCTCTTACCAGAGGCAATAGCGCCGCAGTTTTACCACCTCCGGCGCATCCTTGGTAAGTTGCTGTCTTTATCATTTTGACTAACGGCTCGATCGCCGGTTGCACTCGACACGATATGATTCCGCGGGACGCTCCACGCCTCCGTTGAAGACACAAATCGTGGTTTCAGCAACGGAACGCTGATCGTGACAGGATTGATAAACTTTCCCTGTTACGATTGCATCGTCGCAAAGCGGGCGCGTAGGCCCATAAAATCAAGCGCTGAGAGACCAGAATCTGCTCGCGTCGCACAAATTGATATGGTCCATCTCCCGCGCTACACAGCCTACCCCGGCGCGGGGAATCGAGGTTTAGTGCCACCTAAACGGGCCATACTAACCTGCGCGTCTCCTCGCCATTGGCAAGGAGACGAAGGCCCAATCACCGATACGCCGAAGATGCCGCGATGTAAATCAAAGGCAACATCCACCCACTAAGGCCGTACAGATTTGCCAAGATACAACTTTATGGATCGATAAACCAGGTTCTGATAGGGACGCACCACTTATTCGCACCGCTCGTCGTTAAATGGCGGCAGGGTTCTGGATCGCCGACACGCAAACGGGCATAAGCAACGCAGAGACGAACAAGGACGACCGATAGCAATGCATCACTTGCTGCTGATGCGCCATGCCAAGGCGGAACGCGTGAAGGATGACCAGTCCGATCATGGTCGCGCGTTGGCCGAGTCTGGCATCGCCGCCGCTAAGCGCATCCGACGCAAACTAAAGGTGCTCAGCATCGAGCCCGACGTGGTCCTGGTGTCATCCGCAAGGCGCACACGTGAAACCCTAGCTTGTATACTGAACGCGCACATGGCCCCGCGTGTCGACGTTCTTGACTCCCTGTACATGGCTCCCGCGTCGCGTATCATCAAGCTGCTGCATGAACTTCGTGAAACCGCGAACAGCGTCCTAGTCATCGGGCATAACCCCGGAATCGGAGAATTGGCGGCGCAGCTGGCTACCGCAGACGCTGAATCGCAATCGGCGCGCCAGCTGACCGAAGGCTTCCCAACCGCTCGAGTGGCGGATTTCCTCGTGCTGACTCCATGGCGGCAGCTTCACCCAAATGGGGTTCGACTGCAACGGCTTATTGATCCGAACGACTGACCGAGCAGAGGGGCCCGCTTTATGTTGCGGGTGCGAAGGTTGCACCGCAGGTTGATACAAGCCTATCGTGCGTGCTGAACAATTAGTTTCCACACTGGCCAGATTGGCGTACGGATCGAATGAGGGGATCAAGCCATGGATAAGCCCATCCACGCAAATCACATAACAATTTCCGTTTCGAATACAAATCGCTCAGTTAGCCTGCCGCTATTGGAGGGGACACTTGGACCGCAGGTTGCCGATATTCGGAAGCTTCATAATGAAACAGGCATTTTTACCTTCGATCCGGGCTATGGCGAAACTGCGTCCTGCGAGAGCAAAATCACCTACATAGATGGCGATGCAGGCGTGCTTTTATATCGCGGGTACCCCATCGAGCAGCTTGCCGAAAAGTCAACCTTTCTGGAAGTCGCCTATTTGCTGCTAAATGGCGAGTTGCCGAACGAAACACAGTTTGAAACGTTCACGGCTCACATAACCCGGCATACTATGCTCCATGAACAGTTCAGGAGATTCTGGGAAGGGTTCCGACGTGATGCCCATCCGATGGCGGCCTTGTGCGGCGTGGTTGGTGCAATGTCAGCATTCTACCCAGAGAGCGTAAACATCAGCGACGCCCACGAGCGCGAAGTCAGTGCCTATCGCCTGATTGCAAAAATTCCGACCATCACAGCTTGGGCCTACAAATACTCGGCGGGTCAGCCGTTCATGTACCCACGGAATGACCTGTCTTATGCAGAAAATTTCCTGTACATGTTCAAGGCGGTGCCAACAGAGCAATACAAAAAAAATCCGACGCTGGAACGGGCCATGGATAGGATCCTGATCCTTCATGCAGACCACGAGCAAAATGCCTCTACGTCAACGGTTAGGCTCGCTGGTTCGACTGGAGCAAATCCGTTCGCCTGCATTGCCGCCGGGATTGCCGCGTTGTGGGGCCCGGCTCATGGCGGGGCCAATGAGGCAGTGCTGAGGATGCTCGCCGAGATCGGCGATAAAAAAAATATCAAGCCTTTTATTGAAGAAGTAAAAGACAAGAACAGCCACACCAAGCTCATGGGTTTCGGTCATCGCGTCTACAAAAACTACGACCCGCGCGCCAAAATCCTGCAGCGGACCTGTTATGAAGTGCTAGGGGAACTCGGCATCAAGCACGAACCACTTCTCGATCTGGCGATGGAACTCGAAAAGATCGCCTTGGAAGATGATTATTTCGTATCGCGCAAGCTTTACCCGAACGTAGATTTTTATTCTGGTATTATTCTCAAGGCGATGGGTTTCCCGACAACGATGTTCACGCCTCTTTTCGCCTTGGCACGCACCACCGGCTGGATCACCCAATGGATGGAAATGATCGAGGACCCGCAACAGCGCATCGGGCGCCCGCGGCAGCTTTACACTGGCGCACCCCGACGCAATTATACGCCGATCAATGAGCGTCCATGATCCGGTGCAAGCCAATTCAATTCAGCCGTTCTGATCGGGCTTTATTTCGGAAAAATCCGAACTATATATAGCGCAATGGCGATAGATGACCCGCGTGACGAAGAAGTGCTCCAGTGTAATGAGGTATTGAAAGCGCTCGCCCATCCATTACGGCGTGCCATTCTGGCAAAGCTGAAAGACCCGGAATTGCATTTTTCCGAGCAACAGCATCCGCTCTCGCTCGGCGTCTGCGCGGGACTGATTGAGCAAGGCTGTCCCCTGGCCCAATCCAGCGCGTCGGCGCACCTCGCCGCCTTGCAGGCCGCCGGCCTACTCCGCGCCCGCAAGATCGGCACCAACGTCTTCTACCAGCGCAACGAGGAGGCGATTCAGGCATTTCTTACCCGAATTAACGCCGAGCTCACCGCCAAGCCAGCCCGTATGGCCGACCCTGAAAGGAATAATGATGTCGAAACTGTTTGAACCTCTGCGGATGGGCGCATTTGTCCTGCGCAACCGCATAGTCATGGCACCACTGACGCGGGCACGCTCTGGCGAGGCTCGAATTCCAAACGCGTTGATGGCCGAATATTATGCGCAGCGCGCGTCTGCAGGAATGATTCTGTCAGAAGCAACATCCATCACACCGATGGGTGTCGGCTACGACGCTACTCCGGGTTTATGGTCAGACGAGCAGGTTTCCGGCTGGCGCCTCGTCACCAATGCCGTGCATCGCGAAGGTGGGTTAATCCTTGCGCAGCTATGGCACGTTGGCCGAATTTCTCACCCCGTCTTTCTCAATGGTGAGCGTCCTGTCGCACCCAGTGCAATAGCGCCCGAAGGTCATGTCAGCCTCCTGCGGCCGGAACGGCCCTATGTCACCCCACGCGCATTGGCCGTTGAGGAAATCGGCGAAATCGTCACCGCATACCGGATCGCTGCAGAAAACGCCCACCGGGCCGGGTTCGATGGCGTCGAGCTGCATGGCGCCAACGGGTATCTGCTTGATCAGTTCCTGCAGGATTCCACGAACAGACGAACCGATAGCTATGGCGGCCCAATTGAAAATCGCGCTCGGCTACTGCTGGAAGCAACCGACGCAGCCGTCTCCGTCTGGGGTGCCGAACGTGTGGGTGTGCATTTGGCGCCACGTGGCGACGCTCACTCAATGGGTGATTCCGACCCTCTTGGGACATTTACCTACGTGGCCCATGAATTAGGCGCGCGCAAGATTGCTTTCATTGCTGCGCGCGAACGGCAGGCGGATGACTGGATCGGCCCGCACCTCAAGGCCGCGTTCGGAGGCGTGTATATCGTTAACGAAGGCTTTGACCGCGAGAGCGCAGAATTCGTTATTGCGGCAGGTCAGGCGGACGCGGTGGCATTCGGTAAACTCTACATTGCTAACCCCGATCTGGTCGTGCGTTTTGCGCAAGACCTACCCCTCAACCAGCCAAGACCGAACACCTTCTATCATGGTGATGCGGAGGGTTACACGGATTACCCAACAGCCCGAAAGGCTGCGTAAGCCGAGCCGGGGAGAGCCCGCACAGGCCACATTTTGCCGCTTCGGAAAGACCGAGATGCGATCCAAGGGACAAAAAATCGTGGTTGTCGGCAGGGAGGCTATCGAAATGAATCACCTACCACCAAATCTGGTAGCAGCTGCGTTTTCGATATCTGGACCGCGTTGAGCGTTTCGCTATCGAAGTGGGGATTGGCCAATCGCCGGTCGGCAGTGGAACCTATCCCGCCGGATCGGGTTCCGAGCACCCTATCACTCGCTGAACTGGCGCACCAGTTTAGCTGGGACTGACGCTTTCGACCGGAACACGGAACCGATAAACGGTATACGACGCTGTCCGATGTTCCGTGTCACATTGAGCTCGGCGCGCATTTTATGAGGCCGTCCCCCTGAATCACAGGGAAAATCAATTTGGTCGGCCGTGTGATCAGCATCTAGGCCAACCACAACAGTAAAGCCTGTGCGGGCAAGCCCACGCACGGCGACGATTACCGATGCATATGAATCGCCGTACGTCTTCTCCTAATGTGGGGATTCCTCTCCGCTTGATCGCCTAAGCAGGAAGAGTCCTTGCTCGCCAAACAAGTTTGCTAACATCGGCCATCGTCGCCACGGCGCACGGTGCCCGGCCTCGTCCGCAGCCAACCATTGTTCCACAGTGTAGCCCTCGGCCTGGCACAGCACAAAGAAATCGCGAATTGTACAAGGATGGATGTTTGGAGTTTCATACCACATCCGTGCCCATGTCTTTGTCATCGGCATGCGGCCAGTTACCAGCAACTGCCAGCGTAGGCTCCAGTGGCCGAAATTGGGGAAACTGACAATCGCCCGCGTACCGATCCGCAGCATCTGCCGCAGGACCTCGCGTGGTCGCTCCACAGCCTGTAAGGTTCGCGACAGGATCACATAGTCGAACGCATGGTCAGGGTAGTGCGAAAGATCAGTATCTGCGTCGCCCTGCATCACAGGCAGACCATGGGCTACCGCGCGTGTCACGACAGCCATGTCAATTTCGATACCCCGAGCGTCGCACCCCTTGGTACGGAACAGATGCTCGATCAGCGCGCCATCGCCACAGCCAATATCGAGAACCCTCGTCTCTGGCGCGACCATGCTGGCGATCAACTCAAGATCAACCCGCATATTCTTTGCCACATACCGAACTTCCGGGGCTTTCGCCATCAAATTCCGGCTGCAACGGCGCTACCAGCAAGAAAACCAGCTACGGTGCGCGAAAAATCTGGTTCATCAAGCAGAAACGCGTCGTGCCCCTTATCACTCACGATCTCGACGAATGAAATATTGGCTGCCACCTGATTTAGAGCGCGAGCAATCGCACGGCTCTCGGCAGTGGGAAACAACCAGTCCGAACTAAACGAAACCAGCAAGAACCGCGTCCGCGTGTTTCGGAACGCTGCTGCCAGAGAGCCACCGTAATCTGCGGCTAGATCAAAGAAATCCATTGCCCGCGTGATGCTTAGATATGAATTAGCATCAAAACGCCGCACGAAGCTTGATCCCTGATGCTCAAGATAACTCTCCACTGCAAACCGCTCGCCGAAGAGCGCACCGCCAACGTCCGAGCCGCCCTGAATCCGCCGGCCAAACTTTCGACTCAACGCCGCCTCAGATAGGTAGGTGATATGCGCCGTCATCCGAGCAACAGCTAGCCCCTGTGCCGGAATCACCCCCTGCTCCCAGTAACGACCTTCACGAAAATCTGGATCACCAAGAATTGCCTGCCGACCGACTTCATGAAATGCGATGTTCTGCGCCGAATGATACGCTGCTGTCGCAATTGGGAGGGCCGCAAACACCGCATTAGGGTACAATGCTGCCCACGCCAGAACCTGCATCCCGCCCATGGAACCACCAATGACAGCGAACAGCCTCTCAATCCGCAGTTCGTCGATCAGCATCTTCTGCGCGCGGACCATGTCCTGTATTGTGATGGGAGGAAAATCAATTCCCCAAGGCTCAGCGTGATTGCCATCGCGCGGTGACCGTGGCCCAGTCGAGCCCATGCACCCCCCCAAGACATTCGCGCAGATGACAAAGTACCGTTCTGTGTCGAGAGGCAGGTCAGATCCAACGAGACGGTTCCACCAGCCGGGTTTTCCGGTTAAAGGATGAGTCTCAGCGACGTATTGGTCCCCTGTAAGCGCGTGGCAAACCAGAACCGCGTTGGATCTCGCCGCGTTCAGTATGCCGTAGGTCCGATAGGCGATCGTCACACCGTCGAGCACTATTCCGCAATCCAGCGGCAGGGGCCGCCTGATCCGCAGGCTCTGGTGGGTAATTTCCGGAAGCGGGGTCATATCCATTGACGGCGCATATGCGCTCGGTTGGTCCGCTCGACAAGAACCGCTATGGACGAGACCTTTGCCGAAACGGTGTCGTCCTGTATCAACAGCAGTGGAATTGGGGTGCAGGTTAAGGAGCCGCATGTCTGAAATGTCGAGATCCAGCCCGCCGCAAAGCGGCACCGCAGCCGATTTGCCGGCGGCGCTTGCATCACTACGTGCTGAAATTGATGCAATCGACGACCGCCTCCATGATCTTCTGATGGAGCGCGCCCGGATTATCGAGCGCGTAGCACGCGAGGGTGGAAAACATGGGGTGATGATACGCCCGGGCCGTGAAGCTGCTATGATCCGCCGTCTTCTGCGCCGTCATGCTGGCCGTTTGCCGCCACAAACGATTCTACGTATCTGGCGTGAACTCTTTGCCGGCGCACTGTCCATCGAAGGCGACCTTACGGTCGCCGTGGCCGATGGTACGATCCCTGAACTCCAGACTGTAGCCCGTGAACATTTCGGGCCGCTCGTTCCATTGCGCCGCCATCCTTCTGCGGGTCAAGCATTAGCAGACCTCACAACCGGGGCTGCCCAAGCTGCGGTCCTCCCGATGCCTGATGGATCGGACGACGATCAGTCCGCCTGGTGGATCAGCCTAATGCATGGTGCCCCCCCGCGCCTCTCAATCATCGCCAAACTTCCGTTTTGGGCTCGTCGTGTAGAAGGCCTGCCCCATGCCGAAGCCTTTGTTGTTGCCCCAATCACGCTAGACCCCAGTGATGACGACCGCAGCCTTCTCGGCATCGAAACGCCCGCTGACACCAGTACAGCCCGCATCGCCGCCGTGCTCACGAAAGCGGGACTGTCACCTGGTCCCATTGTGTCGCGCCGCGCTGCCGACCGACCAGAGGCGCGCTATGCGATCGCTGACGTCGCAGGGCTGGTCTCTCCGGGTGATCCCCGCCTCGGCGACATTGGCGCTGCCTTTGGTGTTGCGCCAACAGTCCTCGGTGGCTATGCGGTTCCCGTCCAAGTCTTTCCGCCCGCACCTGAGCCCGGCGATCAATGACATTCGCCCCCAAACCCCGCGATGCGATCTTCTCTGTCGCCCCGTATGTCGGTGGCGAATCCGTTGTGGCGGGCGCCAACCAGGCAATCAAACTCTCGTCCAACGAAGGAGCATTCGGGGCACCTCCTGCCGCGATCGCCGCTATCAAGGAGGCGAGCGCAGGTATTTATCGGTACCCCGATGGCAGCGCAGCCGCGCTCCGAAGCGCAATCGCAAAAAGATTTGGGCTTAGTCCATCCCGGATCGTTTGCGGCAACGGCTCGGACGAGCTCCTAACCCTTCTCATCCAATCTTATGGCGGTGTCGGCACGGAGCTGACAATGAGTGCGCACGGATTTTTGGTTTATGAAATCGCAGCAAAAATCGCCGGTATGACTGTGCACAAAGCACCAGAAAGAAATTTGACCACCGACGTCGATGCTATCCTCGCCCACGTTACGCCGGCGACACGCGTCGTCTGTCTTGCCAACCCCAATAATCCCACCGGTAGCCTTGTTCACCAATCTGAGATCGCTCGTTTACGAGCTAAACTTCCAACCGACGTCCTTCTGGTTCTCGATGCCGCATATGCCGAATATGTTGAGGATCCGGATTACGACCCTGGAATCCAGCTGGCCGATGCTGGCCCCAACACAGTAATGACCCGCACCTTCTCCAAAATCTTCGGCTTGGGTGGTGTGCGCCTGGGTTGGGCTTATGCTTGTGCCCCTATTGTCGACGTTCTCAACCGTGCCCGTGGCCCGTTCAACGTCAGTTCACTCGCGGCTGCAGCTGGGATCGCCGCTCTTGCCGATCCAGCATGGACTGTCCGCTCCCGCACCCACAATAGCCGAGCCCGGACACGCCTGACAGAACGACTGCACTCCGTGGGCATCACCTCATACCGGTCACACGCTAATTTTGTACTGGCCGATTTCGGCACTCCCGAGCGCGCTCGGGCTGCCGATTTACACTTGCGCTCGTGCTTTATTATTACCCGTGCAATGTCGGCTTATGCTTTGCCGCATTGTCTGCGCATTACTATCGGTACCGACAAGGAATGTGATGCAGTTGCTGATGCCCTCGCTGATTTTTGTAGGCTACATCCGCATGTCTGAGTTCCAAGCAGCTGCTCCTCTCTTTGACACGGTCGCCCTCATTGGCCTTGGCCTGATAGGATCTTCAATTGCCCGCGCAGCCCGCGTGCGCGGCACCTTGGCCCGTCGAATCATTGCGAATGCCCGCACTTCAGCCACACTGAACCGCGTGCGTGAACTGGGGATCGCCGACAGCTGTGAGCTGGCGCCGGCAGACGCAGTCGCCGACGCGGATTGCGTAATTCTCTGCACCCCGGTCGGTGCATTCGCCTCTGTCGCCGAGAGTATCGGCCCTCATCTCAAGCCGGGCGCGATTGTGACAGACGTCGGTTCCACTAAGCAGTCTGCCATCCGCGACATTCTTCCCCACCTCTCCGAGAATGTACATCTCGTCCCTGGCCACCCAATGGCAGGAACGGAATTCTCCGGCCCTGATGCCGGGTTCTCTGACCTCTTCGAAGGCCGCTGGACGCTGCTTACGCCTCCTCCTGGCACAAATCGCGAGGCAGTTGCCAAAATGAAAGAGTTCTGGAAGCGCTGCGGAGCAATGGTGTCCGTCATGGACCCTGGCCATCATGATCGCGTTGTTGCCATCGTTAGCCATCTACCCCATTTGATCGCATTCACAATCTGCGGTACCGCCGACGATCTAGCAGATGAAACTCGCCAAGAAGTGCTTCAGTTTGCCGCCTCCGGTTTTCGAGATTTCACCCGTATCGCCGCCTCCGATCCGGTCATGTGGCGTGACATATTCCTCAATAACCGCGATGCGCTGCTCGAAATGCTTGCCCGTTTCACCGAGGACACCCAAGCCATGGCTCGTGCAGTCCGCTGGGGTGATGCCGCGTACATCGAGGACAAGGTGCATCGCGGCCGCAAGATTCGTCAGGCCCTGATCGACCTCAAGCAAGCCTGACCTAGGGGCGCCGCGCTTATCCCTTAAACGATAAAACCACCTCCGAGCACCCGCGTACCATCATAGGCCACGCAAGCCTGACCCGGCGCCGCCAATGACGGGTCATCCAAGATTACCGCCCCCGCAACCATGTCAACGACGGCTGGCTGCGGCTCAGCACGTGCCCGCAATTTTACCTGGGCCCGAATCGGTTCAGCGGGCACCGCAACAAGCCAATTGGTCTCCGTAAGCCGCACGTGCCGCGTTCCCATATTGCGTGGCCCGACCTCAATCCGTCGGCGTGCCGCATCGATCCTGGTCACCACCTGCCCGTTCACGTCCCCGAGGCGCTTCGCTTGACCCACCGTGTAACGTCCGATCCCTTGATGCCGCCCCAGAACAGCGCCATCAGGGCCGACAATTTCACCAGGTTGGACCGCATCGGGCCGCAATCGTGCAAGCAGGTCCGCATACGAACCCGAAGGCACGAAACATATGTCCTGGCTGTCGGGCTTCTGGGCAACTGGCAAGTCCAACCGCGCCGCGGTCGCTCGCACGGCGCTTTTGTCAGGCATATCTCCGAGCGGGAAACGCGAAAACGCAAGTTGATCCAGTGTCGTCGCAAACAGGAACCACGATTGATCTCGCACAGTGTCCGCCGCCACATGCAGTTCTGGTCCAGAACCGCCCTCCTCCCGTCGCACGTAGTGTCCAGTCGCAAGGGCTTCGGCTCCCAGATCGCGTGCCAGCCCGAGCAAATCGCCAAATTTTAGATGCTGGTTACAGCGCACGCACGGCACTGGTGTCCGCCCCTCTGCGTATGAGCCGACAAAATCTCCAATCACCTGCGCATGGAATACCGCTTCCGCATCGATCACATAATGCGCAATGCCCAAGCGATCGGCAACATTACGCGCGTCATTGATATCCTGCCCGGCGCAACACCCTCGCTTGCGCCCCGAAGCAGCGCCATGGTCGTAAAGGTGAAGTGTAATGCCGATTACTTCATGTCCAGCCTCGTGTAGCAATCCCGCCACGACCGAACTGTCCACGCCGCCAGACATTGCGACCACAATGCGCATCACGCCAATCTCGCCAGACAATTATCCGTTCTGAGCATTTCGCACGCCTGATGGAAGCCGTACAACCAACCCATCCAGGGTTTCATCCATTACGATCTGACAGCCGAGTCGCGAGGTTTTCTGCAAGCCGAACGCCAGATCAAGCATATCCTCCTCGTCTTCGCTGGCCTCGGCCAATTTTGGGTACCACTCTGGATCAACGATTACGTGGCAGGTAGAACATGCCAGCGATCCCTCGCACGCGCCTTCGATATCGATGCCATGCTTATGTGCGATTTCCAGCACCGAAAGTCCTAGTGGCGCATCAACAACCCGGCGCGTGCCATCGCGCTCGATGAAAACCATACTCGGCATGTGTTACGTCCTGCATCTTCGGATCCGAGCAATAAACGCGGATTTCACTCCGGCGTGTCAGCCAGCCGGAACTGTCACCGCAATATGAGACGCGTCTGAGCTATGCAAGGCGCGGATCGCAATTTTCCGGTATGCCGCACAAAATTTTGTGGCCACATCGGGCGGTGCATTCCAGGGCAGTGAAACTCGAATTGCGTACTCAGCCAGCGGCTTCAACCCCATCGCGGTCAACACGTGACTACGGCGGACTTTGCCTGACGAGCAAGCCGCCCCAGCAGACACTGCGATGCCGGCCAAGTCGAGGCCGATCACCTGCGCATCAGCCTTTATACCCGGCAACGCAAGACACGACGTGTTCCACAACCTTGGGGCCTCTTTGCCGACGACGGTCGCGCCGAGGGACAGTGCCTCAGCCTCAATCGCATCGCGCAGCGCTGTCACCCGCAGCCGTTCTTCGTTCGCAATCGCGGCCGCAGCGGCAGCAAACCCAGATATCGCCGGAAGGTCTGGTGTTCCCCCTCGTCGTCCACGTTCCTGTCCACCGCCGGCAATCAATGGCATCACCCGATCGCTAACGTCGCGCGCCAAAACGAGTGCTCCTGCGCCTTTCGGCCCGCCCAACTTGTGGCTCGACAACGCAACACTCGACGCCCCGAGCGCACAAAAATCCGCACGCAGCCGGCCAGCCGCCTGTACTGCGTCAACATGTAGAAGCGCACCAAACTGCTCACAGAGCTTGGCCACCTCCTTGATCGGATGCAGCACACCAGTTTCATTATTTGCCGCCATCAAGCATACGAGCGCACCGGTATTGTCCTTTAGCGCCCTTTGAACCGCAGTAAGATCCACGGTTCCATCGTTATGCACTGCCAGCAGCAACGCGTCTGGCGCCGCCATCCGTATCGCGTCGTGCTCGGTTGCGCCGATCAAGATTCTCTTCCCGTGGCCTAGGGAAGCTATGGCAAGCGCATTCGCCTCAGTCGCGCCGGAACAGAATACGACGTCCTCCGGACTGGCTCTGCAAAACACAGCGACTTGCTCGCGCGCCGCTTCTAATATCCGGCGCGCTGCCCGCCCTTCCGTATGGATGGACGACGGGTTGCCTAGGCAATCAAGCGCTGACATGACCGCCGCACGTGCTGCCGGTCGCAGCGGTTCGGTCGCATTGGCATCCAGATAGAGGCGAGCGCCTCCGTCACGAGGCAAAGTCAGCACCACCCGACCGCGCTGACGCAAGTCCCGTAGCTCGCTCTGCGGAACGTCGAATTTCGGCTTCGCCTCGTGCCAGCCGCGACTCGAGTTCGGTCAGTTCGGCGCGCAACCTCTCGATCTCGGTAAGCATCGGGTCGATACACGGATCACAGGGCGTTCCGTATGGATCGAATTGCGGCTTCGCTGGCCGCGCCGCCGTGCCCCGTTCGACAGGTCGAGCCGGAATTCCCACCACGGTCGTATTCGCCGGAACTTCCGCCACCACGACAGCATTGGCACCGATCCGTGCGTTCTCACCGATACGAATCGCCCCGAGAATCTTTGCCCCGGCGCCAATGATGACATTATTAGCGACCGTTGGATGGCGCTTTCCTCGGTCGCTGGATGTGCCACCCAATGTCACTTGATGGTAGAGGTATACATCATCGCCTACCTCGGCAGTCTCTCCGATGACAACGCCCATGCCATGATCGATGATGCAGCGCCGTCCGATTTTAGCAGCCGGATGGATTTCGATCCCTGTCATCATGCGCCCAAAATGTGACATCGCGCGGCCCAGAAGGAATAGTCGCCGACTCCACAATGCATGTGCCACGCGATGAATCATCAGCGCATGAAAACCGGGATAGCACAAAATAACCTCAAGCGCCGAACGAGCCGCCGGATCGCGCTGACGGTATGCCTGAACGGTCTCGTGGAAAAACATGCGGGTCATGCGACATTTCCGTAGGAATTGATGGCCGAATACATTATATACAGCGGTCGCGCAGTAAACTCATATTCGTCCGTTCCCGAAGTGTGGGGATGGTTGTTTCCGAGGTCAACACCAACCATGCCAGATCATATGGTTCAACATCGCGAAGACTAAAAATTCAAGATGATTAAAGATTATGAAAGCCCCGATTCGATAGAAAACCAGATACAGGCGCGTAGCGTATGACTTATGCACAAAGGGGATTCCCGGGCTTGCCGGGCCCTACGCCGGTTTTTCGGCAAACTCAGCGCATCCGTGCACAACTGGCGGCCCAAAAGACTGAAGCTGCTGGCGCATCTACAACCTGAAGCCCGATGGAGCGAAAATAGAAAAATGCCTGAAGTCATGTTTGCTGGCCCCGATGGCCGGCTTGAAGGTCGGTATCATCACGCGAAGGAACGTGGTGCCCCGCTTGCCCTCGTCCTCCATCCGCACCCGCTTCATGGCGGGACGATGAACAACCGGATTACATACACGATGTATCAGGTGTTCCAGCGTCTCGGCTTTTCGGTAATGCGATTCAACTTC
>JAJZBH010000193.1 GCA_021799015.1 Pseudomonadota bacterium
CTAGCGGTCGCCGCCGCGATCAGCCTGTTCGGCTTTTCATCGGGGGCGGCTCTCGCCACGGTGGTCGGCGTCCTCATCGAGGTGCCGGTGATGTTGTCGGTCGTCAAAATCGCGAATTCGAGTAAGGGATGGTACGAGCACGGCGCCGCCGTACGCCGCAACGGCAAGACGCTCGGCCAGGCGAAAGAAACAGCGAGATCATGAAGCGCATTCTCTTTCTTTGTGTCGCAAATTCCGCCCGCAGCCAGATGGCCGAAGGGCTTGCGCGCCGGATCTTCGGCAATGACGTCGAAGCCCTTAGCGCCGGTTCCGAGCCTTCAACCGTCAGTCCCTACGCCATCGAGGTCATGGCCGAACTCGGAATCGATATTTCGAGTCACCGGTCGAAATCAGTCGGCGAGCTCGATGCGGCCGGTATCGATCTCGTCATCACGCTGTGCGCCGAAGAAATCTGTCCAGTATTTCCCGGCCGCATACGTCGCCTGCACTGGCCGATACCCGATCCCGCTTCGAAGGATGGTTCGATCGCACCCGAGGAAATGCGGCAGCGCTTCCGCACGGCGCGCGACCAGATCAAGGCGCGATTGGAAATCCTGAAGGGAATGATCGATCTGCCCGATGGCCCTCCGTCAGAAGAATTTCATGCCAGCATCCGCGTCCATGACCTGGCCCGGAGTGCCCGGTTCTACGCCTGGCTTCTCGGAAGCTGGCCGAAGGAATGGACGCATCGCTACGCCACGTTCATCTGCCCGGATCTCAGTCTCAATTTCGTCCTGCTGGTTTCGGACGGCAAGGAACTGCACCACGACACGCTCTACCACCTCGGCATCGGGGTGACCGACCGGACGGCCGTCATCGACGCCTACACCCGCGCGGCCGCGTTCGGCGCTCATGTCGAGAAGCCGCCGCGGACCACCTGGAAAGGCACCCCCCTGCATGAGCTTTGGCTGAAAGACCCGGACGGCAATTTGATCGAAATCTATGCACGCCTGACTGATGCCGAACTGGCCGCTAAGCCCGCCGACGAAACGCCTGCGTATCTGGTCCCCGGCACCGCACCACAATCCTGAGGAGACGCAAATGTTCAACAAAGCTGTAGTCTGTCTCGATCGATCCCCCGCCGAACAGCCCTTGCTCGCCTGCCTGCCGGACCTCACACGATGGGGCGTCCGTTCGGTCGTCCTCGCGCATGTCATTGTGGTCGATTATGTACGGGGCGCCGAATATGGCCAAGAAGACAAGTGCCGGAGATGGCTCGAGGAGCGCGCTGTCCCATTGCGTGACGCCGGCCTGGAGGTCACTGTCTCGGTCAGCCACAGCGGCGTCCCCGCGGATGAATTGCTGGGGGTCGCGAGCAAACAGAACTCCGACCTCATCGTGGTCGGATCGCGTAGTCACAATTTCATGCACGACTTGTCTCTCGGCAGCGTCGCCAAGGAAGTGATCCGCAAATCCGCGTTCCCGTCCTTGTCGAGCGGCTTGAGCCGACGGCGAAGGGCACGGCCGAGAGCTGCGCCGCAGTCTGCAGCCAGAAGCTCGACCGGATCTTGCTGGCAACGGATTTTTCCAGCCAATCGCGAGCAGCGGCAAACGCCGCTGTCGCTCTCGCACCGAAGGCGGCTCGAACGGATTGTTTGACCGTTCTGCCGCCCGACGACACAAACAATGGCGTCAACGACATAGAGCGGGCCAGAAAAGAGCTGGAAGCGATCATCAAGCGGATTGAAGCGGCAGGCGGCCGAGGTCAGAGCCGGATTGAGCGCGGCGATCCGGCTGAGGTCATCGCGCGCGTTGGCCAGGAAGGTTACTCGCTCGTCATTGTCGGCAAGCACGGCCGGAGCTGGATCGAGGGCATGGTGATCGGCAGTACAGCCGCGAAAGTCTGCGAAATCGCAAAACGGCCAGTGCTGATGGTGCCGCTGCAGAAGGAATAGAGACCAAACACTGACATTTTCTGTTCTCGCCAGTTGCATCGACTAACGCGACAATCCCACCGCGACCAAACGTAAGCATCCGGCATAAACCGCGGGTTTTGTATTCTGTTGGTGTTTGGGAAGGAGCGGCTGTGGTGATTGGTTCTGTTTGATTATTTTAAAGACAGGGCCTGGACCATCTCGGTGGCCTCACTGGTGTCGCGATGGACCTCTTCACGGATGACGCGATCTGTGACGTCGTTCAGGTATTGCATCAACGCGCCATTGAGTTCCTGGAATTCTGGCCACAACACTTGATCCATGCCTATCCGCTTGACACATATACCCGCTACATTTAGTACCTGCCTCGCGGTGCGCGCCTGACGCCATCAGCGGCTTTCCGCCATGCAAAGTGGCTGTGACAGGTGGGTATTGTGGACGTTCTCGACCGCGACAAGCTCCCGTTCCCGAAATCCCTTCCCGAGTTTCAGCGGCTTTTCCCGGATGATGGCGCTTGCGCGGCTTGGCTTGAAAAAGTTCGCTGGCCTGTTGGGTTTGCGTGCCCGCGATGCGGTGTTGTCGGTGATCCGTTTCGCTTCGCCACCCGGCCTGGCATCCTGATGTGCCGCTCGTGCCGCCGTCAGACTGGCCTGATGGTCGGCACAGCCATGGAACGAAGCCACGTCCCGCTCAGCGTCTGGTTCTGGGCTGCTTACCTGATCGCGAGCCAAACCACCGGCATGTCGGCGGTCCAGTTGCAGCGTCAGCTTGGCCTGAATCGGTATGAGACGGCATTTGGCCTTCTCCATAAACTGCGCGCCGCGATGGTACGCCCCGATCAGGACAGGATCGGCGGGCTCTCTAATCAGCATGTCGAGGTCGACGAAGCATGGATTGGCGGACGAACGCGCGGCGAAGGCCGGGGTGTTCATCACAAGACGCTGGTAGTCGCCGCTGTTGAAGTTCGACACCGGGAGCCTGGCACTGCCCAAGACCGCCGCCGTAACGGCCGTTATGCCGGAAGGGTTCGCTTGGCGATTGCCGCCGACCGGAGCGCTGATGCGCTTGGCTGCTTCGTGAAGAGCGCCGTCGCGTCGGGTACGCTGATCGTTACCGATGACTGGAGTGGTTATGCCGGATTGCGGGGCAGCGGCTACGACCATCACGCCATCGCCCAATGTGGCAGCCCAGAGGTGTCCGAAGAGTTCCTGCCCATCGTCCATCTGGTGTTCTCAAACCTCAAAACGTGGCTCAACGGCATCCATCACGGCGTCAGCGCCAAACATCTCCAAGCCTACCTCAACGAGTTCACTTTCCGCTTCAATCGGCGCTTCTACCCGTTCAACGCGTTCCGCTCTCTCCTCCGTATCGCCAGCGATATCGAGGCGCCGACCTTCGCCAAACTCTACTCAGGCCAATGGACCCACCATACCACATCTAGTGGGTGTATGCCTTAAGCGGATAGGCACGACTTGATCGACAAATGCCTGCGGTACCCGCACCATGACGGTGGTCAGGCGTTGCCGATAAAGGCGGTATGGCTTCAGGCCGTAGCGTCGGCACAACGCCAGGAACAGTCTGCGCGACCATTGGTCGCGCAGAGAGAACTGCATCTCGATTGTTTTGTCCCGGCCCTGAATTTCCGCCAGCCGGGCGTGAACGCGCCCGAGTGCGGCCTCGGCCGCTGTGCGTTCGCCGATCGTTGCCGCTCCGGCGAACAATGCCTCGATCTTTCGC
>JAJZBH010000194.1 GCA_021799015.1 Pseudomonadota bacterium
CGTCGATGGCCCCGCCTCGGCAATCTGTCTCCCACGGTCGTCAATCATCGCGCGTACGCGACCTGATTCTGTCCCCGCAACGACGATATCCCCCTGCCGCAGAGTTCCCTTCTGCACCAGTACAGTTGCAACCGGCCCGCGGCCACGATCGAGCCGTGCCTCGACCACCGTACCCTCGGCTGAGCGGTCTGGATTGGCCTTGAGGTCAAGGATTTCCGCCTGCAGCAGGATCGCTTCCTGCAGCGTATCCAATCCTTGCCTCTTCAGTGCTGATACCTCGACGTCCTGGGTCTCACCACCCATGCTCTCGACAACGATTTCATGCTGAAGCAGCTCATTGCGGACCCGTTCCGGATTTGCGCCAGGCTTGTCCATCTTGTTGATGGCAACGATGATAGGCACGTGGGCTGCCTTTGCATGCCGAATGGCCTCTATAGTCTGAGGCATCACCCCATCATCGGCCGCCACCACCAAAACAACAATGTCAGTGACACGCGCACCGCGCGCACGCATGGCCGTGAATGCCTCATGCCCCGGTGTGTCGATGAACGTTATTTTTGAACCAGTCTTCAGCGTCACCTGATAGGCGCCGATATGCTGGGTGATTCCTCCGGCTTCACCGGACGCAATATCTGTTTGGCGTAGAGCATCAAGCAGGCTGGTTTTCCCATGGTCAACGTGCCCCATAACGGTCACAACCGGCGGCCGGTGCCGTAGGGCCGTATCCTCATCGGCCACACCCGCGAGCCCGAGTTCAACATCACCTTCCGAAACACGCCGTGACCTATGGCCAAACTCCCCGACCACCAACTCCGCCGTATCGGCATCGATCACCTGCGTTGCGGTTGCCATGACGCCGAGCTTCATCAGCGTCTTGACGACATCTGGCATTCGCGCAGCCATACGGTTGGCGAGTTCCTGAACGCTAATCGTGTCAGGCAGAGTCACGTCGCGTACAACGCGAACCTGGTCCGAACGAAGCCTTTCCAACTCGGCCTGCCGGCGCTCGCGCTCGCGCTGGCGTCGTACCGAAGCAAGGCTCCGTACCCGCTCGTCCTCTCCCTCTAATGCCGCCTGTACGTCGATCCGGCCATTGCGACGATTATCGACCAGCTTCTTCGCAACCGGCATCACAGGCTTGCGTGCCGGCGCAGCGCCGCCGGAACGCCGCGCTGGCCGGGCTTCGTCGTCATCATCACGCCCCGAGACACGTCCAGGCTTAAGTCGCAAGGTCTGCGATACCTCGGCAGGTGACGGCAACCCAGGGCTTGAAGGCGGGAGTCGCGGAGCTCGGGCCTCGGATCGAGTGGCGGTCTGCCGCGTGGTTTCGGCTACACTTGGCTGGATGCGTCGCGCGGGCTTGGCTGCTTCTGGTGCTGTTTGCGCTGTTTCTTTGATGCTTGTCTTTTTCGCAATCGCCTCTTCACGAGCATGAGATTCGGCCTCAGCTTTCAGCCGCTCTGCGTCGGCCGCAGCCCGGGCTTCTTCCGCCCTGCGCTGCGCTTCTTCCGCTGCGGAAAGAATCGAAATCTTTTCCTGTTCGCGCCGCTCCGCTTCGCGCTTGGCCGCCTCGCGTTGTTGTTCAACCAGGGCCCGCTGCCGCGCCGCAAGTTCCGTGTCCGTAAGACTCCGGGCGACCGCGGCGCCAGCACCTCCTCCCCGAGCCCCCGCCGGTGCTGCAGGAGGCCGCGTTGTTCCGGCTGTCTCCGCGGCTTGGGTCGCAGCCGCACCACCGCGCTTTTTGCGGACCTCAACCTGCACGACCTTGGATCGCCCATGGCTGAAGCTTTGCCGCACCGACCCCGCATCGATGGTACGCCCCACCTCACCCCTACCGACCTGCCGGAGTGAAAGTCGGCCCTTAGTTTCGCCTTGATCCTTATCGTCGCTCATACAATTCTGATCCGTCGTCCATTAATTATCCGGCAACTTCCGGCGCTCATCATCGGTCTCTCAATCAAGATCCCGCCAAGCCCGGCATCTGCTTGGCATCTCTCTGCCTGTTCTCTGGTCTGCTGGCAACGCCCTCAAGGCGTCCGGCATCAACCAGCACCATCGCAGCAAGCCGCCCAGGTGCCAACGCGACATGCATCAGCATCTCACGTCCGAAAATCGAACCAAGCGAAGATGCTGGAAGCGGCGAAACGACGGGTACATCACGCCCTTGCAACAACCGTCGACGTTCCGCCACACTACCGTCAACTGCTCCAACCAGCACTGCACAACGATTCCTGGCCAAAGCTTCGCGCACCTTCTCGAAACCACCAACCGCTTGCCCGGCGCGCCTTGCAAGACCAAGCAATTCAACGACCCGTGTCCGAAGCGTCATTTCCACCTGATCTGCGAGATCATCCGCAACAACGAGAGCTGGACCATCCCGTAAACGACTCGCACGAACAAAGACTCGACGCTTCAATGCTTCCTGTATCACATCGCGATGCGCACTCAACCACATCCCGCGCCCCGGAAGAGTAGCTGTTGGATCGAACACCAATACGTGCTGTGGCGATACCACGAAGCGCAATAATTTAGGCCGCTCGCCTCTTTTCCGGGAAACGAGGCACATCCGGAGTGGATCATGCTGATTCTCCGGTTCGATCTCCAGATCCAAATCGGGTACAATATCAGGCGCAGAAACGGAACTAGTCAGATTTATGCTCCTCTCTGAACCAGTGGGCGCGCGCATCCATAATGATTGCGTTTGCCACCTCTTTGTCCAATGCATCCGAACCAACGATCTCGATCAATTCATCGCCCGCCAAATCGGCTAAGTCATCCAGCGTTTTGACCCCGGCCTCACCCAATGCAATTAGCATGGCTGGCGTCAACGGCTCGATGGCCGTCAGCTCATCACTAACGCCGAGGTCAACCCGCCGCCGCTCCTGTTCCTCTGCCCGCCGGTCCAACGAGATTTGTGCGCGGCGCTGCAGCTCTGCGCCAATTGTCTCATCGAATCCCTCGATTTCAGCCAAGTCCTCAACCGGCGTGGTCGCCAAATCCTCGACGGTCTCAAAACCTTCCGTCACAAGCAATCCGGCAATCACGTCGTCGACATCAAGCGCATCCACAAACAGGCCAGATTTCCGACGAAATTCCTCTTGACGCCGCTCACTTTCCTCGGCCTCGGTCAAGATATCGATATCCCACCGGGTCAGCTGAGAAGCGAGGCGCACATTCTGCCCACGCCTTCCGATTGCGAGAGAAAGTTGACTATCGGGCACGACGACTTCAACTTTGCCGGCCTCCTCGTCAAGTACGACCTTTGAAACTTCGGCCGGGGCGAGTGCATTGACGACAAACGTTGCCGGATTCGGACTCCATGGAATGATATCGATTTTTTCGCCCTGCAGCTCGGCAACCACAGCCTGAACCCGCGAACCTCTCATGCCAACGCACGCCCCCACCGGGTCAATGGAGGCATCCCGCGAAATGACAGCCATCTTTGCCCGCGAACCTGGATCCCGCGCCACTGCCTTGATTTCGATAATGCCTTCGTAGATTTCCGGCACCTCCTGTGCAAACAGCTTGGCGAGAAATCCGGGATGGGTGCGCGAAAGAAAGATCTGTGGTCCACGCAATTCCTCTCGCACATCATAGATAAAAGCGCGGACCCGGTCACCGTTCTGGAACG
>JAJZBH010000195.1 GCA_021799015.1 Pseudomonadota bacterium
CGCACGGCATAAGGCGGTTTATGCCGCCCGCCGAACTATGCCGAACCGGGTCGTTTTCCCGAGGATTCTTCGTAACGGGCATATGATTGGCTCGGCATAGTTGGTCCTGTGCTTCCGCTTGCAATAGCGGAGAACAGGATCATGGTTGCGGAAGAGTACTTTGATAGGAGCCGGTTGTTCCGGCGCCTGAAGAGCGGACCCCACGGACAGTTCGTTGAACTCTACGCGGCGCGTCTCGTCAAAGACGGGCTCGCTCGCCACGGCACTTGGCGATGCCTGAATCTGGTCGGTGATCTCCTGAGTTGGATCACGAGAAGCCGCTCGAAGCTGACCAATCTCGATGAACGCATGGTCGAGCGGTACCTCAAGCACCGAGCACGGAAGCAATCCATTCAGCCGGGCGATCGGGCGGCGCTGAAGCGGTTGCTGTCCGTGCTGCGTGGCGCGGACGTGATCGCGCCGGCGGCAGTGCCGCCGATCAGTCCGCAGGACCAGATATTCGAGGAGTTCGGCGATTATCTGCAAAGGGAACGAGGTCTGGCGTCGAGGACCATCATCCGTCACCTGCCGGTCATCCGCCGGTTCCTGCGTGAGGTGTGCCCTGCCGGTGCCAGCGACCTCGGCAAGATCAGCCAGGAAGACGTCACCCGCTATATCGAACGCCACGCCCGGGATTGGAGTGCAGACTCCGGGAAGGCAATGTGCTGGTCGCTGCGCGCATTTCTCCGCTACCTCCATCATAGAGGGCTGAGCCCGCTCGCTCTGGCCGGCTGCGTGCCCTCCATCAGGCGATGGAAGCTCGCAAGCCTCCCGACCTATCTGTCCGCCGCGCAGGTCCAGCAGATCCTCGACCGCTGCGATCGAACGATGGCGTTGGGGCGGCGGGACTACGCCATCCTCATGATGCTGGCCAAGCTGGGATTGCGGGCCAACGAGGTCGCCACCCTCACCCTGGATGATATCGACTGGCGATCCGGCGAGATGTTCATTCCCGCCAAGGGTCGGCAGCGAGCGCGGATGCCGATGCCTGTAGACGTCGGCGCAGCTGTTGTCGCGTACCTGCGTGATGGCCGCCCGATATCCTCGTGTCGCCGGCTGTTTCTGCGCACGCTGGCGCCTCACGTCGGCTTTGCATCCGGATGCGCGATTACGATGGTCGCCAAGACCGCTCTGGAGCGCGCCGGCATCCGTGGCCACGCACACCAAGGGGCCCACATCTTCCGACACAGCCTTGCCACCGAGCTTCTCAGGTCCGGCGCGACCTTGTCGGAGATTGGCCAGCTACTGCGACACGAGAGCCTCGATACCACGCGCATCTATGCGAAGGTCGATATCGAGGCACTCCGGACGTTGAGCCTGCCGTGGCCGGGAGGCGTGCAATGACCAGTCTGCGGTCCAGGCTCGAGCGGTATCTGAGCATGCGCCAGGGGCTTGGATATAAGTACCTCCATCAGGCGCGGCGGCTCTCCGACTTCGTCTCCTTCATGGAGACGCGCAAAGCCACGACCATCACCACGAAGCTGGCTGTGGCCTGGGCGACATTGCCACCCGATCGACACGCCTCCTGGGCGTTGCGGTTGACCGACGTGCGCGGGTTCGCGCGCCATGTGGCGAACATCGATCCGGCGACGGAGGTGCCGCCCGCCGGAATCTTGCCAGCCCTGAAGCGCGCCAAGCCCTACGTTTACAGCGATGCGGAGATCGGTGCATTGCTGACGGCGGCGCTGACCTTGCCGCCTACAAACGGACTGCGGCGATGGACCTACCATTATCTGTTCGGCTTGATCGCGGCGACGGGCATGCGTCTGTCCGAGGTGATCGGGCTTCAGCGCAGCGATGTCGACCTCGACGAGGGCATGCTGACGGTTCGACAGAGCAAGTTCGGCAAGTCGCGCCTCGTACCCTTGCATCGGACGACCCGCGACGCTCTGCTCAGCTACGCCCATCGGCGTGACGCTCACCTTGGATCGCGCTGCGGCCCGCACTTCTTCGTGGCCGAGCGCGGCGGTCGATTGCTGCACCAGTACGTTCATCGTGTTTTCTGGCGCTTGTCCCGCGAGATCGGCCTGCGACGGCCGGGCGATCACACCGGGCCTCGCGTACATGACCTCCGGCATCGCTTCGCCATCCGGACACTTCTCGGCTGGTATCGCAAGGGGATCGATGTCGAACAGCAACTCCCGGCGCTCTCCACCTACCTCGGTCACGCCTGCGTGCGCGATACCTATTGGTACCTCTCGGCCTGTCCGGAGTTGATGGAAGAGGCGGCACGGCGCCTCGATCGGCGGTGGGAGGCCATGCCATGAAGCCGAGCGGCAACGTCGCCACGCTCATCGAGCGTTACTTCACCGAGCGGCTCATGCGTCAGCGCAATGTCAGCGCCAACACGATCGCATCCTACAGGGACACGTTCCGGCTGTTGTTCACGTTTGCACAGGCGCGGCTCCACAAGCCTCCCTCGGCGCTGGCCCTCGACGATCTCGATGTGCCTTTTATCAGCGCGTTCCTCGCTGATCTCGAGATGAAGCGGGGCACCAGCGTCAGGACCCGCAACCTGCGTCTGACGGCCATTCGCTCGTTCTTCCGGTTCGTCTCCTTCGAGGAGCCGGCCCACAGCGCCCTTATCCAGCGAGTCCTTGGGATACCGAGCAAACGCCACGACAAGCGTCAGGTGCATTTCCTGACGCGGCCCGAGATCGAGGCGATCCTTGCCGCTCCTAACCGCACGACATGGCTCGGACGCCGCGATTATACCCTGCTGCTGCTCGCGGCCCAGACAGGCTTGCGCCTCTCCGAGCTGATCAGCCTCGACAGGGATGCCATCCATCTCGGCGCCGGCGCGCATGTGCGATGCGTCGGCAAAGGGCGAAAGGAGCGATGCACGCCGCTCACCTCGCACGCGCGAGGCGCCCTCCAGGCATGGCTCAAGGAACCGGCGCGCCGCGCCGCGAGCGCGTTGTTTCCCAACGTGCACGGGGGCCGGCTGAGCGCCGACAGTGTCCAGTCGCTCCTGGCCAAGCATGCGCGTGTCGCCAGCGAGAGGTGTCCATCATTGGCGTCCAAACGGGTGTCGCCGCACGTGCTGAGGCACAGCGCTGCGATGGAGCTGTTGCAAGCGGGCGTCGATTGCTCCGTGATCGCGCTGTGGCTCGGTCATGAGTCGATTGAAACGACGCAGACCTACTTGCATGCCCATCTCGCACTCAAGGAAGCAGCTCTGGCGAAGCTCAAGCCGTACGAGCGTGGCAAGCGGATCCGTTTCCGGCCGAGCGACCGCCTGCTCGCCTTCCTCGAGGCGCTATAAGAGCCCAAACTATGCCGAATGGAACTGGGACGACGTCCGCTCTTCGGGCCGAAAGCGCGCGACAAGTGACGGGTTGCTTCCAGAACCGTTCGGCATAGTTCGGCGGGCGGCATAAACCTGCAAGCTGAACGCCGTCGATCCGCAGTGTTATACCAACCTGCCTATCCAATGACTGCTTTGATCCAGTTTCGTTGGGCGAGCGAAGCGATTTGTTCTGGCATTTGCATGAACTTGTTCCAGGCGTTTCGGCAGGCGGCAAGGATTTCGTCGTAGCTGTTCCAGACCTGATGGCTTAGGAAGTTG
>JAJZBH010000025.1 GCA_021799015.1 Pseudomonadota bacterium
ATCTGCTAGCGCGGTCTTACGGTTTCCGTCCTGAAGCCGCCGACGGTGTTTTGCCTTCCCTCTGGTCTCAGTTGCCGTGCACTAAGGGAGTTATGAGACTGTTTACATGCCGTGCGTACGATCCGGCGGAGGATAGAGGCTTGGTTTAAAATCAACTGATTAGACAACGGATCTATGGAGCATAGGCCAGGTTTCCAGAAGCATAAAGCAGAGGCGCTTGCGCTTTTTTTGCAACCACCGAGGGCTAGGTAAAGCGCGCTTTTCTGGCTGGGGGACCTGGATTCGAACCAAGGCTGTCCGGGTCAGAGCCGGAAGTTCTACCGCTAAACTATCCCCCACCAGTGACGACCGGTTCCCTGACAGATTGACCGAGAAAGTAAGCGGCCGCTGAATCATCAGAAGTGCGTGTGACCGGATAGCTCCGGTTGAGCGGCGTGGCAAGCCCTTTTTACCCGGCGTGACCACGGATGATCTAGGCGACGTCTGTATGAAGACAGCACCCTCAGGCGTGTAATGCGCATGATTGCGCGATTGGCTGGATCTGACGGGCGGACTCGGAACGTGCCACCAATGTGGTCGGAAGTGGAGCGGCGTCGTGCGGGACGAACAGATGCTAACGAAGACAGGTTACATTCAGTTGCGCCCGACAAGCCGTAGAAGAGGGGAGAGATGGGCCCTATTTTTTTTTTTTGGCCGACGCTATCGACCTGTGATTGCGTATAATACATACGGCATTTGTAGAGTTTCCAGTTAGTTTATCGATATGTGACCGCGATGATATCGCTTAAGTTGGTGGGTAGCGCCAGAATTTCCCGTTGATTACACTTTTCTGAAGCAATGCGTTTTTGTACGGAACCTAAGAAGTTCGGGCCAAGCCTGCGATTGCAGATGTCGCAACTAAAATAAAATGACCGTTATGTGTCGAGCTTCGAATATTGCCGTCGTTTCTCTTGCAGAAAATGACCGTGGTGAGGTGACGTCGATTCGCTTGCTATCACGGCCTGAAAAAAACAACATGAAGGGGGGATAGCAATGCATACAAATAACCGCGGGGTGCGCTGCTTTCGTCCGGAGCTGAAAACAGTGCAAGTATAAAAAGTATTATTTAAAACAGTGATGGAGGTTTTAGGGGAACAGGATTGGGAAGGCACAGGAAATCCGGCTCTTGAAAGGCAAAACGCTTTGTGCCAATCCGACATAGAAAACCCTACTTCTTAGTATTGCCATGTAAAGGTGTTCTATGCCACAAGACGAGCATAAATGTGATCTGTTGCGTCTGACAGCGGAGATTGTGGCCGCCCACGTTTCTCATAATTCGGTTTCTTCGGATGCTTTGCCAAATTTAATTCGCGAGGTGTATCGCAGCCTGAAAGATGAACCGGACGAGCAGAAAAAAAACATAGCAAAACCGGAACCGGCGGTGAATCCAGGAAAATCGGTGTTCCCAGAGTATATAATCTGCCTTGAGGACGGAAAGAAACTCAAAATGCTTCGCCGGCACCTGAAATCGGCTTATGGCATGACACCGGAACAATATCGTGAGCGATGGAATCTTCGCCCGGACTATCCGATGGTGGCGCCGAACTATGCTGAACAGCGCTCTGCTCTGGCAAAAAAGATTGGTCTTGGTACGAAACCAAGTTCTCGACCAACCGCGGCTGTGGCGAGGGGACGCCGGAAGTCAGCGTGAGCGTTTCAGCATCTGACGTAGGTTAGTCCCCCCTGCTTCTGCAGGCGAGGGTGGTCTTCCTTTAAAGAGTTTGTTTCTAACGAGCGGTATGCGGAAGAGTCTTCAATAATGTGAGTGTGTGTGCGTCTTTTTCAAAGACGTTTTTGTCAAGAGCGTGATTATTGCCTTCCTGTGATCGCGTAGAATGGTTAGCGGCCTTTAGCGGGAAAAGTGATTCTGTCGTTCTTGGCTTGCCATTTTTATTGATCGGCTAGCAACCTCGGATCTGTGGTTTTGGATAGAAAACCCGCGGTTGGAATACATAGTCAGTAACCCCTTTCGACTTATGGTAACTGTTTTGAAAAATGGACGAAGAACCATCATCATCACTAGGCTAACGAGATTGACGGCCTCGCGCTTGCTCCCATGCAATAAGATGGGCTCGGCGGCCGGTACGTTGTAACTACGAGGGTAACCAGTGCGCTTTGTGATCAGAAGTTAATGACGGTATCGACGTGATGTTCAAACCGGCTGGCTTCCACACGGGCAGTTTAGGGGATTACTCTATCGACGAAAATTACAAGTATTAAACGACCGAAAAAATCGAAAATCAGGTGTCAGGGAGGTACAGCGACGCTCTCTTTATGTGCTCATGAACGCTTATGGAAGGTGTTTGTTTCTTTAGCGATCGGAAGTTTGCTGCGAATTAAGTATAACATCGCGCATAGGGCTAGGTATAGGGCTGGGGAAGGACGAAAGCGATCAGGACACGCGACCAGAGAAAGATAAGATATCATTGTTATTGTCAGCGATGAATTTGGATGATGGTCACGCTACGAAGTTACTCTTAAACACGCTTTTGTATCCGCGAAAGCTACCGTTGTGGCTGCAAGCAACGGTGCGAGGTATCTCCCAGTGTACGACTGTGGCGTGCTGGCGACAAGTTCTGGTCGACCGGCGACAATAATCTCTCCGCCGCTGTCACCACCCTCCGGACCGAGATCGATGATCCAATCAGCAGTTTTAATCACCTCTAGGTTATGCTCGATGACGATGACGGTATTCCCAGCGTCGACGAGTGCATGTAACACCTCTAGGAGCTTCCGTACATCCTCGAAGTGCAGACCAGTGGTGGGCTCATCTAGAATATACAACGTCCTTCCAGTGGCGCGGCGTGCCAGTTCCTTGGCGAGTTTGATCCGCTGCGCTTCGCCGCCAGAAAGAGTGGTTGCTGCCTGCCCAAGCTTAAGGTAGCCAAGACCAACTTCTGTGAGGAGATTCAATCGGTCGCGAATTTTTTTTTGCGCACCAAAAAAGTGAAATGCTTCGTCGACGTTCATATTTAGAATATCGGCAATGGAGTGATTTCGAAACTTTATTTCTAAAGTTTCACGATTGTAGCGGGTTCCTTTGCAAGCATCGCACGTAACAAAAACGTCTGGTAGAAAATGCATCTCAATCCGGATTAGCCCATCCCCTTCGCACGCTTCGCAGCGTCCACCTTTGACATTGAACGAAAATCGTCCCGGTTTGTATCCTCGCGCTCGGCTCTCTGGAAGTTCAGCAAACCATTCACGGATCGGCGAAAATATGTCGGTGTAAGTCGCAGGATTTGACCGCGGTGTCCGACCGATAGGAGACTGGTCGATCTCAATAATTTTGTCTAGGAGTTCAAGCCCTTCAATGCGATCGTAAGGTGCGGGATTGGCACCTGAGCCCATAAGGCGGCGTGAAGCGGCTTTATAGAGTGTGTCGATGACTAATGTCGATTTACCGCCACCGGAGACTCCTGTGACGCATGTAAAGACGCCAAGAGGAAATTCACCCGTAACATTTTTTAGATTGTTGCCACGAGCGCCTATCAATTTGACGGTCCGTGGCAAAGTGATGGGGCGTCGTACATGCGGCACGGGAATTGTCCGTCGTCCCGAAAGAAAATCGCCTGTTAGAGAGTTTTGGTTCGCCGCGATGCAGGCTGGCGTACCTTCTGCGACCACGAAGCCACCGTGAACCCCTGCAAGGGGTCCCATGTCGATTATATGGTCAGCCTTTCGTATTGCATCTTCGTCGTGTTCGACTACGAGTACGGTATTTCCGAGATCACGCAGTCGGCAGAGTGTCGCAAGAAGTCGTGCATTGTCTCGTTGGTGAAGCCCAACGGAAGGTTCGTCAAGAACATATAGCACGCCCGTTAGTCCTGAACCGATCTGGCTTGCAAGACGAATTCTTTGGGTTTCTCCTCCGGAAAGTGTCGCCGACCCGCGGTTTAAAGTCAGATAGTCAAGGCCGACATCCGCGAGAAACTGAAGGCGTTCGCTTATCTCTCGCAAGACTCGTCTTGCTATGCCTTGGCGCTGTGGGCTCAGCGTGCCAAAAACGTTGGCAAACCACTGACGGGCGTCACGGATAGAGAATCCGGCCACTTCGGATATACTGTGGTTGGCGATCTTTACGGCAAGCGCTTCGGCGCGTAAGCGCGAGCCATGGCAACTTTTGCAAGGCTGCTGGGCTTGATATCGGGAAAGATCTTCTCTCACCCACACACTGTCAGTTTCACTCAGTTTTTTTGCAAGATTGGCGATGACGCCATCAAAAGTCCTGGAAACTCCGTAGGCGCGCACTCCATCCTTGTAGCGAAACGTGATGGTGTCCGGCCCGGTTCCGTAAAGAATCGCTGTCCGGGCAACCGAAGGCAGTTTTTCCCAGGGCGTATCCATGCTGATCTTTAGGTGTTTTGCCAGTGCGGCTAACGTCTGCTGGTAGTAATGCAGTTGGTCTTTTGCCCACGGCGCTATTGCGCCATCCGCTAAAGAAAGGGCGTCATCTGGAACGATCAAGGCGGGGTCGAACATCGTTTCGGTCCCCAGTCCAGCGCACTTGGGGCATGCGCCATGCGGCGAGTTGAAGCTAAAGAGCCGCGGTTCAATCTCTTCAATGGTAAAGCCTGAAACCGGACAAGCAAAGCGGGCTGAGAATACCGTCCTTTCGGTTGTATCTGCGTTCTCAGCGTATACGAGACCATCCGACAGATCCAGCGCCGATTCAATTGAATCCGCGAGCCTTTGCTCTATTCCGGGTCGTACGATCACTCTGTCGATCACAACCTCGATCTCATGTTTTATTTTCTTGTTGAGATTTGGTGCCTCGCTGATCTCGAATAACGCGCCGTCGATCTTCACGCGGGTGAAACCTTGCCGCTGGAGTGCAGCCAACTCTTTGCGATATTCCCCCTTTCGGTCACGTACGATCGGGGCCAGAAGTAAAAGTCTAGTGCCTTCCGCCATTGCTAGGACGCGATCAACCATTTGGCTTACTGTTTGCGCTTCGATCGGCAGTCCTGTGGCGGGCGAATAGGGTATGCCCACTCGGGCCCAGAGTAACCTCATGTAGTCATAAATCTCGGTTACTGTGCCCACGGTCGAGCGGGGATTATGAGAGGTGGTCTTCTGTTCGATTGAAATTGCCGGGGACAGTCCGTCAATTTGGTCGACATCAGGTTTTCCCATCAATTCAAGGAATTGACGCGCATACGCAGAAAGACTCTCGACGTAGCGACGTTGCCCCTCAGCATAAATCGTATCAAAAGCAAGTGAGGATTTGCCGGACCCAGAAAGGCCCGTGATTACGACCAATTGATCACGCGGGACCCGAACATCGATATTTTTTAGATTGTGTTCGCGCGCCCCGCGCACGTCAATGAAGCCAGCCCCTGCCATGACAGTGTTCCGTAAATGTTCTGGAAGAATATGGGCCCGAAGTGCGCTGCTGGAAAGGGGCTACGCGATCCGCTACAGAAGCTCTGGTTGAAAGATCCGTCGGATTGGAGGACAGCATGGCAGGCAGCGTCAATAAGGTAATTTTGGTTGGGAACCTTGGTAAGGATCCGGAAGTGCGGACTACCCAATCGGGAATGAAAATCGTCAACTTGGCGTTGGCCACCTCTGAGGCATGGAATGACAAAGCAAGCGGTGAGCGTCAGGAACGCACTGAGTGGCACCGTGTTGTGATCATGAATGATCGTTTGGCGGACGTCGCAGAAAAGTTTCTTAAAAAGGGCTCGAAGCTGTATGTCGAGGGTAAATTACAGACCCGAAAATGGACAGATTCGTCAGGGCAGGAAAAATATACAACCGAGGTGGTTTTGGGTCGCATCGGTTCTGAGCTTGTTCTGCTCGAGCGTCCAGGCGTTAATAGTGCTGGCGTCACCGGTGGCGGCGGGGCGCCATCAATTTCGGGCGCCAGTAGTCAGGCTGCCGCTCGGAACGCAAGCGGCTGGGACGTAACGAAGGCCGGATCCGATCTAGATGACGAGATACCGTTTTAGCGAACATCAATCAGATTTTGGCCCGTGCGGTGCCATTGGTCTCATGAGTGGCACGTCGCTCGATGGTGTTGATGCGGCATTCATTGAGACTGATGGTGAAAGGATCTTTTCTGTTGGCCCGGCGGCTACCCTTTTTTACGAGGACTCGCTCCGGCTAGCGTTGCGACGGTTGCTTGACTGTGCCCCCAACCTAGCGCCAGACGATTCTGACGTTGCCTGCCTATCGCGCCTTGTCGCTGTGCGGCATGCCGAAGCTGCCGCTTTGCTGGCTAGAAGTGCGGAAATCATCGGCTTTCATGGTCAAACTATTCTGCACGACGCGGCTCGTCGTCGCACATGGCAAATCGGCGATGCCGATTTATTGGCACACAAGACACGCTTACCTATCGCCTATGATTTCCGGCGCAATGACGTTGAGGCGGGCGGTGAAGGGGCGCCGCTTGCTCCCCTGTTTCATGCTGCGCTTGCCGCAGAGCTCGGAAAGCCACTTCTAATCGTCAATCTGGGAGGGGTCTCAAACATCACATGGTTAGGTGCAGATGGCACGATCTTGGCCTGTGACACTGGTCCTGGAAACGGTCCCCTTGATGACTGGATTTTTGCACATACCAATCAAGCCTTCGACCGCGATGGTGAAATCGCGTTGAGCGGGATTGTACAGGAGGACCGCCTCGCGATGCTCCTTGCTGATCCATATTTTGCGCGGCCGCCCCCGAAATCGCTGGATCGCCTTCAGTTCTCATCGCTTGTGAAGCGGGCCACGGAAGACCTGTCGGTTGCAGATGGCGCTGCTACCCTGGTTGAGTTTACTGCGGCTGCAATCGCCACTGTTCCTGTTCCGATGCCGCCAAGGCGTGTTCTTGTTACTGGGGGAGGGCGGCACAATGCCGCAATGATGGGTGCCCTCCAGCGTAAAATCTTTGTACCGGTCGAACCGGTCGAGGCCGTTGGGTGGGACGGGGATGCTTTGGAGGCGCAATGCTTTGCTTTTCTTGCGGTGCGAACGGCCCGGTCTCTTCCGCTCTCGTTGCCAACCACGACAGGCGTTAGCATTCCGATGCGTGGTGGTCGCATTGTTGTGCCTAATCTATGAGCGTGACGCGCATGCGCATGACCATGTATGTCTTTTGTAAAAAGATAAGACCAAATCTAGTTAGAATAAAGTAATGTTTTTTGAAAAACTTCTGGAGATAGTCGCCAAACTATAGCAAATTTCTACATCTACGATATGACATAAACAATATTTTTGGAGCGGGCACTGCATGCTAACTGTTCCTTCTTTGGCCATTGGGTTCTAACCCTTTTTATTTTGTTGTGGCTGAGTGTCGGATCACGAATCTCCCCCATCATTCAGCGGTGTTGTATACAAGGCAAAAGCGGCCTCGTTGAACTGCCAACACTTCATTATATCACTTGGTTCGATGCACGTCTGCCCAAAGAAAGAATTTTGAAAAGCGAGCGCGCGTCAGGAAGTTTTCTCCGGCGGCTAATTTCTGTTGAGACGTCTTAGTGCCTTGATTGGACAGGAACATGATCGGAGGCTAAAGACACTGATATCATTTTCGCCAACGTGATTTAGACATCATCTGGTTTGCGCCGCGTAACGCGAGTCTTGGATAAATTACCGATCGGACAGCCCATAGAACTTTAATAGCGATGGGTTCTCGACAGATCCTCCACGTTGAGGATCAAGAAAGGAAAGGATGCGCCGGTGCATTTTGATGAAATCACGGTCGCACAGCCGACCCGACAGAGTCTCGCCGCCGACTATGCCGAGGTACATGAGGCCTTGGACAAGGGTGATCTCCACACGGCGCTCGCGGAATGGGATCGACTGCGTCGGGTCAACGAGACGTGGCTCTCGCTTGTCCATCTCCATTTTTCTCAAGACACGATAAACCCTCAATACAAATCGGATCGGAACTATGCGGATGAGCTCGGCCCGGTAATTACCGGGTACGACACTGCGATCCGGCGTCGCTTGCTTGTTCTGGACACCGGGCCAATCGTTACGCAGTACGGTCGGCATGCCTTGGACATCTGGCGGAATGAGGTAACAACGTTTGATGCTGTGATTGCCAAAGATCTTGAAGAAGAATCTAGGCTTGAGGCTAGGTATACCGAACTTCTGGCGTCGGCAAGGATTGAGTTTGATGGTAAGATCCTCAATTTGGCAGGCTTGGTCCCGTACACTGAAAGCCTTAATCGGAATACACGTTACCTTGCCACAAGAACTCGCTGGGAGTTCTTTGAAAAGAATGCAGACGAACTTGACGAAATCTATAGTCGTTTGGCCAAGTTGCGTCACGCCATGGCCCGCAAGCTCGGCGATACGACGTTTACGGCACTCGGCTATAGACGGATGGGAAGGTTGGACTACGGCGTTGAGGAAGTCGCGAGTTACCGCCGCGAAATAGTTGCTCACGTGGTGCCGCTGATCGGTAAGGCAATCAGACAACGTCAGTATGAGAATCATCTTGATGTTCTCTATGCTTGGGACGAGGCGTTGGTGGATGCTGCAGGAAATCCGAAACCGGAGGGGGACGGTGATACGCTAGTTTCCAAAGCGCAGCTGATGTTCAACGGGATGGATTCGCGGCTTGCTGGCTTTTATCGGCGGATGAATGAAGGGCACTTTATGGATCTTAAGATTAGACCCACAAAGGCAGGTGGTGGCTTTTGCACTGCATTTCCAACCTTTGGCATGCCCTATATCTTTGCAAATTTTAATGGAACCCATCATGACGTTGACGTGTTTACTCACGAAATGGGACATGCCTTCCAATACTACCAGAGTCGCAATCAGCCTACGGTAGACTATTTGTGGCCGACCGCAGAAGCCGCCGAGATTCATTCAATGGCTCTGGAATTCTTATCATACCCTAAGATTGACATCATGTTCGGTGAGCAGGCCGAACGTTATCGCCGCATGCACCTTATCAGCGCACTTGAATTCTTGCCCTATGGTGCCTGTGTTGATCATTTCCAACATGAAATATATTCGAACCCCAACGCATCTCCAAGCGAGCGCCATGCTTTATGGCTTAATCTGGAAAGACTTTACTTGCCATGGCGGAAATGGGGGGATCTGTCTTATCCGGCGAAAGGAGGGCGATGGCAGGCGCAGGGGCACATTTTCAGTGCTCCTTTCTACTATATTGACTACGCGTTGGCGGGCTGTTGTGCGTTACAGTTTTGGGTGAAGTCGCAAGAGAATTACCAGGCCTGTTTTGACGCGTACGTCAACCTTTGCAGCCTTGGTGGTTCTGCACCCTTTACACGCCTCATCGAGCTGGCTGGATTGAAATCTCCCTTTGACCCTGGTGTTCTCAAGGGCGTGGTGAAAGCTGTTGCCGAACGACTGGCGCTTTAGGCTTTTCTTCAGTGCGACTGATTTGCCAGATGCCGATACAAGCTAGCGTAGTGGCGTGCCGGGACACTCCAAGAAACGTCAAGTTGCATTCCGTTGATTTGTAGCTTCCGCCAGACGTTCTGATCTGCGTATATGTTTGCAGCTCGACGTAAGGCGGTTCGGAGACCGTCAGCCGTTGTTGGCGCAAATTGGATCCCTGTGGCTACCCCTACAGAAAGAGCCGCCTCGTTTGCGTCAATCACTGTATCTATGAGCCCCCCGACTTTCGAAACAATTGGCACTGCACCATAATGCTGGGCTGCAAGCTGTGTTAATCCGCAAGGTTCGAACCGCGAAGGAAGGAGAATCGCGTCTGCGCCGCCCTGGATACGGTGAGCCATGGTTTCGTCGAATCCTTTCAGGAACCCGATCATCCCAGGGTTTGCGCTTGCGGCTCGTTCCAGTTGATTCTGCAGTTCAGCATCCCCGGAACCGAGCGCGATAAACTGGGCACCAATCGCTCGCACCGTATCAAGACACTCGAGAACTAAGTCAACGCCCTTCTGCCAGGTCAGCCGTGACACCAAGCCAATCAGCATTCTTCCATCCACCTCCAGTAGGCCGGCGGCGCGCTGCGCGGCCATTCGGTTCATCTCGCGCTTGATCAGTGTGTGGGCGTCAAAACGTGCTGCTAGGTGTCCATCTGTGGCGGGATCCCAAATCTTTGTGTCGAGTCCGTTTAGAATTCCGACGAGCGCGCCTGAACGCTCTCGAAATAATCCGTGGAGTCCCATTCCCATTTCGGGAGAAAGAATCTCTGTGGCATAACTCGGAGAAACAGTCGTGATTGCGTTGGCACATCGTAGTCCAGCTTTGAGAAACCCGATGGAGCCAAAATATTCGACCCCGTCGATTGTAAAACTTTCAGGCGGCAAACCAAGCGTGCCTAAAAGGTCCGCCGGAAATTGGCCTTGGTAAGCAAGGTTATGGACGGTCATAATCGACGGCGGACCACGGCGGCCACCGTAGCGCAAATAGGCAGGTAGCAGACCGGCCTGCCAATCGTGCGCCTGAACGACGTCAAACCCCAGCGCTGGAATTGCTCCTGATGCTAGGTCCGCACCGACGCGCGCAAGCGCCCCGAAGCGTTGCGCGTTGTCAGCCCAGTCAGAACCCGTAGGGTCGAGATACGGGCCACCCGGGCGGGCGTAAAGATGTGGTGCGTCGAGTACCAATAGATCTAGGCCCGCAACGCGGGTTCCGATGATTTGGGCGGCTGCACCTTGAAGTTCAGGGAAACGAACCAAGATCTCGCCCGATCCACTTTCCGCTATAACGGACGGGTAGCCAGGTATCAACGTAACGGTACTTACGCCTTCCTGTGCAACCGCACGCGGCAGAGCCCCAAGAACATCGGCAAGTCCACCAGTCTTTACGAGTGGAAATATTTCCGATCCGACCGCGAGGAGCTTCACGGGTTGCTCAGCCTATTGATCATTGGCTGGGTGATAAGGCTAATGCCGGACGCGGTGTAGCGAAACCTTCTCCTGTCGTCTTGAGGGTCTTCCCCTACCACTAATCCGGGTGGAATTTGTACGCCGCGATCGATTACCACGTTAGTTAGCCGCGCATGCCGGCCGATATCGACATCCGGCAGCACGACCGCTGCCGTCACCATCGAAAATGAATTGACTTTAACGCCTGAAAACAGCAACGTTCGGCGGATCGTTGCGCCTGAAACAGTGCAACCACCGCACACGAGTGACGAGATCGCATGGCCCCGTCGTCCTTCCTCATCATGGATGAATTTGGCGGGTGGGGTGCCCTCGGTGTATGTCCAGATTGGCCAAGCACGATCATAGATATCGAGCGCGGGCAGAAAGTCCGACAGGTCAATGTTTGCTTCCCAGTACGCCTCAATTGTGCCGACGTCGCGCCAATAGGGGGCCCGCTCATCGGCAGAACGCACGCAGGAACGACCGAAGTGATGGGCATAGGCGCGTCCCTCGCGTACTATTTGAGGAATAATATCTTGCCCAAAATCATGACCGGATCCAAGGCAGAGAGCGTCTCGTTGCAAAATTTCGATCAATAACTTCGTGTTGAACACGTAAATGCCCATGCTAGCCAAACAAACATCGGGATGATCAGGTATGGATGGCGGCGATGCAGGTTTTTCAAGAAAATCAAGAATTCTTCCAGAGCGATCAACTTGCATGATTCCAAATGCCGAACCTTGGCTCTGTGGCACTTCGATGCAGGCAACCGTCACGTCAGCTCCTGTCGCGACATGCTCCTGCAACAGCACCTCGTAGTCCATCTTGTAGATATGATCACCAGCCAGTATGAGCATATACTCGGGATCGATGCTTTCGATGATCTCGATATTCTGATAGACAGCGTCTGCCGTGCCAAGATACCATTTTTCTTCTGAGACTCTTTGGCTGGCTGGCAGTATATCAAAGCTCTCGTTGCGCTCACGCCGCAGGAAAGTCCATCCAAGCTGCAAATGACGGATTAAGCTGTGTGCCTTATATTGGGTCGCCACTCCAATATTCCGAATTCCGGAATTGAGAGCGTTAGAGAGCGCGAAATCGATGATTCGCCATTTCCCACCAAAATGTACAGCGGGCTTGGCTCGCTTATCAGTCAACTCATGGAGCCGGGAACCTCTGCCGCCCGCGAGCACATAGGCCATTGTACGCCGAGCCAACGGCGTTACCGGCCGTAACTGTCTCGTATCGGGGGACGAATCCATGAATTTTCCTCCACGTGGCTGGTGACAGGCGCCTGTGGCTAAATGGGCGATCAATTGGACCGAAACGGTGGTATGGTGCTGTTTTCATTCAGAAATATCGATTGACTGGGTTCTCCACACGTCGCCTGAATATTCACGGGTTGCCCGATCTGCCGAGAAATAGGCCATATGTGCAGTATTTAGTACACTCGATCGCCACCAGGATACGGGATCACGCCATTTTACGTCCACTGATTTCTGTGCGTGGCAGTAAGCGTCGAAGTCCGCAGTGATATAAAACCTGTCGTCATTCCGCAAGCCATGCGTTAGACAGTGGAAACGTTCCTTTTCATCAGGAGAGAAAACACCCGACTCAATCGCCGCAAGAACGCCCATCAGTTTTTGTGATGCCGCAATTGCGTCATTGGGAGACCAACCAGAATTTTTGTAGTCGGCAATCTGTTCAGCGGTGAGGCCAAAGATCGTGATGTTGTCAGAACCTACGTGGTCCCTGATTTCGACATTGGCGCCGTCTAGCGTACCTATCGTCAGAGCGCCGTTAAGCGCCAATTTCATGTTTCCGGTTCCGGACGCTTCCATTCCCGCAGTTGATATCTGTTCGGAAAGATCAGCTGCTGGTATGATTAGCTCAGCGAGACTAACATTGTAGTTCGGCAGAAATACGACTTTCAATTGTCCGCAAAGGGCAGGGTCGTTGTTTATAACATTGGCCACGTCGTTTATAAGTTTGATGATCAACTTGGCATCATGATAGTTTGATGCAGCTTTCCCCGCGAAGATTTTTACGCGGGGCACAAAACTTCCCGTCGGCTTCGAGCGAATTTCCTGATACAGCGCGATTGTTTCCATAATGTTCAACAGCTGGCGCTTGTATTCATGGATTCGTTTGATGTGAACGTCGAACAGTGCATCAGGATCGACTTCGATATTCAAGGTGTCACGGATATAATCAGCAAGAGAAACCTTGCGCTTCCGACGGCATGCAATAAATCTGTCGCGAAACCCAGTATCTTCTGCCATTAAAGCCAAGCCTGAGAGTTCGTCCGGGTTGTCGCAAAGATGCTCGCCAAGTGCCTCAACGAGCAAGTGCGTCAACTCAGGATTTGCTTCGAATAGCCAGCGCCGAAACGTGATTCCGTTGGTCACGTTTGTAATTTTTTCCGGAAAGAGCGCGTTAAGATCGCGGAACACGGTTTCGCGCATCAATCGGGTATGAAGTTTCGATACGCCATTAACGCGATGTGCGGCAAGGAATGCCAGCGTGCTCATTCGTACCCTGCGGCCGTGTGCTTCTTCGATTACGGACACGGCGGCGAGGTCGGTTTCCGGGCGATGGGTACGCACGTTTTCCAAGTGTACCCCATTTATCATGTATATAATTTGCATGTGACGCGGAAGCAATTGCTCCAGCAGCGGTACAGGCCATGTTTCGAGAGCTTCTGGCAACAATGTGTGATTGGTGTATGAAAATACCTTCTGGGTAATTTCCCACGCTTCACCCCACATCAAATCATGAACGTCGATTAGGAGCCGCATAAGCTCGGCCACGGCGATCGCCGGATGGGTGTCATTGAGCTGAATGGCCACTTTGTCTGGCAGGCTACGCGGATTACCGAATTGCCGTTGGTGCCGGCGCAGGATATCTTGTAGAGATGCAGAAGCGAAGAAATACTCTTGGCGCAGGCGCAATTCTTGGCCTGCAGGCGTGGCGTCGCTCGGGTACAATATCCTCGTGATCGATTGGGCTGCGACGTCCTGAGCCAAAGCCCCTAGATAATCCCCTGCATTAAAGCTTCCCAGATGCAGTGGATCGACTGCCCGCGCTGACCAGAGCCGCAATGTGTTGACGTGCTGGCCACGCCAGCCAACTACGGGTGTGTCGTAGGCAATGGCACGTACGCATTCACGAGGTTTCCAGATGTGCTTGGTTTCACCACAGTTCTCGGCGACGGTCTCGACATGTCCACCAAAACAAACATCAAATGCAAGCTCGCACCGAGGGAATTCCCACGGGTTTCCGAAAAAGAGCCAGTCTTCGGGTAGCTCGTGCTGGTGTCCATCGTGGATGGCTTGGTGAAATAGCCCGTTATCATAGCGGATACCATATCCGTAGGCGGGAATGCCAAGGCTCGCCATACTTTCGATGAAACAGGCAGCTAGCCGTCCAAGGCCACCATTGCCTAGTGCAGCGTCTGGTTCGGCTGCACGGACTGTGGTGATATCGACACCAATTTTGGCAAGAGCCGAACGTGTTACTTCGCTCATCCCAAGGTTGGTCAGCGTATCAAAGAGCAGACGACCGATTAGGAATTCTAGTGAGAGATAATAGACTCTTTTGCTACCTTGTACATACACGCGATTGTTGGTTTCGATCCACCGTTCAACAACTCGATCGCGCAGAGCTAAAGCGAGTCCTACGAACCAGTCACGCTCTGTGGCAGTAAATACGTTTTTTCCAACGCCGTAAACAAGCTTGGCGAGAATCGTTTGGGCCCAATCCTCAGCGTTTCGAATGGTGGGAAGTCGAGGCGGCTCTCCCCCAAGCAGCGAACTGTTTTGCTGAAATGCACGGCCAGAAATCTTGCTGTCATCCATTCTATTTATCCATTGATCACAGCGGTGTTATCCTGCGATCAATTACAGCCTCCCGAATAGGTTGAGGAATTATGACGTACACATGCACTGAATTGACGAGTCGGGCAATCGAAATTACACAAGGCTCCAACGGGGTAGACACTTGGAGTCGAGCGTATCGGGAGGCACGCCGGCTCGCATGCGCTCTATAGCAGCCCATGCGACCATCACTGCGTTATCTGTACAAAGACTCATCGGTGGCGCTATAAGCGGCAGTCCCGAACGGACTGCCACCGCGGTTAGAGCGGAACGAATTGCTTGATTTGCTGCGACACCGCCAGAGACAACAACGGCGGTTGCGTCAGGCGTGAGCGCGATCGCTTGGCGGAGGCGGTCACCCAGTATGTCAAGCACCGCGGCCTGAAATGAGGCCGCTACATCCGCAGCAAATCGTATATCTAATGCCCCCCGTTCCATTCGGCCGACGAGTTGAGCAGCTGCGGTCTTAAGGCCCGAAAACGAGAAATCGCATCCGCCACGACCCAACATCGGCCGTGGAAATTGGATAGCCGCCGCATCACCCATTATTGCAAGCTGCTCGAGGGCCGGGCCACCCGGATATGCTAGCCCAAGAATTTTTGCAACTTTGTCGAACGCTTCACCCGCTGCGTCGTCCTTGGTAGTGCCCACTAGCCGGTAGTGTCCGACGCCCCGAACGTCGAGCAACATGGTGTGCCCACCAGAAGCCAGTAGAAGGATGTAAGGGAAGGCCGGTGCCGTTTCGGTAATTCCCGGCAGACGCGCGGTGAGCGCGTGTGCCTCGAGATGATTGATCGCGCGGAACTCGGCGCCTGTTGCCAGTGCCATCGCCTTTGCAAAATTCGTACCCACGATCAATCCACCGATAAGCCCAGGCCCTGTGGTCGCCGCGACCGCACGGAGATCGCTGGCATTTAGGCCTGCCTGCTTCAAGACTGTTCGCACCATTGTCGGCAGTGTCGTAAGGTGCGCCCTTGCCGCGATTTCAGGTACTACGCCACCAAATTTCGCATGTTCGGTAATTTGGCTCGCTACTGCCTCGGCAAGAACTTTTCCGGCATCGTCGAGTATGGCGCATGCGGTTTCGTCGCATGAAGTCTCGATTCCTATGACTGGCTGACCGAGCCGCGACCGGTTTGCACCCACAGCGCTGAGCGCTTTTCTTTCCATGGTGATCCATCTACTCTTGCTTGATGATTCAGAAAAGCGCACTGCACTTGGAACAAGCCGGCTCGATCAGCCCTCATAGCCGGAACCTACCGCTTCGCGTTGGTACCCGTGGCTCTCCCCTAGCGCGCAGACAAACAGCCTTGTTTCTCGAGGAACTCCGCCGGATCTGCCCTGTCTTGGGTGTCGCTCCCGAAAGCTTCGTGGAAGAAATCATTACAACCACTGGTGATCAGGTTCAGGATCGACGGCTCGCCGATATCGGTGGAAAGGGATTGTTCGCGAAAGAAATTCATGAAGCTCTTCTAGACTACCGGATCGATTTGGCAGTTCACAGCCTCAAGGATTTAGAGACGGTTCTCCCGGATGGCGTTGTTCTCGCCTGCACCATGAAACGCGAGGATGCCCGTGACGCTTTGGTTCTGCGGGGACAAAGGCCGCTTGTTTCTGCCTCTTCCGATATCTGGAGCCTCCTTCCTAGCGGTGCCAAAGTCGGTACGGCGTCGCTCCGCCGACAAGCACAATTGCTGCATGCCCGCCCAGATCTTTCGATTTCACTCCTCCGGGGAAACGTGCGTACGCGGATCGACCGTGTGCGCTCTGGTGCCGTCGATGGTACGCTGCTCGCTTATGCAGGGCTACGTCGGCTTGGTTTCGCCGAGGAGGTTAGTGGTGTCTTTGATCCTAACGTGATGGTGCCCGCTGCGGGACAAGGCATCATAGGGATCACGGTACGCGCAGCTGATGTCGCATTAGCTGGCCTTCTGACGGCGGTAGAATGCTCTGAAGCAAAGGCAGTATCGACCGCTGAACGAGCCCTTCTAGCGGCTCTTGGTGGATCATGTCGTACGCCGATCGGTGGCCATGCTCGTGTCTTTCCGGATGGTTCTCTACAGCTGACCGGTCTCGTTGCACGTGCGGATGGCAGTTTTCTTCTCAAACGTAGAGTTAGAGGGCCTAAGGCCGATGCTGATCGTCTTGGTAAGGAGCTTGGAAATTCGCTTCGCCGAGATTCGCCTTCCGATATCTTCGCTTGCTGATGGTGGGGCGGGCTGTGAATCTTAAGGTCTTGGTCACCAGACCAGAGCCGGGAGCATCTGCTACGGGCGAGAGGATACGTCGACTTGGCCACCACCCGATACTTTCTCCCTGCCTTTTAATTACGGCTCGCCGGGTACCTTTGCCCGCACGGCAGGGCGCTGTCGTGATCACCAGCGCGCAGGCGCTGCCAGCTCTGGCCCAGTTACCTAGGCAAATTGAAATTTTTGCGGTTGGCGAAGCCACAGCAGCCCAGGCCCGGGAAGCCGGGTTTCGTGCCGTAACTAGTGCGGATGGGACGGCGGCTGACCTTGCCGTTTTGGTTAAGGGCCGCTTGCCACCGGGAACAAATCTGCTTTTTCCTGCAGGCACTGGCAATGGCTTGCTGCTCGCAAACCTGCTTCGCGAGGCCGGTTTTTGCGTTCATCGCCGTGTTGCTTACCGCGCTAGCCCAGCCACCAGTCTCACTGAGGAAGCGCTGGCGGGTCTCGACGCAGGCGCAATCGACCGGGTTCTGGTTTTTTCCCAAGCCACGGGGCGCTATTTCTCTGCTCTCGTCCGTCAGTCAGGCCGCACGAATGCGTTGCGCCGTTCCATCGCAATCGCAATCAGTTCCCAAGCTGCGGCCTCTCTGGAAAACCTACCATTCGCTTCAATCGAAACGGCAATAGCGCCCGATCAGGAACACATGCTAGCGATGCTACGATGAGCGAGCACAAACCGCCTCGAGAGTCGACGCAGGAGCCAAAATCAGCGGCTGACCATGAGCCCGACGTGGAAACGGGGCTGCAAAAAGAGGTGACGGCCGAGTTAAGCGATATGGATCCACCCGTGCGAGAATCCATTTTGCAAACGTCTGACGCAACGGAGGCGTCGCGGCGAGGTGAGATGGCGGCTGAAAGAGAGTTCTTCTACCCGGGCAAGCGGCAAAACGGTGCGGTTGTCATTCTTGTTGCCGTCTTATTGCTTCTGCTTGCCAGTGCCGGAGGTGGCCTTATTTACGTGCTGCGTCAACGCGCGAGCGCAAATGCTCTTTACCATGGTCAGATAGCGGCGTTACGGAATCAGATTGAAACCCTCGAGCACCAGATTGCGGGTCTGGGCGCCGGACCATCAGTACGCCAGGCGGCAACAACGGCTGCGACGCGTATGAAAACGCCTGAGGTGGGATTGGCCCAACTGGCTACTCGACTTGACCGGCAAGAAAAGGAGCTTGCGTCGCTCTCCGCCACGGTCGCTGCGGACCACACGGCGTTTTCAAAGATGGCAGCAAACGTTGGTGATTTTCCTGAACTTGCTACGAAGGCTAGGCGTATGGCGAAAATCCAGGCCGCGATGCTGGCTCTGCAAACCGGCGCCCCGCTCGGAGAGTTGACGAACGCTCCAGAGGCGCTAGGCCGTTACGCGGAAAAGGCTCCTCCCACTGAGGCTGTTTTGCGGGCACAATTTCAGTCATACGCGTCCAAGGCTTTAGCCGTAGGTGGAAACATTGGCACGGATCGCCGCGGTACCCTTTGGGAGCGTGTTCGCGCGAATATAATCGGTTTGGTTACGGTGCGTCGGGGGAACAAGATCGTGGTCGGCGACCGTGCAGAGGCCATTATTAGCGATGCGCGAGCCGACCTTGCGGAGGGAAATCTTTCTGGGGCTGTCCAAACACTGGAGGGGCTGCCCAAGAATGCGCAAGAGGTCATGCAGCCTTGGGTGACACAAGCCGAGAATCTGCTGGCGGCTCGAGCGGCGCTATTGAAGCTCGCGGAGCAACAGTGATGTTGCGGGCTTTTCGGTTTGTGCTGCTCACCATCGTAGTGCTGGTGGTTGTTTGGTACGTGGCGACGCTACCCGGAGAAATCCAGATTGTTATCGGCGAAACCGAGATCAAGGCGACGACGCCGGTGGTGGTGTTTTTCCTTGTCGCACTTGATGTTTTTTTGTTGCTGATGATCGGTGTGATACGCTTTTTCTGGCAGACTCCCGGCCGTGTGGCTGTAAGACGCGCCGCTAGGCGGCGTGAAGCAGGTGTGCACGCCGCGGTTCGCGCACTCGCTGCGCTGGCAGCCGGTGATTTAAAAAGCGCCTCAGAGCATGCAAGAATTGCTCAGAGGCACATGCCCGATGAACCGCTTAG
Source organism: Pseudomonadota bacterium (assembly GCA_021799015.1). Taxonomy (GTDB): domain Bacteria; phylum Pseudomonadota; class Alphaproteobacteria; order Acetobacterales; family Acetobacteraceae; genus Acidiphilium. Next base: position 19,050 of record JAJZBH010000025.1, read on the forward strand.
CCTTTACGTGGCAGGCGAAGCTGCCCGCCAGGCTGGCGATCACCGCGCCGCGGATACCCATTTCAGTACGCTTGCCACCCACAAGGAGGTGGGATTCCTCGGGTGGCATGGGCTTTTATCGCATCACGCTAATGATGCGCACGATGGCTCGTCAGCGGTGACTGCCGCGGATCTTCGTGCTGCAGTAAGTAGTTATCCCACTTCTGCTTGGCTCCGCGAGCAGCGCATGCGAATCGCTGCGAGTCAAGGTGACTATGCTCAAGCAGCCCGTCTTGCGGACAACCGTGCAGAACGCGCGGCGCTCGCTATTATGGCGTCGCGCGACGCGCAGAGAGCAAATTTAGCCGTCGATTGGGCGCGGCATGCCGTCCGAGCTAACCCCGAGTCCGCGGTCACTTGGTTGCAACTCGCCCTCGCGCATCAGCGCGCGCAATGGCCGCAGGCTTGGCATCGCCATCGCGCTCGGATTGCCCTTCGTAATGGGTGGAAATTGGCTCCGCACCCGGATATCGCTTCCGCGTTTCTAAAGGATATTGACGCGCCACTGGATCGTGCTCGGGCCGCGCAAAGTCTTGCGGCACTGAATCCGAACAGCCCTGAGTCAGCTAAACTGCTTGCTGAAACAGCTCATGCCGCCCAGCTCGAAGGGGAGGCTCGGCGACATGCGGCTGCTGCGCAGGCGGCCGGAACGCAATGGATTTGCTCATCCTGCGAAGCAGAGGTTCGAGATTGGCGTTACGATTGTCCGCGCTGTGGCGCCATCGGCGCTCTCGTTTGGTCAAGGAAGCGGGATATCAACGCAACCGAGACAGCGGCTGCCGCTCATGTCCACTCACAACAAACGCCAAAGATATTGGCCCCGCCCTAAAACCGTATTTGGTGCATACTTAGGTTTTCGAAAGGAGGAAGAATGATTCCGAATGTGTGGCTACCTGACGGCACTCCTGTCCCCGCGCTGGGTCAAGGAACTTGGGGGATGGGCGAGCGGCGGAGTGAGGCGAAAATGGAGGTGGCGGCGCTTCGCGCTGGCCTCGAAATGGGCCTCTCGTTAGTCGACACAGCTGAAATGTACGGCGATGGTGAGGCGGAGCGCATCGTTGGTACAGCGATTGCAGGACATCGGGATCGCGTCTTTGTGGTTAGCAAGATTTATCCGCATAATGCCTCCGCCACGGGTGTGGCAAGCGCATGTAATAGAAGTCTCAAGCGTCTAGGCACCGACCGGATCGATCTTTATCTGCTACATTGGCGGGGTAGTTATCCCCTGTACGAGACAATTACAGCATTCGAGCGCCTGCGCGAGGCGGGATTGATCCGGTACTGGGGTGTATCCAATTTTGACGTCGATGACATGGAGGAGCTTGTCGCACTGTCGGCAGGTACAGCCTGCGCGACAAACCAGGTTCTTTACAATCTGGACGCACGGGGAATTGAATTTGACTTGATGCCATGGTGTCGTTCCAGAAGCATTCCGATAATGGCCTACTCGCCACTGGGGCACACCGGGGGGCTACTACAATCGAAGGCGCTCACGAAGGTCGCAGAACGACATAACGCAACAGCTGCGCAGATAGCGATTGCTTGGAGCCTTCGTGACGGCACGACCATTTCAATTCCAAAATCCTCCACAATCGGTCACGTAGTCCAAAATGCTGGCGCTGCGGACATCAAGTTGACCCGAGAGGATTTGCACCAGATTGACGAGGCTCACAGACCGCCTCGCCGAAAGCAGCCTCTTGCCATTTTGTAGCCACGGTAAGAAGAACACGAATTTGTGCATGCCGAAGGTCAAGTACGATAATGTCGCGTTTCTTGCTGTTTCTCCAAATTGTACGACGCTTAAGCCGCTTTATCCTGACCGTTATCTGTATCTGGAGACGCGCCGCGACACTGGGAGTTCTTTCTTTGTGGCCCAGAAGGCGGCGGGAAGAACGGCAAGGTTTTGAGTGTCCCTATGTTCTAGAAGAAGTTTTCGACACGAGCCCATCAGTTAGAAGAAGCATCTTGTTAGAGAATATCCGCTTGAAGAATTTATGCGCGCAGGGTGTATTGTACCTTTCCCACATGGCACTTCGCGTAAGAACGTGCTTGATGGTATGAAGTGAAAGTTGCTTCGATTTTCACAGCGAAACTATATTGGCCATGCTGATCGATGGCATGGCGGGATCGAGTTTTTTGTGCATATCAACTTTCCTGTTTAACATACGGTATATGAGGTATTTTTTTAGAAGAGCGGAAGAGCGGCAATAAACACAAACAATTTTTCTCGATGCGTTTGGCCGTGAAAACGTTTCATACTTTTATTATGCATAATTTTTTCCAGAATTGACGATGTTGAGGGTATAAATAATATTATGGCATAGCTAGCTCGGCATTTGACGTTCAAATGCAGTGAATGCACTCGAATTGGAGCTTGCTTTGGTATCCAGCGCACT
>JAJZBH010000026.1 GCA_021799015.1 Pseudomonadota bacterium
GAAGAGGCCCACCGCAGGCAAAATGAACAAAAGGATCGGAAATTCAAAGCGTACCGGATCAAGGATCAACGCTGCAGACCATACCAAGCCGAGGCTCAGAAACCCAACGCCCAGTGCGTCGCCGAGCCAAGGAAGCCAGCCAGCGATGAAATGCCAGCGTTGGCCGCTGGTTAGTGAGCGATCGAAAGGTGACAACAGTGCGCGTCGGTGGGCACGGACGATGGCCATTGCACCGTAAGCCCAGCGATAGCGCTGCTTGCGGAAGGCGTTAAAGTCGTCAGGCATTACACCGCGGCCGAAACTGCGCGTGGAATAGATTGCCTCATATCCTCGCTCAAATAGAGACAGGCCAAGCTCACTGTCTTCGGTGATGCACCATTCGGCCCAACCGCCTTTGGTTGCCAATGCGTTGCGCCGGATTAGCGTCATCGTGCCGTGCTGGATGATGGCGTTCCGCTCGTTGCGGTTGACCATCCCAACATGAAAGAAGCCAGCATATTCCCAAAACATCATGCGCTTGAACAGTGAGAGATCCCTGTCACGATAATCTTGCGGGCTCTGCGTGAAGCCGACTTTTGGGTCATTGAAAGCCGGTACCATGCATCGCAGCCAGTCCGGATCCACAACATAATCGCTGTCGAGTACGCCGATAATTTCAGTATCTGGTGCGGTTTCTTGGAGGGCGAAGTTCAGTGCACCGGCTTTAAAGCCCGGATATCGGCCGAGTGTGAAGAAGCGGAAATGAGGGCCCAAGCGTGCGCAATGTTCAGCGACTGGTTCCCAAACGCTGGGATCGCGTGTGTTGTTGTCAACGACCAGAACCTCGTAGTTCTGATAATCAAGGGCAGCGAGCGCGTCCAATGTGAGTTTCACCATCTCTGGCGGTTCGTTGCAGATTGGGACATGCAGAGATACTTTTGGCTGCGTCGAAGCCAGAGGCATTGGAATGGGTTCAAAATGCCGATATCTCACCCGCCCGAAAAGCGTTTCGACGAGTTCGAAACTATCCGCAATGAGCAGGAGTAATAGTAACCCTTGGGCAGCCGCGAGCGCTGCCCACACGATGGATGCGGACCATGACAAATAGGTCTCTCCCATTGTCATCAGTAGGGCAGCGATGGAAGCGCCAAATCCTTGAATGAGAACGGAAAAAATCAGCTTGCCTCGGAGGCGAAGATCAGGTCGACGCGAAAGAAAGGCTAAGGTGATCAGAAATGCCAATGCAATGCTGCCTGCCGCCCAGGACATCCACGCGCGGTTTGGCGTGACCGGGCCAGTCAACGACCATTTTGGTTTTCCTGAAAGAGACCACATACCCCAGTAACCGGCAGCACGCCCTTCGAAGCTGGTTTTCCAGGGCTGGTCGAACGCCTCCATCACGAAATACTTCAGATGCTGTTTCCGTGCGACGTTCAGGAAATTTCGCATGAATTTTGCCTGCAAGACTCGTGAAGCACGAGCAGCGCCGATATCGATACCGTTAGACGGCCACCCTATCTCACCAATCACGACTCGTTTTCCCGGAAAACGCCTCTCAACCTGGTGCAGGCGATACAAGGCATATTTAACAGCGTCTGCTTCTGGCACGCCTTCCCAGTACGGGAGCAGGTGTACCGTGATGAAATCAACGGACTTGGCAAGCTCTGGGTGATGCAGCCACACATGCCAAGGTTCTGCAGTGGACACCGGGACATGCACCCGTTGCTTGACGTAGCGAATGTCAGCAGCGAGTTGGGCGACGGTCAAGTTCCGACGAAGTATGACTTCGTTGCCGACCATCACGGCCTTGACGTCTGGATTAGCGTTGGCCACCCTAACGACTTTACGTAGTTCCGCTGCGTTGGCCTTAGGGTGTTGGTCAATCCACGCGCCAAGGGTAACGTTCAAATGGAATTTTTCAGCCAGTTCCGGGATTTGGCCGAGGTCATTCTGTACCGTGTACGTCCGAATGTTGCGGGTTTTCGTGGCTACCAGGGCGAGATCCGCGTTAATCTGGGCGATAGTCGGGTAGACGCCGGTTTGTGGGCTTTCACCAGCGTGAAAAGGCGAAAATGCAAAACCACTGATTTCACCGCGATACGACGGAATATTGTGCACTGGCCAGTCACACCATGCCCAGAGCCCGATTGTCAGGATTGCCGCTACAATAGTGGCAGACCAAGAGCCCGCATTGACCCAACCCGAACGGCTTCTTTGCGGGCGCGAGGTCAGCAGGGGGGCAAGGTAAAATCGGGACTGATATGTCATCTATAAAAACTCGTCTGAGCGCGGCAGAACTGCCGATCAGGCGCTTTGTGGTCGGGCACTGCGGCAAGGCGTGGTCAGGATTACGGCGGAACCAAGGCGTCTGTTCCGACTGCTTTGGTCTAAAATCCGCTATAGTCGGCATTCAACCCAATTCTTGAGCCCAGTATGTACACCCTTATCGATGTTGGAATTTTAGCACTTTTGATCCTCTTGAACGCAGGGTTTGCGTTGGCTGAGATGGCGATGGTCTCGTCGCGCAAGGCCGCATTGGTGCTGCTTGTGCGGAAGCGCGTGAAGGGAGCCGCCAGGGCACGCGATCTCGCCGAGCGACCCGAACGCTTTCTACCGACCGTACAAATCGGCATTACCATCATTGGGGTGCTGACGGGTGTGATCGGCGGAGCGAAATTGGCGTCGGCATTAGTACCGTCATTGCTGCGAGCCGGCCTGATTGCGCCGCTGGCTGGGACGATTGCTCTGACGATAACGGTGCTCGGAGTTACCTTTCTTAGTCTGGTGTTTGGCGAACTTGTGCCGAAGCAATTGGCACTGCGTCATGCTGAGAAGATAGCCTGTTTAGTTGCATGGCCGCTTGACCTGTTCGCGCGGATCACAATGCCGCTCGTCTGGCTGTTGCACCGAGCATCCGCGATTGTGCTTCGCGGTTTTGGAGAAGTGCGTCCGAACGCGAGAGCAATTAGCGAGGAAGAATTAAAGGCCATCCTAGCCGAGGGCACCGAGTCAGGTATGCTGGAATCGGAGGAACGGGACATGATGGAGCGGATTATGCGCCTTGCTGACAAGCCTGTGCGGGCGATCATGACGCCGCGTCAGGATATTGCTTGGCTAGACCGTACCGCCCCGCGGAATGTTGTGATCTCGGCTCTCAAGGCAGCACCTCATTCACGTTTTGTGGTGTGCGAAGGCAATGTCGACAACGTCGTCGGGATTGTTCAGGCCAAGGACATTCTTGATCGGATGTTGGACGGTAAGGACATCTCGCTTGCGGCCTTGTTGCGCCAGCCTTTGGCGGTCCCCGATGCGATTTCAGCGCTCGATGCACTGGAACGATTGAAATCAGACCCGATAGGCGCCGCGATCGTTCTTGACGAGTATGGTAGCTTCGAAGGCATGATAACGGTGGGCGACTTACTTGAGGCCATTGTGGGTGACCTGGAAGAGACACAGGAGCCAACAAGCTCGATCGAGGCTTTGCAGCGATTTGAACTCGATGGGCTGGAACCAATTGACGATGTGGCACACCTTCTCGGTCTGGATCCCCTGCCGCTAGCAGGATCTTATCACACGCTTGGTGGATTCTTGCTGGCGCTGCTTAAGCGGGTACCGCGAGCCGGCGATGCGATTGCTTTTGGTGGATGGAGATTCGAGGTTCTGGCAATGAACGGTCGTCGGGTAGAGCGAGTGCGAATCAGCCGCGATCCGGCAGTCGTATTGTGAGTTCGAATTCTGGCGTTAGTTCTGTCATTTTATCACGATTTTGATCATTCTGCACCAAACCGTTTTTCGGGCAAAAGGGTGTCGCGGGCCTTTTTTGCTGTCGGCCGATCCCGTTCCTGCGCTTTCTGACGGCTAACCCCGACCTATCCGCGCTGCGTCGTGCGAAGTGGTCGTGAGCATCTCTATCGAGCTTCAGCGAGCCTTGTCGGGCGTCGTCGCAGATTGGCCGTTAGGCCATGGGAGGGCCGGGAAAGTTTCGACAGGCGCCCCGTTCGCAGAAAGGACGCCCTTTCTGAAGAGGAAGTCGACTGCGAGCTGTTGCGCTCCTCCTGCACCCTTAAACATGTACGGAGCCGCGTTGGTAGCAAGCTGGCTTGTGAGGTCTTCGGCCAGCTGGCCCTGAGTGGCGATGGCCGCAAGGAACGCGCCGAGTCCGACCGCTCGAATATGACCATGTGCCACAGGCTGCAGATCACGATCGAATCGAACAGAACCATTTACCTGTGCCTCCAGCGGTCCGATAGCAACGCTTAAGGAGAGGCTGCCGTGCCCTCCGCCTACTGCCCAGGATTTATATTGGGGCGCAAATTCTCGCCACAATATTGCAGGGTTTAGCGGCACACTCTGACCAAGAATGCTGGCAGGATGTGGAATCGTAAAATTTGGGCCAGACATCTCTAGATCGCAGTTCAGAGATCGCATACTTCCATCGAACGGCAAATGGAGCAGGTCCACAAAAAATTGGGATATTGCAATACCGGTCATGCCGCCGCGCAGTCTGTAGGCGGTGCCATTGGCCCCGGCGGCAGGGTTGGCACGGAAATATTCGTGGAACGAAGCAATGCGGAGTAGCAGGAAATTACTCGACGCGCTGTTAATCCGTATATCGGACGCCGCCGTTTTTCCGGAAAGAGCCAGTTTATAACTGTGGCTGAAAACAATGCTGGGATCGATATGATAAAGGCCTGTAATTGATCCGAAGGTTAGATCGATGCCGATGCCGTCCGGCGTCGATATGTGCCATAGCCGCGGCAGTTTGGTAACGATCGTGAATGGCGAGAAGGGGCGGATCAATACCCCAAGACGCGGGAGGTCAATTGCGAGGCTGTGCCTTTGGCCTCCCGGTGTGTGCAGCGCGAGATCCTTAATCTCGATTCGGGCGGCGAGCGGTGACCAGCCACGTGTGATGGGGCCGTGGGTAACCCTCCAGCCATCCTGGCGCATCCAAGATACTTGTTGTTGAAATGCATCAATGAGGCAATTTTCCGCAGACCACCATAGGCCGGCCCAAAGAACAACAACGAGCAATGTTGATGCAATCGCTAGGCGCGAAAAGCGGAACATGTTTGCCTCTCTCTTGTGGGGGCACTCAAGCAACAGCCAATCCGGCAAAAAGGGGACGTATTTCCAGCTAGGATACGTTTCACCAAAACGCGGCGACGATTAGTTTGAGAATGGCAGGAAGCGGGTCTGTTCTAGATTATTTCTAGCCGCTGTGCTCAACGCATGGCAATGCTTTCCGGGCGTGGTCCAATCACGAAGCACGACTGGTGGCGACTTGCCATAAAAGAGCATGTGCGCTCGGCAGCCACGCGATTGAGGCCGGCGATCTGGGCACGCCAAATCCGGCGTCCATTTACGATCGCACTGCCTATTCGCGCAGTTCCCGAGTGGCGCGTATCGCGGATCAGAATTGCTTGCCTTTTCGCGTCAGCATAGCTGTAATACGCCCCGACTTGAGCCGTCCACCCTGGGATGGCTTCCTCTGTTACGTAAATTGACCGGCTTCCCACGACCCGATGGTATTTATCATGCGGTATCGTTTGCGCCGAAGCAATAACACGCGGCTCAGCCCGCCTAGGGGGGGAAGCCAGAATCCGTGGTTGGGCAGCATTGTCTGCAACTACCAGACGGGGATTGCTAGATTTTTCCGCAGCGAAACCCTGATTGAGAAGATGCGTCATGATACGATAGGCAACGCGCCACGATTGCGCGTGTAGTTCGACGCCGATCAGTAGGTGCCCGTTATGGATCGCGGCTGTAACCAAGTTAAAGCGAGCAAGATCGGTAAAGCCAGTCTTCATCCCAATTACGTCCGGGTACAACTTTAGCATACCATCGATATTCGGAATTTCTCGTCCTTCAAACGTGAAGCTGGGCACCGAAAAAAGATATCGATATCGAGGATAGGTGAGGAGGATATGGCGCGCGAGGATGGCCATGTCATAGGCGTCAGTGACCTGATTCGGGTTCGGGAGCCCGGAAGGATTGGTGAATTCAGTGCGTAACATCCCTAGCTGATGTGCTCTGTCAGTCATGAGGGCAGCGATACGTTGTAGGCTTCCGCCACCGAGATACTGGCCCAGCGCGGTTGCCGCATCGTTGGCGGAGAGAGTTGTCATGCCCAGCATCGCTTGCCGGACTGTTATCGTTTGGCCTGCAACGAGATTAAGCTTGACAGGTTGGACATCTGCTGCGGCGCTGGAAACCGGCAAGGCGGTGTTTAGAGTGATCCGATTGTCTCGTAGGGCGCGAAAGGCCAGATCAAGGGTCATAAGTTTGGTCAGGCTGGCTGGATAACGGAGCGTGTATGGCTCATTTTCACTGAGGATCCTACCGGTATTGGCATCCATGACCACCCAGCTAACCCCTGACGTGGTTGGTTCGCTTCGGATGCCAACGTAAGGTCGAGGTGCTTGAGCAAAATGAGAATAAGCAAATGCGGGATGCGTCAGAGTTAGGGCTGCAAGCAGCACCACAGCCCATCCGAAACCGGTGAGACGCACCTTCGTTGCTCGTGACATGCGCGTTTGTCCCATGCACGCACCAGGTTCAGACTCGCCTTTGACCAGCATGGAACCTCCAAACGTGAAGCCCTATTCATAAAACCGATAGAGGACTGAGCGCCGCTTGTCCAGCACAAAGTGAGTAAAACAACCTTAAATCCAATGGCTTACCGCATTATCCTTCATAGTTCAGCGCTTACGGATGTCGAGGATCAATATTCAGAAATAAGAATGTATAAAAAGCCTCCGCGCAGCGGGCCGGCCTGCGCAAAAACCAGGTCTGGTTGCGACGTAACGCCCGCGACCAAGGCTTTGGGGAAGGCCGTGAATTGACCGAGGCCGTGAAAAATCCTGATCGCGAAAAGGCCACGTATCGCAATATGCCGAAACGTTAGTCACATTGGTGACAGGCTCATGCAAAAAGCGCTCGCAAATGATACGGCGTCGGTAGAAGTCTTGTAGGCAAACTGAGTTGGTCGCGTGCGCCTCGGTCAACGTCCAATGTGCTGTCATTTATGTGAGTTGAAGGACGCTTCGCCGTTTTGATGGAATGCCGCTGAAAGTTGCGGCGTTGCACGGCGCTGGTTGACGCTGACAGGATGTGACGCGTGTCTCGAATGCGCGTCTGCCGTGTTCGAACTTTTTCAAACGCTTATCCATCGGCATAAAAAGCGCATTCTCGGAAAATCCGGAACTTGAGCAGGGTAATTCGGATGCGTGCTCGTCCCGTCTCTAGCTAGGATAAGTGCGTGCGCTTCCGATGGCGGCCTGAGCCGCGGCGAGGCGAGCGACTGGAACCCGGTAAGGACTACACGACACGTACGCCAAGCCGATTTTCTCGCAGAAACTGATTGACGCTGGATCCCCTCCATGTTCTCCGCAGATGCCGAGTTTGATTTCTGGGCGCGTTGTTCGCCCCTTTTCAACAGCAATGCGGATCATTGTACCGACCCCTTCAATATCAAGCGTAACAAACGGGTCTTTTGCAAGAATTCCGGACTCGATATAGCGCGGGAGAAAACGTCCAGCATCGTCGCGCGACAGACCGAATACGGTTTGGGTCAAATCGTTGGTGCCGAATGAAAAAAAGTCAGCTAGATCGGCAATCGAGTCGGCGGTTAGCGCCGCACGGGGCAATTCGATCATAGTTCCAACGTCGTACTCGATGGTCGCGCTCCGCTCGTTGAACACCACTGCTGCAACACGATCGATCTGTGCGCGGACGATTTCGAGCTCTCGGCGTACGCTGACTAACGGCACCATGATTTCCGGGCGGGGCGGCATGCCAGTTTCAACCGCAACGTCCAAGGCAGCCTCAAAAATAGCACGAGCCTGCATTTCATAGATTTCAGGGAAGGAAATGCCCAGCCGGCAACCACGATGTCCAAGCATGGGGTTTGCTTCACTCAGTTCGGCAGCTCGTTGCAGCACGGCTGTCCTTGTTATCCCTAGGATTTCCGCAATTTCGGAAAGTTCAAGCTCACCGCGGGGCAGAAATTCGTGTAGCGGAGGATCCAGCAAACGGATAGTTACTGGGAGTCCCACCATGATCCGGAACAAGTCTGCGAAGTCACGGCGCTGGAAAGGTACTAATTTGTCAAGTGCCGACCGCCGCCCTGTTTCGTCAGGTGCCATGATCATCTGTCGGACAGCTCCAATGCGCGCTGGGTCGAAGAACATGTGTTCTGTTCGTGAAAGACCGATGCCATCAGCGCCAAATTTACGCGCTGTTTCGGCATCAAGCGGCGTTTCTGCATTGGCGCGAATCTTCAAGCGCCGAACTTCATCGGCCCAATCCATTAGGATTGCGAAATCGCCGGAAAGCGACGGTTCAACCATCGGGACCAACCCAACAAAAATCTCGCCTTTTGTTCCGTCAATTGTCAGCATATCGCCCGCACGGACAACCGTGCTGCCCGCGGCGAGCATCTTCGCGGCGTAATCGACATGGAGGCCGCTTGCGCCAGCAACGCACGGTCTACCCATGCCGCGAGCGACCACCGCAGCATGGCTGGTCATCCCACCGCGCGTTGTCAGAATGCCACTTGCCGCGTGCATACCGTGGATATCTTCCGGAGTCGTTTCGATACGGACAAGGATTACCGCCTCACCTTTCTGGGCTCTCATCTCAGCTTCGTCTGCTGAGAACACGATAACACCGGATGCGGCCCCTGGAGACGCTGGCAATCCTTTCGCCAGTAATCTACGTGGGGCGTCGGGATCGAGAGTAGGATGCAGCAGCTGATCGAGAGATTGAGGGTTAACGCGCATGACCGCTTCGCGTTTGTCGATCAGCCCTTCCCGTGCCATATCGATCGCAATCCGAACGCTGGCAGGTGCGCTCCGCTTTCCGTTGCGAGTCTGCAACATATAAAGCTTTTTGCGCTGAATGGTGAACTCGATATCCTGCATATCGTGATAATGACGCTCCAGCGTTTGGCGTACATGGTCGAGTTCGGCGTATACTTCTGGTAATGCATCCTCCAAGCTGGTTTCACCCGGTTTGGCATAAGACTTTGATAATGGGCGGGGCATACGTGTGCCGGTGACTACGTCTTCGCCTTGGGCATTTAGCAGATATTCGCCGTAGAACTCGTTGATTCCGGTCGACGGATCGCGCGTAAAGGCCACCCCTGTCGCGCAGTCATCGCCCATGTTGCCGAATACCATAGCTTGCACGGTTACTCCGGTCCCCCATTCGGCCGGAATTTCATGCAGTCGACGGTACGTAATGGCACGCTGATTCATCCAGGAGCCAAAAACAGCGCCGATTGCACCCCAAAGCTGGTCATGCGGGTCTTGCGGGAAGGGCTTGCCAGTTTCCGCGCGGACAACATCTTTATATGCCTCGACGATGCGGTGCCAATCCTGCGCCGCGAGTTGGGTATCCTCAACCACGCCCTCATCGATTTTAACGTTTTCAATAATTTCCTCGAAGCGATGGTGCGCCACGCCGAGCACAACCGATCCGTACATCTGTAAGAATCGGCGATACGAGTCCCATGCAAAACGGGCGTCAGCAGCGCTTCCGGCGAGCCCCTCAACAGTTACATCGTTGAGGCCGAGGTTGAGGACGGTGTCCATCATTCCCGGCATTGACACACGTGCGCCAGAACGCACCGAAACCAACAGCGGCTTGTGTTTGCTCCCAAAGATACGCCCGTCATGCTCCTCAATTTTTTTGAGCGCTGTTTCGACTTGCGCTTCTAGTCCGGCGGGATACTGACGATTATTAGCATAAAAATCCGCACAGACTTCGGTTGTAATGGTGAACCCTGGGGGTACCGGCAGGCCGATGCGGGCCATCTCCGCCAGGTTTGCTCCCTTGCTGCCGAGAAGGTCGTACATGGCCGCGCCACCGTCGCTAAAGCCCGGGCGAAAACTGTACACAAACTCACGCATGGCGGTCCTACCCTTCCAGTTTCGAGAAGTCGGCAATACGATGCATGACATCGCGGAGCCTTGCGAGCAGCCGCAGGCGGTTACGGCGGAGTGCCGGATCGTCGACGTTGACGGTGACGCCTTCAAAGAACGCGTCAACCGGCGCGCGCAAATTGGCCAAGCCCATCATCGCGGATGTGTATTCCTCGGCTAATAACGATTCCGCGATCGATTTCTCCGATAAGTCGAGGCAATGCAATAATGAAATTTCAATGGAATCGATCAAGAGGGAAGGATCAACAGCGCCCTCATGAGGCCCATCCTTTGTGTTTTCGATACGGAGGATGTTTACTCCTCGTCGATAGGCAGCAAGAAGATTACGGCCATCTTCGGTCGCCTGAAAGGCAAGCACGGCGTCCGTAACCAGAATCAGACGAACAATGTCAAAACTCTGGTCTACAGCAAAGACTGCGGAAAGTGCGTCATGCCGACGGCCTTCATTCCGAAGCTGGACACGTAGTCTCTCAACAATAAACTCCACGAGCGTAACGTTTTCGCCGCACCAATCATATAAGTTCAGCCGATAATTTCCGGCGATAAGGATACGAACAATGCCCAAAGCGGTGCGCCGGAGGCCATACGGGTCGCCGGCTCCGGAGGGCATTTCATCGATGCTGAAAAACTCTCTAAGCATGTCAAACTTGTCAGCGAGGGCGACGGCACATGCAATCTTGATCTCAGGTTTAAGATATTCGTTGAGCGGCTGGGGTCCGGAAGGGGCGGCTGTGATACGGTCGATTGCCCCGCCTCCGGGCAGTGGATCGCTCGGTCCCTGTGGCAGGTAGTGGGTACGGATTGCTGCTGCGACTACGGGGTCATCGGCGTAATAGCCGCCCATGATTCCCTGCAGTTCAGGAAACTCGCCGACCATTCCCGTTACGAGATCCGCTTTGCACAGCAATCCGGCTTTTTCTGCGCGCGCCGCCATTTCGGCGTTGACGCCAAGTGCTACGGCTATGCGCCGCGCGAGGTTTGCGATACGCAGGGCCCGGTCAAATTGCGAGCCAAGCCTGGTATGGAATGTCATAAACTTGAGGTTCGGCAAATAAAAATCGAGCGGATGCCGACGGTCCAAGGTATAAAAGTGTTCTGCGTCGGCAAGCCTAGCTCGCAGCACGCGTTCATTGCCAGCTACGATGGCTTTGCCGCCGTCTTCGGGTTCAATGTTTGAAATGAAGGTGAACCATGGGGCGGGAGCGCCGTTCATGTGTCGGACCGCAAAGTAGCGCTGGTTCTCTTTCATCGTAAGCTCGCGCACTTCAGGGGGTAGCTCCATGTGGCGAGGCTCAATTCGCCCGATCAGCGCTACGGGCCACTCGACTAAACCAGTCACCTCATCGAGCAAGGCTTCGTCCATGACTACATCGAGAGCTCTAGAAGCAGTGAGTTGCCGCAGCCCCGCTTTAATCGCCGCACGTCGTTTAGCAGCATCGGCGATGACAAATCGTCGCTCCAGCTCAAGCTCCCATTGCTCGGCGCTACTGACGATGAATGTTCCGGGCGCAAGGAAGCGATGGCCTTCCGATATGTTGGCCGATGTGATCGGGCCGATTGTGATCGGAATAACGTTTTGATCGAGGAGGCAGACGATCCGGCGCAGCGGTCGGACCCAGGCAAAGGCCCCACTTTGCCCCCAGCGCATTGATTTCGGCCAGGGAAATTGGGTCAGCGCTGTCGTGAGATTCTCGGTGATCAAACTTTCGGCGGGACGTGCAGCGTCAAGCCGGACAAGGACAAAATAGCCATTTTGTTCAATGAGGTTTTCGCGTTTCGCTTGATGTTTACGGAGGAAGCCGTCAACCGCTGCGGCGGATGCAGTGAGTTTCGGGCCGCGTATTTCGATCTCAACGGCGGGTGCTTCGCTTTCGACGACCGCCCGAGCGGCAATGCGACGTGGGCCGTAAAAACCGCGGATTTCCCTCGGTGCAAGAGCGCTTATCGACTGCTTGATTATAGAAACCAATTCCTCCGCGGCCGCGGCTTGCATCCGTGCTGGGATCTCTTCGGAGAAGAGTTCCATAAAAAACTGAGGCATTATTATGCTTGTCCCGTGATCCACGCTTCGGCGCAGACCTTGGCCAGAGCCCGTACGCGGGCTATGTACGACGCGCGTTCAGCGACCGATATCACGCCACGCGCATCCAGCAGGTTGAAGAGATGGCTAGCCTTTATACAATAATCATAAGCAGGAAGTGCCAGCTGTCGCTGCACAAGCGTGTTGCACTCAGCTTCAGCGTCCTCAAAATGGCGGCTTAGCATATCCGCGTCGGCTGCCTCGAAGTTGTGTGTGGAATACTCCTTCTCTGCTCGCAAAAAAACATCGCCATAAGTAATCCCAGTATCATTATAGCGGAGATCAAAAACATTTTCGACGCCTTGAACATACATGGCAAGGCGCTCTAGCCCGTAGGTCATCTCAAAACTGGGTGTGTCGAGCGTAATCCCGCCCACCTGCTGAAAGTAGGTGAACTGGCCAACTTCCATTCCGTCACACCAAACCTCCCAGCCCAAACCCCAGGCTCCAAGAGTTGGGCTTTCCCAATCGTCTTCGACAAAACGGAAGTCGTGCAGCAAAGGATCGAGTCCGATCTCCCGGTAGCTGCTGAGCAGAAGCTCTTGTGCGTCGGCGGGGCTTGGTTTGATGATGACCTGATATTGGTAATAGTGCTGGAGGCGATTCGGATTCTCCCCATATCTTCCATCGGAGGGCCGACGGGACGGTTGCACGTAGGCGGCTCGCCACGGAGCGGGGCCGAGCGCCCGGAGTGTGGTGGCCGGATGAAACGTACCGGCCCCCATTTCCACGTCATAGGGTTGCAGGATAACGCACCCCTGCTTTCCCCAGAAATGGTGAAGCGTAAGAATGATGTCCTGGAAGCTCATCGGATCGGCATACGAGGCAATATTTAATATATTCATTGGTTCATGTTATGTGCTGAGCGTTTTCGCAACGCACCATTACGAGGGGTACGGCATGAGAGCAAGGTTGCTTGCGACCAGAATGAGACGTGGGGATTGGATGGGGGGCGCCATTGTGGCGGCCGCTGCGGTGTCCGCAATGTCCTTCCGGATAACCACTGTCGATCCACGGGAGTTCGTCGGCCTCTGTGCGAGCCGGAATGCCCCTTCGATTTGTGCGGTCCGCCATGCGGTATTGTGGCTACAATATGAGCATTGTTTCGGCCTGGCCTCGCTGCTGCTCGGCCTCTTAGCGTTTGTCTTTGCCTATCGTCCTCTCGGCGTCGCGGCGCTGGCCCTTGGGGCGGTCGCTATCGTCAACTACAATGCCACTGAGGGGGTGGTGGGCGCGGCCTTGGGGTTGTGGGGATGGCTCGAAGCCAGCGCACCGACCTCGTCCGAAGCCCCGTAGCACAAAACATTTTGCCAGCTGTCCGATGAGGTTCGATTTGATGCCCATGTGCCAACAAACTTCCTCCCGCACCTCAAACTTCTAGGAGGAGCGGCCACCCGTAATAGAGTAGTTGCGGCTGCTGTACGCCTTGGTTCAAGTTTATTGGCAGTGTTTTGCGTAGTTGCACATGAAAGTATCACAGAACGGCGTCTGCATGCTGCTATACATGGGCATGGATCCCTATCAGCTTTGGCCGTAGAATCGTGCCGTTGGATGCAAGATCACCTGCATCATTGTACCATGCGCGTAACCGCGTTGGTGGCGTGGCGAGCGAGCGGCTACCACCAAACACGGTACACTGAATTGGTAACCTGACCGGAGGCAATGTCTCCAGGCTCCTTGCGTTGCCGGAAGAGTACAGCACGCCCGCGGCTGTGGGCATGCAAGCCGCAACCGCCTTCAACTACTGCAAAAGGCAGTAGCATGCTGATTTCGACAACAAGACAGTTTCCACGCCACTTTTACTATGCCGTCCACGGCAGTGTGGTCGTGTCGGAGGGGAGGGATTTCCTAAATATCTCTTTAATTTGCGGTTCTCGCGAAAATAAAAACCGAAAATGCAGACGGAAACGATGAAATAGTCCACCGAGTGTCGCGACGACCTCTTCCGGTAGGAGCGAGGTGACATATCTTTGGAGGGCAATCTAGGCGCCATCGATCCACTTGGGTAGGTTTTTTGATCCCAACGAGAACTAACAAAAACAATCTATACGACGCTGACTCCAATTTGCAAACGTTTCGGGGAAAGTTAATACACAACAACGGCTGGTTGTAGCGATTTGATCAACTAAAGGTTGCAATATATTGGGATGTTCCTGGTTCAATGACCTGACGAAGCCAAATTCGCGATTTAATTTGATGGTTTTTTATAAAGCTAGTTATGGTAGATATGGCGCCACGCGCCGATTTCGGCTAACTTCCTTGAGGGTCATTTTCGTGGGTAAGCCGTGCCGCAATTGATCATCAGTTATCGTTGGCGCCGGAGTCGCTGGTATCGGCCTCATCAGACCCACCGGACGGCATTGTTTGGTCCGAGCAGTCGATCAGATCAGCGGCACAAAAAGACTTTGCTGCGGGGTGTTGTGGACGTTTTCCTTCGACAATTCCCTGCGGCTATTGTTAACATGTCTGCCCTGCGCGCTGCAAATTCATTCCTATTCACCTGCGGCAGGGAGGGCAAGGATCCACGAGAGAAAGGCAATCGTCGTCTTTCGGCTGCTTTGCTCAAAAAGGTCATTTGTTTCTGACTTGGAAATCCACTTGGGTTTGGCGGGTATTTGTGCTATGGAGGAATTGTCTGATGTCATTGTGTTAGCCGTCGAATGCGGCGAGACCGCGATATGGAGCCAAAACCTCCTAACCGGCGAAACACGGTACTCACGTGCGTTGAAGGCGCTTCTTGGGTACGATGAAGGAGAGCCTGCGAGGCTGGCTGCGGACAACAGCTCACTACACGCGCATCCTGATGATTTGGCGGCCATTCATGAGGCATTCCAGAGCTGCGTTGAGAACAAGGCTGAGAAATACGAAGTAGAGCACCGGTTCCGTTCCAAGGATGGTACTTATCGGTGGGTGCTCAGTCGCGGTAAGGTCGTGGGTCGCGATGAAACCGGTCGGCCGCTCAGAATGGTGGGAACGACCACAGAGATCACGGCCGTTCGGTCGCTCGTTGAGGAACTGCAGAAGACAGTCGATCGCATCAAGAGCCTGACCAATGAAATTCCTGGACTTGTCTTTCAGTTCGAGCAGACTCCAGATGGAAGCACGCATTTCCCATATGCGAATGGCTGGATACAAGAGATCTACGAGATCTCTCCAGAACAGGTGCGTCACACGTCTGCTCCCGTGCTTCATCGTATCCATCAGGATGATCTTGAACGCTATGAGGCTGCTCTTGCACTATCGCGCAGAGATCTTGTGCCATGGCGTGTGGAGTACCGTGCGGTGCTACCGTCACGGGGAGTGCGTTGGCATTGGCTTGATGCAAAACCAACTCGCGGTTGCGATGGTAGCACCATATGGCATGGATTAATTACCGATATCACTGAACAGAAACGCGTCGAGGAACAACTTAATGAACTGGCACGCATCGATTATCTGACGCAATTGCCTAATCGACGCTATTTTAGGGAACAAATGGAGATTGAACTCTACCGCATGAGGAGGAGCGGAGGGGGGACGGATGCTGTTTTGATGATTGACATTGATGAGTTCAAGTCAATCAATGACAGCTATGGTCACATTGTCGGAGACGTCGTCATTCAAAGTTTTGCGACGAGTCTAAGGCAACAGCTGCGCAAGAATGATATTGCAGGCCGCCTTGGCGGCGAAGAATTTGCCGTAATGCTGTCGAGTGCAAAACTTCCGGATGCAGCGACTTTTGCAAGGCGCCTTCAGAAAAGAATCTCTGGTAGACCGGTTCTTCTTGACGGAGAACCTATATATTTTACTATCAGCGTTGGGATAGCTGTCATGAGCGACGACGACGAAGATATCGATTTTTCTCTTTCGGACGCAGACAGAGCACTTTATCAGGCGAAATACCTTGGTCGGAATCGTATTGAAATCGCGGTTTCCAAGAAATCGCTGTAAGAACAGAGTAAACGACCATGATAGAATTCACAACTTGTTTTCGGAATGACGTTGCTTGCATTTACGGGCGGCAGTCAAACTGTGATTGATGTTGAACCAAATTTAGTCGGTGCCGTGCGCCAAAAACGGCGCACGATCCCACACAGTCTTTTTTACCCATTTATTGGACTTCTTCGAAACAATGGCAGTCGCGCATAAAGAGAGAAAGAGGCAGAGGTTGGCTTCTTCTTGTTTATACAAAACCCGTAACTTGATGAGGGACATACTGGGCCTCTAGTTGCACGATTTCGTCGGGTGTCAGAGATATGGTGGTGGAAGCGATGGCGTCGCCAAGATGGTCAATACTAGTCGCGCCGATAATCGGGGCGGTGACACAAGGCTTGTGTAGCACCCAGGCGAGAGCAACTCGAGCTCGCGGCACGCCGCGGTGCGCAGCAACCTGTCCAAGCGCCTCGGCCACTTGGCGATCGGCATCCGCTGATTTTGCATAAAGAGACCTACCGAATTCATCGGTTTGAGAGCGCGCGGTGGCGACGTCCCAGTCACGGGTGAGGCGGCCACGGGCTAGAGGACTCCATGGGATCACGCCGATACCTTCCATCTGACACAGCGGCAACATTTCGCGTTCCTCCTCACGATACAACAAATTGAGATAGTTCTGCATGCTAACAAACCTCGTCCAGCCATGACGTTCGGCGGCGGCAAGTGCCTTGGACAGCTGCCATGCATACATGGACGATGCGCCAATATAACGCGCCTTTCCGGCCTTGATGACGTCGTGAAGTGCCTCCATCGTCTCTTCTATAGGGGTTTGGTAATCCCAGCGATGGATTTGGTAGAGATCGACGTAATCCGTGCCTAGGCGACGGAGGCTGGCGTCGATCTCTGTCATGATT
The DNA here is from genome assembly GCA_021799015.1 of Pseudomonadota bacterium. Lineage (GTDB taxonomy): Bacteria > Pseudomonadota > Alphaproteobacteria > Acetobacterales > Acetobacteraceae > Acidiphilium. Next base: position 16,833 of record JAJZBH010000026.1, read on the forward strand.
GCACGACGCGACAATCCTGATCCGTTGGGTCCGGGACGCATCCGGCCACTCACTTTGGTGGCAATTACCACGTCGTCACGGGTGCTGAAATCTTTAAGCGCCCGACCAAGGATTTCTTCACTAGTGCCGTCGGAGTACACGTTTGCGGTGTCAAAGAAGTTGATGCCGTGTTCGAGTGCGTATTTGATGAAAGGGCGCGCCTGTTCTTCGTCAAGCGTCCAGGCATGATTGCCTCGCGAAGGGCTGCCATAGCTCATGCAGCCGAGGCAGAGCCGTGACACTTGCAGACCGGTGTGGCCAAGCCTGACGTATTCCATGCTATTTTCTCCAAGGTTCCAGTGGCCGAATGAAGTCCCGCCGAGTGAGAGATCTTCCCTGTCTCCGAACACTCATGCACCGATTTATAGATCGATTGATCTTCGGGAAAAAGCCGCCGCTCGCGACACGGGTATGACTCGGTTTTGGTGTATGAAAAGGAGTTATTTACTAACCGCAACCTATCGGAGGGCGTATGAATTTGGTTGATGGCCAGCTTTCTAATTTCATACATAGGAGTAATCGATATTGGAAGGCGCTACTCGGATATTCTGGCGCGGTTAATTTATGTTAGCATGAGCGTTAGTGTGTGGATGGCGATCGAGACTGATAGTCATGGAATTATGAAATGCAAGCGCCTGAGCGGTGATGAACATGATGGTTTTATCAAGTGGCCGTTATCGCTGATGCATTCTGGCCTGCTGTCGAACATGATTGTAGCAAAACAGGTCCGTGTGCGTGCTCTGCTCGCTGACTGGCGGTGTGGCGCGGTGATGATTCGGGCGGGCGAGGATGGCGCCTGTCCTTTGGGATGGGTCGGTTCAGCGGGATCTTTGACGAAGACAGAAATCGTATCGCCGGCCGATCGCATGCAGATGTGCTGCCGTTAGGTTGGCCGTGCAGCTACAGGTTGGAGGAGCCACCCGGTCAACGAATTCCGCGATACCTTGATACGAAGCAGGTTTGATCCCGATACCCCGCACATGCCGCACGTCATCGACCGGCTCGGTTTCCTGTTTCTCCGCCGAGGGATGGCAGGTTCTTGCTCGGTGCCGTAACGGGCGTTGGTGCTAGGTGTATTGCCAGCCGCGTGGCTTGTTGGCCCAAACGGGATGCGATGGCACTCGACTTCGGTTTGTCCTTTCTGTTTGCGGACGACGATGGCGCTCTGCTCAGCAAGGACTGGCTCGGGGTTTCCCGCTTCTATGGTCATCGCATCGCCGAGAACGTCAACGGCATCCAGCATAGGAGGCGGGGAAGCCGCGTGAGGGTGCCTTGCTGCTGAAAGGGAGTAATCCACACCCTGGATCACGCTGCGCAGCTGCACCAGGACCGAGGTGGGGCGCGTGCTGAACACGCGCGTGGCTGCCCCCCCCGGGCGGGCCCGCAGCCTCCGGCTACAGCGACTGGTTTCCGGACCGACCGGACCCCGTCCTTATCGCGTCAGTTCAAGCGTGCTCCAGAACTGTGGAAGAGCCGTGATCCATGCCGGGCTGGCCGCTCTCCGGGAGAGGTTCGGGATTGTTTCGGGAGAGGCAACCCCAGCCTGGTTGTCGTCCTGCCGCCGTCACGGGAAAGTTCCCGGTCCTGTGGTGCTGGCCTCGAGCGCACGCTGATGTCACTGCAGCAGGGAACATCGGGCGACGCCGTACGTCGGCAATTAGGTCCGTGTTCCGGTCGAAGGCGCCAGTCCTGGCTGACCCCGTGCACCCGTTCAGGGAACTGAGGATTGCCCGACACCGGGTGCGGTAGGAACGAACTCCACCGCCTCCACGCCGATGGGTCGCTCCTGCTTCCGCAGGGCCGCGGACGTGGCCCGGATGTCGAGCACAACGCCACTACCCGATCTGGCGGCCCAATGAACTGACTCAATTGTGCCAAAATTAGGCATGCAGCCGGTCCTTGAGGTACAGCTGCCTCTTCGAGTGGACTATTGACGTAATGATGCGGTCGTAGCCGGAGAGCAGTACCACTGTCACGAAAACGAACGGTTCACTAACATGTGATCATGGCAGGTGGCGCGCGATATAGGGTGGGAGAACAAAAGCCGAGACGTGAATTTCCGGCGTCCAATATGACGTTTGGCCAAGAATACCAGACTGTCTTGCGCGTGCGGCAATGAGCGACGCCGGTACTGTCGTCAGCGAGGCGTCCTTCCCCGCCCAACCAAGTGTCATAAAGCCACCGATATACGTCGGTACGGCAACGATATAGGCCGTGACGTCAGGAAAGAAGCGCTTGCGGCGAACTGACGTTTCGTGCAATTCGGCTGATTGCATGAACGGTACGCCGCATTGGTTTACAATCACGCCTCGGTCGGTCAGGATTCGTGCACAGTTTCTGTAAAAATCATCGGTGAAAAGAACTTCGCCGACGCCGATTGGATCCGTCGAGTCAACGATGATGACATCGAATGAGGTGTCTTGTGCCCGCTGCACGTAATCAATCCCGTCACCGACAATAATTTCAGCACGAGCATCAGTCCAAGCATTTCCAGCGATTTTCGGCAGGAATTCCTTTGAAAGACGAATCACTTCACCATCGATCTCGACCATGACCGCCCGGGTTACGTTACCGTGCATCAGTACACGGCGCAGTACTCCACCGTCACCAGCGCCAATGATCAGCACGGATTCGGCGCTCCCATGCGCAAGAATTGGCACATGCGCCAACATCTCTTGATAAACGAATTCATCCCGCTCAGTGATTTGTACAATGCCGTCGAGCGTCATGATGCGACCATGAAACTCACTCTCAAAGATCGCAATGTCCTGAAAGCTGCTGCGTACCCTTGCGAGTTCGCGCGTTATTGCGAACCGTTGGCCCCACGACCGGTATAAGGTTTCATTGTACCAGATATCTGTCACGAAAGCTGCTCCCGTAGCATCTGCGTTTTCCGGCGTTGAATGAGCGGCGATTGACCAGATGGACGCGATTCAGGCGATTCGACCGCGCCGTTGTTCCTCGACTTTCATATCGCTGGGTGCGAAAGATGCTTGCAACAACGGAATGGACTTGTGCGGATCGCAGGCGCCGCACATAAAGATGTCAAGCGCCGCGAAGCCGCGTTCAGGCCAGGTGTGGATCGAAATATGGCTTTCGGCGAGCACAACTACGCCGGAAACTCCGCCGTTTGGTGTGAAATGATGAAAATGACTATGGAGAATCGTCGCGCCTGCTGCCAGCGCCGCATCACACAACGTTCTATCGATCCAGGCTGGATCGTCGAGTCGTGTGGCGCCCCACAAGTCGACCAGAAGGTGCGTACCGGCAAATTTCATGCCGTCCCGTTCCACGAAATAATCCTTAGGCTCAGCAACATCGCTTACTTTGTCGTGAGCAAAATCGGCGGAAACCGCCATCCTCTGGTTTTCGCTCGGAAATTCCGAGACCATCCCCAGTCGGGCAAGTACGTTCATCGCGAACTCCCTCAACCAGTGACGGCCTGTAGAACGCAGCACCGCGCTACGCCCCCCGGGGCCAAGAGCGGGCGATATGCGGCGAATCTTCCGCAGATGCAAGTGCCTGCGGGCGCGAACGTGTTATGATATTCATGGGCGTCAGCGGCATTGGATCGCTTGACGTCGGGTGGGTGTTGCGCGCTCTGGGAGCCAACGTAACCGGGCATCTTGTGACATTTGTGTGCAGCACCGCGTGAATCAGCGATCCTGCGCCAACCGGTTGCCACCAGGGATTAGGATTGGCCCTGTTGGCGATTTGCGTGACAGCGCTATATGATGAGTCGGCGATCTGGGTTTCTGTTTGGCGCTGTTCTTCTTGTTTGGGCCTGGCAGCAACGCGTCGTCAGGGTAGGCGATTCGCCACAGGCCGTGACCCAATGGATGAGGCACCCAGCGCAAGGCACGCCAACCGTGCCGCAAGGCATCTTTTGTTCTGGCAGAATAGGCCAGAATCCCGGATGGGCGAACTTGACAAAAAAAAGAGTGGGAACGCTCAGCGCCATCTATTCTGTTAAGCCACACCAAAGAGTGTTGAAGTGCGGCCACACATAACCACGGCGATTCCAACGTGACGGGAATTTGTTGGTTGTTGATCGCGTTGTGGTAGATGCAGAAAATTACCCGACACGATTAACAAGAAGCGTATCCTAGTAGCGCCGGCTGTATCCGCGGACATTTCGGGCAACAGAAACGCCTATTGGACCCATCAAAAATGACAAATTAAATTGCTACTCTTGCAAACTTCTGCCAGCAACCTCAAATCAAAGGTCTTTTCCCGGTCTCACAACGGAAAGGTCTTGGGACGCAATATCGGTTTCCGGCCGCATGGATCAACGGAAACTGTTCACGTGTCAGAAAAGTTAACTAAATCGGAAATTGTATTCGTGGCGTCGATGTGACAGAGATGCTCTCTCAGGCAAGAC
>JAJZBH010000027.1 GCA_021799015.1 Pseudomonadota bacterium
AGAGGAGCAGATCAAGACACTCAACCTCAATCTCAAGGATCGCCGCCTGCACCTCACGCTCGATCTTGCGCGCCAGCTCATCGGCACGCCGCGCCATCTGAGCCAGCACCCCGGAGGTTTCGTGCTGACTCATGACCGGCTTGACGACCTAGTGCCGATCGAACCGGCGGCAATGGTCGAGCGCCAGATCATCGAGTGGGACAAGGACGATATCGATACGCTGCGGTTCATGAAGGTCGATATCCTCGCACTCGGCATGCTCACCTGCATGAAGCGCGGCCTCGATCTGCTGGCAGACCACAAGGGCATTCGGCTCGATCTCGCCACGATACCGGCGGAAGATCCGCGCACCTACGCCATGATCTGCAAGGCCGACACGGTCGGCACCTTCCAGATTGAAAGCCGGGCGCAGATGTCCATGCTGCCACGGCTGCAGCCACGCACCTATTATGATCTCGTCATCCAGGTCGCGATCGTCAGGCCGGGACCGATCCAGGGCGACATGGTGCATCCCTATCTCCGGCGCCGCGGCGGGTTGGAGCCGGTCCATTACCCGACGCCCGAGCTGGAAAAGGTGCTGCGCAAAACGCTTGGCGTACCCCTGTTCCAGGAGCAGGCCATGAAGGTGGCGATAGTCTGCGCCGGCTTCACGCCGGGTGAAGCCGACCTACTTCGCAAGAGCATGGGGACCTTCAAGTCCTCAGGCACAGTTTCGACTTTTCGTGACAAGCTCATCGGCGGGATGGTGGCCAATGGCTACGAGCAGGACTTTGCGGAACAGACGTTCAGGCAACTCGAAGGGTTCGGCTCCTACGGGTTTCCGGAAAGTCATGCCGCCTCGTTCGCCCTGATCGCCTATGCCTCGGCGTGGCTCAAATACTGGCACCCGGATGTCTTCTGCGCGGCTCTGCTGAATTCGCAACCCATGGGTTTCTATGCGCCCGCCCAGATCGTGCGCGATGCCGAGATGCATGGCGTCCGCGTCCGCCCCGTCTGCGTCAACGCCTCGCGCTGGGACTGCACGCTGGAGCCCACCGATGATGAGGCACGCTTCGCCGTGCGGCTCGGCATGCGCATGGTGAAAGGGCTTGCCAATGCCCATGCCGCAACGATTGTCGCCGCCAGGGCCGAACGGCCTTTCCGGTCCGTCGAGGATCTATGGCATCGTGCCGGTGTGCCCGTGACCGCGCTGGTTCCGCTTGCCAGGGGTGATGCCTTCAGGCCCGCCTTCGGCCTTGGACGGCGCGAGGCGCTCTGGGCGATCAAGGCATTGCGCGATGAACCGCTGCCGTTGTTTGCGGCTGCCTCCGCACGCGAGACCGCGCCAACTTCAGAGATCGACGAACCGGCTGTCGCGCTTCGCCCGATGACGACTGGCGGCGAGGTGGTCGAGGATTACGGGCATGTCGGCCTGAGCCTGCGGCAGCACCCGGTGGCATTCCTTCGGAGCGGTCTCGTAAGAGAAGGGGTCGTGACCTGCGCTGAGCTATCTGGAAGCCGGGATGGCGCCTGGCTCACGACAGCTGGGCTGACCCTGGTTCGCCAGCGGCCGGGCAGCGCCAGAGGTGTCCTGTTCGTCACGCTGGAGGACGAGACCGGGAGCGCCAATCTGATCGTCTGGCCGCAGGTATTCGAGAGATTCCGGCGCGTGGTGATAACGGCGAACATGCTGGCGGCACGGGGGCGCATCCAGCGCGAGGGTGACATCGTGCATCTCGTTACGCACGAACTCACCGATCTCTCGGCCCGTCTTGCCACCGTGGCGAACCGAAATACCTGCGCTCCCCCGGCGCCTGAACAGGACGCACCGGAACGCGACATTCATAGCAGCATCCTCAAGATAAAAAGCCGAAACTTCCACTGATATCCATCCCGGTCGAACACGATCCTCCTATCCCCACATCTTCCGCATCCGAGCCGTGACATCGATGCGGGGCCCACTGCCTGGCACACGCGCCGGCACCGCACACGGCGCAACAACCGGCCATGTCCTGGTCTCGAAGCAATCCATGATGCTGTCGGGGATGAAGCGCGTACGCGCGGCATAGACGTGCCGGTCGCCCAGAACGCTCTGGCCGTGCGTGAAAAACCGCTGTGGGATCATGAGGTGCAGATCATCCTTCGCGCGCGTCATCGCCACGTAGAGTAGACGCCGTTCCTCCTCGATCTCATGGGCCATGCCTGTCCCCAGATCGGACGGAATGCAGCCATCGACAACGTTGAGGACAAAAACGGATTTCCACTCCTGCCCCTTGGCCGAATGGATCGTCGATAGGTTGAGGAAATCCTCATCGCGTAATGGCACGCCTGCCTGATCACTCGTCGCATCCGGTGGGTCGAGCGTCAGCTCTGTCAGGAACCGCTCGCGGGAGGAATAACCCGCCGCGATCTGCTCGATCTGCAACAGATCCGCCCGACGGACGGCCGCATCCTCATAGACGCGGTCGAGATGAAACTCGTACCATTTTCGCGCGAGTGCCAGTTCGGCCGGCCATCCCGCCTGTCCCCGGCGTAGCTTCGTGACCATCTCGCTGAAGCACATCCATTCCTCACGTGCCCTCGATGGAACGAGGGCATCGTCGAGTACCGCGATCAGGTCCATGGCAGGAAGCACCCGGTCGAGCACGCGCGCCGCCGATACTGGACCAATCCCCGGCATGATCTGCAGCACCCGGAACCCCGCAACGCGATCTCGTGGATTCTCCACCCACCGCATCAGCGCCATCAGGTCCTTGACGTGGGCGGTATCGAGGAACTTCAGGCCACCGAATTTCACATAAGGAATATTCCTGCGTGTCAGCTCGATCTCCAAGGCGGTGCTGTGATGCGACGCTCGGAACAGCACCGCCTGCTGCTTCAGTGTCATCCCGCTTTCCCGGTTCTCCAATATGGTCTCGACGATGTAGCGGGCCTGATCGGCCTCGTCGCGGACCGTGACCAGGGCAGGCAATTGTGCGGATGTCCGATCGGTCCAGAGGTTCTTGGTAAAGCGCTCCGATGCAAAACCGATCACGCCATTCGCGGCGGCGAGAATGGGTTGCGTCGAGCGGTAGTTCCGATCGAGCGTGATGATTTGCGCCGGCGGGTCAAATCGGTTCGGAAAATCCAGAATGTTTCGGACCGTGGCACCCCGGAAGGAGTAGATCGACTGCGCATCGTCGCCAACAACCGTGATGCCGCTTCCGTTGGGCCTCAACCCCAACAGGATGGAAGACTGGAGCCTGTTGGTGTCCTGATATTCGTCCACCAGGATTTGGTCGAACCGGCTACCCATATCCTCCGCGAGGCTGGGTTCCGTCATTATTTGCGCCCAATAAAGCAGCAGATCGTCGTAATCGAGGATATTCTGACGCTGCTTTGCCTCAACATAGCCCCCGAACAGTTTCTGCAGTTCGGCTTCCCAACCTGAACACCAGGGGAAGGCAGCCGCCAGAATGTCTTCGAGTGGCGCTTCGCCGTTCACGCAACGGGAATAGATGGCCAGGCATGTTCCCTTCGTCGGGAAGCGCTTTTCGGTCGCAGAAAATCCCAGCTCATGACGGACGAGGTTCAGCAGATCGGCCGAATCCTCCCGATCATGGATCGTGAAATCCGGGGAAAGACCGATCTGTTCCGCATAGTCTCGCAATAGCCGCGCGCCGATCGCGTGGAATGTTCCGGCCCAGGCTAGCGCATCCGTCACGACGCTCGCCTTCGGCCCCATAACCTCCATCGTGATTCGCGCGACCCGTTTCGACATTTCGGCTGCGGCGCGGCGGCTGAATGTCAGCAGCAGGATGCGCCGCGGATCGGCTCCGTTCATGATCAGATGGGCAACGCGGTGTGCGAGCGTATTTGTCTTCCCCGACCCCGCGCCGGCGATGACGAGAAGCGGAGGGCAAGAACCGCCGGTACCGTGACACGTGCCGTCTTTGACACCATGCTCGACGGCGAGCCTCTGTGCGGCGTTCAGCCTGGCCAGATAGGTTTCAGTGGACAAGAAAGCGCTCCCGTTTGGTTAGCCGAGACTTCCAGATTCCTGTTTTGTTCGCAAGGGCCCTCAGCCGGAAATTGGCCGGCCAAATATCGATTCACGTCCGCTATCAGAACGCTACGGATCTTCAAGTAATGACCGAGAACGGTGCGCAGCCGTCGTTCCTGCCTACTCGGGGACTGGCCGCTTTCGGCATCGGGTGATCAGAGCCTACTCGACCCCCTGGTTCGATTTTCGCCGTCGATCGTTGCAAAACGGGATTCGTCCAGATTGCGCATCGGCTGCTCAGCCATGATTTCTGAGTCCGCCTGTATCTTCATACCAGCCTTTGCTCACGGTCACGAGCTTGACCGCCATCAACATCACCGGCACCTCGATCAGCACACCAACGACTGTCGCCAGTGCCGCGCCCGAGTTGAAGCCAAACAGGCTGATCGCCGCGGCCACCGCCAGTTCGAAGAAATTGGACGCGCCGATCAGCGCGGACGGGCAGGCGATATTATGCTTCTCACCAACGACGCGATTCAGCCCGTAGGCGAGCGAGGCGTTGAAGAAAACCTGCACCAGGATCGGCACCGCCAGCAGCACGATCACCAGCGGCTGCCTGATGATTTCCGTACCCTGGAAAGCGAAGAGCAGCACCAGCGTCAGCAGCAAAGCAACGATCGACCATGGGCCGATCTTGGCCATGGCCGCGTCAAACACGCTTGCTCCGCGCCGAAGCAAAAACAGCCGCCAGAACTGGGCGATGATGACCGGAATGACGATATACAGCACCACCGAGGTAAACAGCGTCGCCCAGGGCACGGTGATAGAGGACAGGCCCAGCAGCAGCCCGACGATGGGGGCGAAGGCGAACACCATGATGGTGTCGTTCAACGCGACCTGTGAGAGGGTGAACAGCGGATCGCCGTTCGAAAGCCGGCTCCACACGAACACCATGGCGGTACAGGGTGCGGCCGCCAGCAAGATCAACCCCGCAATGTAGCTGTCGATCTGTCCAGAGGGGAGGAGCGGGCGGAACAAATGCCCGATAAAAATCGAGGCGAGCAGCGCCATGGAAAACGGCTTGACAAGCCAGTTGACAAATAGCGTCACACCAATGCCGCGTACATGCTGTTTGACCTCGTGCAGCGCCCCGAAATCGACGTTCATCAGCATCGGGATGATCATCACCCAGATCAGCAGGCCAACAGGAAGATTGACATGGGCGATCTCCATCTTGCCGACTGCCCTGAATACGCCTGGAACCATCTGCCCGGCCAAAACTCCGGCGATGATGCAGAGAAACACCCAGAGACTAAGAAAGCGTTCGAAAACACTCATCTTCGCGCCAGCAGCCTGTTTGGCCGTGACTTCACATTGGACCGACATGTCTGCTCCCTAGAGACTCAAGGCATTACGGACAGCGGGCACCAGCCGGGCACGGATATCATCCCGCACGCGGATGAAACTCTCCAGCGACTCCCCGTGCGGGTCGTGAAGCCCGATATGCATCTGCGGCACCGGGCGCGGGAAGATCGGGCAGATTTCCCTGGCATGGTCACAGACAGTCACGACCAGATCGATCGTCTCATTCATTACCGCGTCAATATCCTTCGGGTACAAGCCTTCCGTAGGCAGCCCGGCCTGCTTCAGTGCCTCGAGGGCGCCATCGGCCACCGTAAGCTGTGGACTGGTGCCGGCGGATAGCACACGCACAGCCCCGTCAAGATCATGCCTGAGAATCACCTCCGCCATCTGCGACCGGCATGAATTGCCGGTGCAAAGGATGAGAACTGTCTTTTGTCGCGTCATATTTGTTTGCGGTCCTTTGTTGCAGATCTTACCTCTGCGGATGGCGCCATGCCACCAACATGCCTGCCTTCGGCGTCGATGACCAGTTTCCCATCTTCCTTGGCAAACGCGCCTTGCTGCGGAGCCTATCCGTCAGCCAAACAAGCGACTGCAGCAGCGACAGAGCCATGGGCTAAACAGCGCCCTTTGGGTGGTTGCCCGCTCTGAGAGCGTGGGACTTTCCCTCACCCCAACGGTTCAGCAGGGATTCCGCTGTGAGACTCCGCGCAGAGTTTTCTCTGCCGACAAAGAGCACATTGAAACGCCGCCTTGTCATGTCGTCCTCCGCTGTTTTGTTTTTTCGAGTTTTGTGCCGTCGCATATCCCGACACCGCAGGCCGCGGGGTCGCCCTGACAGCAATTTTCGGTCAGGTAAGCCAGCAGGGTGTTCATATTTGCAATCTCGGCCGAATAGATCAGGGAGCGGCTCTCGCGCCGGAATGTCACGAGCCCGGCGTGACGGAGCTGGCTCAGATGAAAGGAGAGCGTCGCGGACGGCAGTCCAAGCCGCTCGCTAATGTGGCCTGCGGGCAAACCATCCGGTCCTGCCTGTATGAGCAGGCGGAAGATGTCGAGCCGTGTCTCCTGGGCGAGTGCAGCCAGCGCCGCGATGATATCAACTTTATCCATTGTTCCATATTTATGGAATATTGGATGAAAGGCAAGTCTGCCTGGTGAGAACGCAGCATCGGGCGGGGAGGGCGAAAATTGGTGCAAAGCCGCCGGGAGGTGAACGCCGCGCTTGATCGCCGCGCGGAGCGGCTGTTGGAGATGGGGCACGCCAGCGTGAAGGACGGCTTCATTTCCATTCCCCGGCGCACGATCGCCGAACTGGAGCGCCAGATGGTCGAGCGCGTCGGCAAAGAGATGCCCGCCGAACGCGAGCTGGCCTACGCCCCGTCTCGGCCGGGAGAGTATGTGAGCGGCCGGGTGTCGGGCGTCGCCTATCTCGCCAGCGGGCGCTTCGCCATGATCAAGGACGGTCTCGGGTTCCAGCTCGTGCCTTGGCAGCCCGTCTTGGAGAAGCGCCTCGACCACTACATCAGCGGAGTCCGCCGCGATGACGGTGGTATCGACTGGGAGTTCAGCCGCAAGCGGCAGATCGGGCTGGGGCTGTGATTTGTCTTGAATAATACGGCATTATGCCGTATATGTCAGACAAATGGAGGCCGCCATGCCCAAATCCCAAGTTGAAGCCGAGACCGCCCGATTGGAAGCGCGCGTCCCGGTCCAAGTCTACGACCAAATGCAGCGCGCCGCGCGCCTGCGCGGCATGACGCTGACCGGCTACCTGATCGCCACCGCCGGTGAAGACGCACGTCGCGTTGTCGAGGATGCAGACATCATGCGCCTCGCACGCGAGGACCAAATCCGCTTCGCCGAAGCGCTGATCAATCCGCCCCAGCCAAACGCACGTCTGGCCCGCGCGGCGAAGCGCCATGCTGAGCTGATCGAGCGGCGGTGAGTGTCCGCTTCGCCATCGAGCCGCTGGCGAAGGCGCACAAGCGGACGGATTTCACCTGCGGCAACGACCGGATCGACAGCTATTTCCGCGAGACCGTCTCGCAGGACGTGAAGCGCAAATACGCCGCCTGTTTCGTCGCGAGGGAGATCGCGACCGATCGCGTGGCGGGCTTCTATACCGTATCATCCAGCAATGTGCCGTTGAATGAGGTTCCAGAGCCGCTAGCGAAGAAGCTGCCGCGTTATCCGACTGTCCCAGCCGTTCTGATCGGCTGGCTTGGGCGGCATAGCGACTACGCCGGACAGGGGCTGGGAGAAGCCTTGCTGTTCGACGCCATCAAGACCGTGGCGACCGCGCCTATCGGAGCCCACGCCATCTTCGCCGACGCCATCGACGACAGCGCAGCGGCCTTCTACACGGCCTTCGGCTTCACACCTTTGCTCCAGCGGCCGCGCAACCTCTATCTGCCGGTGACGACAGCGTTGAGCCTCGTATCGCCATGACGGCCGCAGCCCAGAGTCCAGCGCATGATCGAGGCTGGGACCAGTAAGCCAGCGCCGTTCGACGTTGTGGTGGTTCACTCGTTCGGCCGCTTCTTCCGCGACCATTTCGAGCTTGAGTTCTACGTTCGTAAGCTGGCGAAGAACGGCGTCAAGCTGGTCTCAATCACTCAGGAAATGGGCGACGATCCCATGCACGTCATGATGCGGCAGATCATGGCACCGTTCGACGAATATCAGTCGAAGGAAAACGCCCGGCAAGGCTTCTGGAGCGGCTCGCTTCCTCCTATCGGCTATCGCGTCGTCGCGGCCGAGCAGCGCGGCGCGAAGAGGAAGCTGGAAATCGACCCGCTGCACGCCGACGCTGTTCGGCTGACCTATCGGCTCGCCTTGGAAGGCGACGGCACGACCGGCCAGATGGGCCTCAAGAACATCGTATCCTATCTCAACAGCCGCCGATTTTTTACCCGCGATGGCGGGCGCTGGGGCGTCGGCCAGGTTCGCCCCATCCTTACCCGCCGCACCTATATGGGCGAGCATGAGTTCAACAAAGCGGTCCAAGACCAAAGAGCTGAAGCCGGTCAGCGAGATCGTGGTCGTTCCGGTTCCGCCGATCATCGAGCGAGACACCTTCGACGCGGTGCAGGCCCTGCTCAAGGCCCGCCATCCCAAGGTGACACCGTCCGCCGTTAGCAGCGGCCCGACGATGCCTCACGGGTCTGATCCATTGCACCAAGTGCGGCGGGGCCATGACTATCCGCACCGGGAAGAGCGGGGGATATCGTTACTATGCCTACTCGACCAAAGCCCGGCAGGGGCCGACCGGCTATGAAGGTATGGCGGTGCCGATGAATAAGCTCGACGATCTTGTCGGCAGCCATCTTGAAGGTGAGCTTCTCCAGCCCGAGCGGCTCGAAACGATCCTCGCCACCGTGCTCGACCGGCGACAGGAGCAATCCGAACGTCAGCGCGAGCATATAGCCGAACTGAACAAGAGCGTGCATCGGAATCGGAACTACGGCTGAAACGCCTCTACGACGCCATTGAGGCTGGCGTGGCCGACATTGATGCCCCCCCGGGGGGGGGCCTAAAACAACCGCATCGGCGGCCTAAAGGCCATCAGGGACTAGGCGAAGGCCCACGCCGAACACGCGGCCAGGCCATGCTCGACAACTCGGGAGCGAGGGCCATCACGCCGCAGATGGTCTGCACCTTCACCAAGACCGCGCGCCAGCGCCTCTGCCACGAAGGCGGCTAACCGCCGCGACCATGTCCGCGCCCTCGCCCAGCGTATCGAGGTCGCCGCAGGCGAGGTGCGGATCATGGGATCGAAGACCCGGCTTCTACAGGTGCTTACCGGGAAAAACGGCGTAAATTCAGTGCCCACTCAGGAACTGAACTGGCGGACCCGATACGATTCGAACGTACGGCCTTTGCCTTCGGAGGGCAACGCTCTATCCAGCTGAGCTACGGGTCCTTCGGGGCTTGCATAGCGTGGATCCCACCGGAACTCAATGCTCTGGCCTAGGAATGCTCCGCGATAAAGATCAGTGCGTTGACAGCGGCCTCGGAGGGTAACGGGTGGTTCAGGTGCAGGATGAAGTCTATAATGTCTCTGGTGGGAATCGCTCGTTGATGGTCGAGTAGCATCAGGTGATAGTCCTCCGGATAGTAGGCCAAGACGACCCCGGGGTCCGCTGGCATTGCACGCCAGCAGCGCGCCATCGCTGATTTCGGTATCAACTCGTCGTGCCCTCCGTAAAGAACCAAGGCATGCGGTGGCGCAAAATCGCGGCAAGCTGCCTGCGCCCGCCCCATGAGTCGTACCAAACCGGCAACAGCTCCGAGGCGGGTTGCGACAATAGTCAACGGATCCTCCGAGAGTGCAATCAACGCCGCCGTATTGTCGCTGGCCCTGATATGCGCCTGCCTGCCAGTAAGCCGGACGTTCGGCGCCAGCGTGCCGGCCAAGGCTGCCGCAATTCGCAAGGGAGGTGCCATGGCCGTACCGCCCCAGACGGCGGGCGAAACGAGGATATACGACGCGACATCAGCGTCACCCTGTGCCGCAAGCAAAAGGGTTTCCGCAGCGCCCATGCTCTCGCCCATCAAAACGAGCGGAATGCGCGGATGCTTATCATGCAGTTCGGCCAGCATTTTTCGTGCATCGGCGAGCAACACCGCCGTCCCCGGCCAATGGCCTCGGCCAGGCGCTGCGCCGAAGCTTTGCTGATCGGGGGCCACCAGCAAGATGCCCGCCGCCGCGAAGGCTGGTCCAGGCATGGCGAAGGCGTCCCGGCTGTCATTGAAGCCGTGCAAGGCAAGGACCATCGCCCGCGGCCTTCCCTTCGGCCGCCAAACCCGATACGGCAAGCGCATGCCTGGTCGCAAACTGAAATACCCCGAGGTGATGATCGGATGCCGGGAGCTAGGCGCCGGTTGCCTGATGCGGCCCGCACAGGAGACAAGCGTAGCCAGTAGAACCAAACCGAGGATCGCGCGGAACTTTGAAAAAGCCATACCGATTCAGGTTATCGTGGCGATAGGAGAGTAAAGCAATGACACAGAAACATCCTGAAGCGTCCGAAAGCGACGCGCCCGGTCACCCCGGGCGAGGACATCAGCCCCTTGAAACGATTTCGACCCGCGAGCGCACTGTCGCGTGCGATGGTGGTGGCGGAGCCCTCGGCCATCCCCGCGTTTTTCTGCGCATCCTCGACCAGGCGATCGATTGCCCGTATTGCGGCCGGCGCTATGTTCTCGCGGCCGATGCCGCACTTGAGTCACATTGAGTGACAAAGAAAAGCTGATCCTGATAGACGGCTCGGGTTTTATTTTCCGGGCGTTCCACGCACTGCCGGCCATGACTCGCCCAGACGGAACGCCCGTCAACGCCGTATACGGCTTTTGCAACATGCTTTCCCGGCTGCTGAAGGAAAATCGCGGTAGCCACCTCGCAGTGGTGTTCGATGCCGCGCGAACAACTTTCCGGAATACGATTGATCCCCGCTACAAGGCGCACCGGCCGCCCCCTCCAGAAGATCTGGTTCCCCAATTCTCGTTGATCCGTGAGGCAACGCGTGCCTTTGGGGTTCCTGCACTCGAGATTGAAGGCTTCGAAGCGGACGACCTCATTGCAAGCTACGCCGAGGCCATGAAAGCCAAAGGAGGAGAAACGATCATCGTCTCCTCGGACAAGGATCTCATGCAGCTTCTGGACAGCGGCGTGTCGATGCTTGACCCGATCAAACAGTCGCGAATTGGCCCAGCCGAAGCACTCGCGAAATTCGGGGTTGAACCGTCGCAAATCGTCGAGGTGCAGGCTCTCACCGGCGACCCCGTCGACAACGTGCCCGGAGTGCGCGGCATTGGACCGAAGGGCGCTGCAGAGCTGATCATCGAGTATGGCTCGCTTGAAGTCGCCTTGGCAGCGGCAGCCTCTGGTGCCATGAAGCCTTCCAAACGGCGTGACGCACTACTCGAACACGCTGAAGAGGCCCGCATTTCCCGGCGCCTCGTCGAACTTCGCCGTGACGTCGCGCTTCCCCAACCGATCGACGACCTGGTTGTTCGTAACGCTGACCGAGACGTGCTCCGTGCATTCCTCGAGCGTCAGGGTTTCAGGAGCATCGTCGCCCGGCTCGGCTTCGAAACCCGAGAGCAGCCCCGATCCGACCCACCAGCGACGGCAGCCGGTCCACCACCCGACATCGCGTCAGCCGCGCAGCCATTCGGGCCCTACGAGACAATCGCGGACCAGGCGACCCTGATTCGCTGGATCGATCGTATCCAAGAAACGGGCCTGGTCGCACTCGACACCGAAACCGCCGGTCTCGACGCCCGCAGAACAAGACTGGTTGGCATCTCGCTCGCAGTCGCCCCCGGAAACGCTGCATACATCCCCATTGGGCACCCCGGCGCACAACAATTATTGCTCGCGGATGTTGTTAGACAACTTGGACCAATAATCACGGATTGCTCGATCCTCAAGATTTTTCACAATGCCAAGTTCGATCTGCATGTGTTGGCCGGCGCGGGGTTCACCGACGCCACGCCCATAGATGACACGATGCTGATTTCCTACGCCATGGCCGCTGGCGCCCACGGCCATGGCATGGACGAGCTTTCGAAGCTGCACCTCGGACACGAGCCCATTACCTACGACGCTGTCACGGGCACGGGGCGCAATCGCATCTCCTTTGCCGATGTTCCGGTTGACAAGGCCACGGAGTACGCCGCTGAGGATGCTGACATAACGCTGCGTTTATGGCAGCAGCTCCGGCCCCAGTTGCGGGAGCAGCATGCGCTGGCAGTATACGAGACGATGGAGCGACCTCTCGTCACTGTTCTTCTCGCCATGGAGCGCGCAGGCGTGATGGTGGATGGCAACGATCTTGTTTCGATCTCAGCTGAATTCGCGCGACGGATGGATGAGATTCAGCATGCCATCGAACAGCTCGTTGGCCATTCTTTCAACCTTGGCAGTCCCAAGCAGCTGGGAGAAATCCTTTTTGAAGAACTGAAGCTGCCCGGAGGCCGGCGGACAAAATCCGGTATCTGGGGCACTGACGCATCTGTTCTTGAGGAACTGGCCGCGTCAGGTGAAAAATTGCCGGCGCGAATTCTTGATTGGCGGCAATTGCAGAAATTGAAATCAACCTATGCCGACGCGCTGGTAAACGAGATCGATGTTGCCGACCGCCGTGTGCATACGAATTTCGCGCAGGCCGTCACGGCAACCGGTCGGTTGTCGTCCAATGACCCGAATCTGCAGAACATCCCCATCCGAACCACGGAGGGCACCCGAATTCGGCGGGCCTTCGTCGCGCCTCCTGGCTTCCTACTCGTTGCCGCTGATTATTCGCAGATCGAATTGCGGCTGCTGGCCCACGTCGCGAATATTGGCGCGCTGAAAAAAAGTTTCGCCGAAGGTGAGGACATACATACGCGCACCGCCGCCGAAGTTTTTGGCACGGCAATGGCCGAGGTGGATCCCTCGGTACGGCGCCGCGCCAAGGCCATCAATTTCGGCATCGTCTATGGAATTTCGGCGTTTGGTCTGGCGCGGCAACTCGGCATTGAGACAGTCCAGGCGCGGGATTTTATCGATGCCTATTTTGCCCGGTACCCTGAAATCCGGCGCTACATGAACGAGACGCGAGAATTCGCGCGTGCAAAAGGCTATGTCACGACACCCTTCGGCCGCCGCTGCTTTGTCCCGGGCATCACCGATACAAACGCCGCCCGGCGTAACTATGCCGAACGCCAAGCGATCAATGCCCCGCTGCAGGGAGGAGCCGCCGACATCATCAAACGCGCCATGGTCCGGCTGCCTGCTGCCTTGGCGAAGGCTGGGCTACGATCTCGCTTGCTGCTTCAGGTTCATGACGAATTGCTTATGGAAGCGCCGGCGGGCGAAGCTGAAAAAACTGCGTCCGTGGTCAGGACGGTCATGCGCAATGCCGCTGATATCTCCGTACCGCTCGAAGTGGACGTCGGGATCGGTCGCAACTGGTCGGAAGCGCATAAATGACCCGCTATCGGTGTTCCAGCGCATGACGAAGCCGCTCCAAGGCTGCCGCGAGTCCCTGTTCCGCGGTCCTCCGGCTTGGCGGCGACCCTTCGGCATTCCGAATCTGCTGGGTCATTGGCCTGCCTTTGTCAGTTGCCATAGGGAAGCCCGCAACAAACCGAAGTCGCTCGATCGGCGTGCCACCAAGAGCAAGATTCAGTCGCGCAATGAGGGCAGGAGCGCGGTGCTGCAATTCAAGTGCGGTGGGGCCATTACAGGCGAGCCGAAGCGTGCCTCCAACAAGCTGGACCGGAAAGCTCACCGCGGCGATATCGGGACCGACCAGTGCGTCCCAATCTTCGATCAGACAGGCAACTGCGGGCCCTTTGCGGCGCAAGACCGGTCGAAGCAGCGGCGCAACGAGGGCCGCAATCTCGCGCGGGCGGTTTTGCCGAACAGGCGGCTCCGCGCTGACCTTGCTGCCCAGGTTTCTACGTGATGTCGAATCCGCCATCCGCGATCGCCCTGCTCCGTTGGTACCGCCGGCACCGGCGCACCATGCCATGGCGCGCGTCCCCCGGGGTTCGGCCTGATCCTTACCATGTCTGGCTCAGCGAGATCATGCTGCAGCAGACCACGGTTGGCACGGTTATACCCTACTTTGTCCGCTTCATCGAGGCTTACCCCTGCGTCACCGACCTGGCCGCAGCCTGTGACAGCGACATTCTCGGTCTTTGGGCCGGGTTGGGCTACTATACACGCGCCCGTAATCTGGTTGCCACCGCACGGCTCATCGCAAGGCGTGGCTGTTTCCCCCAATCCATGAGTGAGCTGATGGAATTGCCCGGCGTGGGCCTGTACACGGCGGCCGCAATCGCTGCTATCGCCTTTGGGGTCCCCGTTGTCCCGGTCGATGGCAATGTCGAACGTGTGGCCGCACGCATCTATGCCATCGAAAACCGTCTCCCCACGGCCAAGCCTGCAATTGCGGCGGCCGCGAGCCAACTCAGCGCGCAACCTGCGGCAGCCCGCCACCCTGGCGATTTTGCCCAGGCCCTGTTCGACCTCGGCGCCACAATCTGCACACCGCGCAACCCATCGTGCCCGGTTTGCCCCTGGAGCCGGTCATGCAGTGCTTTCGCACTCGGGATCGCCGATCAGTTACCGAAAAAGGCCGCGAAGCGATCACGCGAAGTCCGTTACGGAACCGCGTATCTGCTCCTCGACCCGCTTGGCCGTATCGGGCTGCGTCGTCGCCCGCCGACAGGGTTGCTTGGCGGCATGTTCGAATTGCCCGGCAGCGAGTGGACTCCGGCAACACCGATCGACGAGCCGCCGGTTCGGGCCAACTGGCAACAAGCGGGAACCATCGTGCATGCATTCACCCATTTCGAGCTGCGACTAACGGTCAATGCAGCGCCGGTTGGCGCACTTCCTGACCATCTTACCGCCGCACCGACCAATGTTCCGCTACCAACGGTCATGAAGAAGGCTGTCCGCCTTGGACTGGCAGCGTTGGAAGGAGCAGCCAACTAGTGGTCCAGCCTGGCGAAGTCGATGCGGGGATCAAGCATTTGAAGGAAGAAATCGCCGACGACATGGGCCAGCAGACCGATCAGCGTGTACAGATAGATCGTCCCAAGCAGAACGGGCGTGTCGCGATCGAGTGCGGCCCGGTAACCTAACAGCCCCAGCCCCGGAAGCGAAAAAATAATTTCAATGAGTGGCGCCGCGGTGAACAACACGGCCACGAAAGTTTGCGGCAGGTTGGCCATCAACAGGAGCGCCGCCCGACGAGCTAGGTGTCGCAATGCGATCCGACGCTCTGTCATGCCCCGTGCACGCAGCGCCGTGACGTAGAGCTTCCCAAGTTCCTCAGATATCGAATGTCGCACGAGCAAGCTCAAACTTGCGAAGCCTCCGGCACTCATCGCCAGAACCGGTAGTGCCAGATGCCAGGCAATATCCGAAATCCGGCCAATGGCGGAAAGTTGCCCGAACCCGGTCGACACGAGCCCTCGCAGGGGGAACAGCGACACCGCACCGCCGGCGCCAAAACAGGCAATCATAAGCAACGCCAGCAAAAAGCTGGGCAAGGACGCTGCGGCGAGCAGCACGACCGTGGCCGCCCGGTCCAAGAGCGAACCTGCCTTCAACGCCTGCAGGATGCCGAGCGGGACTGAAATAACATAGATTAAAAAGGTTGAGGTCATGCCGAGCGCGATCGAAACCGGCAGCTTCTGTACAATCAAACCAACAACCGGGCGCCCGCTAACCAAAGATCGGCCGAGATCAAAAGCCGAATACCGAACTAACAGATGCAGGAAACCGACAACCGAACCGCTATCATCGGCATCGGCTCGGCGGATGGCAAGAATGTCGTGCGGGGTAAGGCTCCCCCCGTGCGCTGCAGCAACCGCTTGCGCCTTGGCAATTTCCGCACTGGCTGCAGAACCCGGAGTAAAATGCAGTATCAGTGCATTGAGCGTCAGAACAGCTATCAATGTGGGAAAAATCAAAACAAAGCGAACACAAAAGTAACGAAATTTCATCGTACATGCCACAGCGCAAGATCGAATCCGTCGCGCGGTGCGCGCTTGGGCGGAATCAGGACCGACCGATATGCGATCTTCACCGTGCTGCGGTACCAACCCGGAATCATAATCCAAAGTCTACGCAGCGACCGATCAAGGGCGCGAGCAGCCTTCACCCGCGAATAACGGCTGGATGCATCTGACAATACCGCTATAAGGTTGTCGATCTTCCGGCTGCATAGTCCGGACAAATTATTGCTTCCAGGACGCTTTGCAGCGGAACACCCGAAGTAGTCTGCCTCGGCGGCACCAGGTTGTTCCGGCTGCGGTATGACGTCGTAGGCAAGATCGTAATCCCACCGGTCCAACCGCGCCTGGTAGGCAGCCGGATCAAGCATGACGACCCTGAGGCGGACGCCTATGCTGGAAAGCGCGGCGCGATAGACCATCAGCGGCGCTTCGAGTTCCGGTTGATCGATCGGAATGACCAACCGAAGCGGGTCTCCCCTGGCATCAACCATGACACCATGGTCCAGATGATAATTGGCTCTTTCAATCAATTTGACTGCCTCGATGCGGGTCGCGTTGTTGACGCCATAGGCACCATTCGTCGGCAGGTACGGAACACCTGTGCGGGCCGCAAGAGCAGAATTGGCAAAGAAGCTTCGGTTTCTTTTGTAAGCACCGCCAAACAATACCCGGTTCATCCATGAAAAATCGAACATCAGCGCAAGGCCATGGCGAAGGGGACGTTGCTGCAACACTTTCTTGCGCAGATTGAACGCAAAACCGTGCATTCCGGCGGGAAGAGAAATCGGAAACGATGCAACCTCGACACCCTGCAAACCTGCAAGTGCGCGACCCTCACGCGGCTGATCAATGCGCCAAAGATCGATTACGCCTGCACGAAAAGCCTGAAGCGCCACCGCACGATTTCCGAAATAGACATAGGTCAGGTGCCCGATCGTATCGCGCTCCGATTGCCCTGGAAGTCCATCACCCCACCAGTGCGGAACACGGACATAGGTAATTCTGGTCCCCATCTGAAATGCCGAAATCCGATATGGCCCGGAGGCCGGTGGTGGCGTTCTCAGCAACGTATCGAACTTCCTTCCGATCCAGAATGCCCTTGGCAAAATTGGCTCAGTGGCGATGTTCGCCGCCGCGCTCGCCGGCGCATGGGCCGCGAGATGAAAAACAACGCAATGCTTTCCTGCGGCAGTCATCGATTGGATCATTCTGTAATACGAACGAAAAAACGGGTCTCCCTGCGCAATAAGAGTCCGGAAGGTCCAGAGGACATCGGCCGCCGTAACCGGGCTTCCGTTAGAAAAGACAGCCCGGGGATTTAGATCAAACGTTAGCCTCCGCCGATCCTTCGACAAGACCATGTTGATGGCGATCGCGGGGCGCAAAACGTTCGCGTGGTAGGCGGATTGTCGCATGAGCGGAAGCCAGAGCCGATTGATCCCTGCAGGCGTGAGTCCTCGCAGAATAAACGGATTGAAACTGTCAAAACTGCCGATCGCGGCAATCCTGATCGGAACGTCAGCCGCATCAACGCGGGTCGTCATGATGCCGAAGACAGTTGCCAGGATCGTGAGAGCCAGCGATGCCCTCCGCCCCACTACTTTCACGCGGCCTTCGGCTGGCTGGCGATGCGCAGAAGATTCTCCACCATCTCCTGCGCGGCGGCGAGCCGCCCGGGGACATCCATGTCGCGCACCAGCACAAGCTTGTGGTCCGGGCGCAACCGAAGCAGGCCGCCACGTGTACCGATCCAGGCAACGAGGCCGGCGGGGTTGGCAAACTGATTGCCCCGGAATCCGATCACCATTCCTTTTGGCCCGGCTTCCAGTTTCTCGATTCCAGCAGTTCGGCACGCGCGCTTCAGAGCGACGGTCGTCAGCAGGTTTTCCACTTCCGGCGGCAAGGCGCCGAATCGGTCCACCAGTTCGGCCGCGAGCGCCTCGCTCTCGGCATCGGTCCGCAGCGCACCGATCCGACGATAAAGGCCAAGCCGTACCGGCAGCTCTGTTACATACTGGTCCGGGATCAACACCGGCAGCCCAAGACTGATCGTGGGCGTCCAGTCCCGGCTTTCTTCGTCACGCTTGCCGCCAGCGGCCCGCAACTCACCAACCGCGTCCTCCAGCATCTGCTGATACAGTTCGATTCCGACTTCCCGGATGTGGCCGGATTGCTCATCACCGAGAAGATTACCGGCACCACGGAGATCGAGATCGTGAGACGCCAGTGTAAACCCGGCGCCGAGAGTATCCAGCGTCTGCATGACTTCCAGCCGCTTCTGCGCCGAGGCTGCAAGCTTATGGGTCGCCGGCCAGGTCAGGTACGCATAGCCACGCTGCTTGCCACGGCCGACGCGACCACGCAGCTGGTACAACCCGGCTAACCCGAAAAGGTCAGCGCGCCATATGATGATTGTGTTGACGGCTGGCATATCGAGTCCGGACTCGACAATATTCGTGGCGAGCAGGATGTCGTGCCGTCCTTCGCTGAACTCGGTCATCACACGCTCGATCTCGGACGCCGGCAGCCGTCCGTGCGCAACCGCACAACGCAGATCCGGGGCGACCTCCGCGAGGCGCTCGCGCATCCGCGGAATGTCCTCAACATGAGGCACCACGCAGAACAACTGCCCTCCCCTGAATCGCTCGCGCGCAATTGCCTCGCGTATGACCAGAAGATCCCAAGGCATGATAAACGTTCTTACGGCAAGGCGGTCGACAGGCGGGGTTGTGATGAGAGACAGGTCCCGCACGCCGGTCAGTGCCAACTGCAATGTGCGCGGGATCGGCGTCGCTGTGAGGGTTAAAACGTGAACGTCTGCCTTGATCTGCTTCAACCGCTCCTTGTGTGCGACGCCAAAGTGCTGCTCCTCGTCAACAATCAGCAGTCCGAGGGAGCTGAATCGGATCGATTTTGACAACAACGCATGAGTTCCGACGACGATATTGACGTCACCATCGCTCAGCCCAGCTTTGACTGCCGCTGTTTCCCTTGCACCCACGAGGCGCGAAAGTTGCGCCACCTTGATCGGCAGCCCGGCAAAGCGCTCAACGAAGAGACGATGGTGCTGCCGTGCCAGCAGCGTCGTGGGTACCACGACAGCAACCTGAGTCCCCGCCATTGCAGCAACAAAGGCGGCGCGGAGCGCCACTTCGGTCTTGCCAAACCCGACATCGCCGCAAATCAGCCGATCCATGGGCCTGCCGGCTGCCAGATCCTCCAGCACATCGGCAATTGCTCGGGTTTGATCCTCGGTCTCGGCATACGGGAATCGCGCACAGAACTCCGCAAATGCTCCTTCTTCCGGCCCGAGCAGGGGCGCGTCATGGAGCTTGCGCTCGGCGGCAATGCGGATCAGCTCGGCCGCCATGTCGCGGATCCGGTTCTTCGCCCGCGCCCGCCGGGCCTGCCACGAAGCGCCGCCGAGCTTGTCAAGAGCAACCCCCGCCGTCTCAGCGCCGAAGCGTGAGAGGAGTTCGATATTCTCGACAGGCAGAAAAAGCTTGTCGCCGCCCTCGTAAATCACCCGCAAACAGTCATGGGGAGCACCATCCACTGTCAGCGTCACCAGGCCGTCATACCGCCCGATGCCATGGTCCTGGTGCACGACGAGATCGCCTTCGGCAATTTCGGTAGCATCCGCAATAAACTGATCCGCTGCCTTGCGGCGCCGCGGTGGCCTGGCAATACGCTGACCGAGCAAATCCTGCTCGGCGACGACAGCAAACTGCCCCGTCACGAAGCCGCGCTCGAGGCCGAGCACCGCAACGAGAACGGCGTCTCCTTTGGCGATGCGCGCCTCGTGCGCATTGTCGATCGGGATGGTGCGAACGCCGTGATCGCGCAGCAATGCAGTGAGGCGATCGCGCGACCCTTCGCTCCAGGCTGCCAGGACCGCGTGGCGCCCCGCTTCCTGCCAACGGCGTACCATGAGCCGGAACTCATCAAAAATTGCGCCGCCTGACGCCGCGTGAGCAAGGATGGCGCCTGGTCGTCCGCCGGCTTCGATACCACCGGCTCCTTCCGCACGTGCAAATGGCACGAATGTGAAGCTTTGGAGCCGCTCAAGAATCGCATCGAATCCAGCACTGTCGAGATAGAGCCGTTCCGGAGCAAGCGCCCGGTAGGGCAGGTCTCCAGTGCGCAGCGGCGCTTGCCGCGCTTCAAAATGATCAGCTATCATCTCGAAGCGCGCCCGGGCAGCTTCCCTTGCCTGGTGGTCCAAGCTGACGGAGACGGCGCCACAGAAATCGAAAACCGTTTCCGTCGCGCCTACGAACAACGGCGCATAATGCTCCATGCCGGGATGGCGGCGGCCCGCCGAAACAGCCTCATAAAGCGGATCCTTCACCGCATCAGCCCCGAAAACCTCCCGGTAGCCACTCCGAAAGCGACTGATGGCTTCCTGCCCCCTTGGAATTTCCGAGGCCGGATGAAACCTCGCTGCCGTGACGGCGTTTCCGCTGCGCTGCATAACCGGGTCGAACTCCCGCACACTCTCGACCTGCTCGCCGAACAGATCGATGCGCACCGGTGCGGACACCCCCGACGGCCACACATCGAAAATGCCGCCCCGGATCGCGAAATCACCAGGTTCCATGACGGTTCCAACACGATGGTAGCCCTGGGCTTCGAGAAACCCTGCCCACTCCACCGGATCCATCGTTCCGCCGGGCCCGATCTGCCGGGAAATCCCCTGAAACTGCGCACGAGGCATCACCCGCTGGACGGCTGCATTGACCGTGGTAAGCAAAATGCGCGGACCGGTTGGCGGCTCAAGCAGCCGCGTCAGCGTTGCAACCCGTTCAGCAACGATCGCCGGATTCGGCGACACCCGGTCATAAGGTAGGCAATCCCATGCCGGGAACCGGAGAATCTCGATATCGGGGGCGAAAAACCTGATCGCCTCCTCCAACCGTGCCAGCCGAGCATCATCCCGCGCAATATGCAGAACGATGCCTGATTCCGAGGCACGCCTGGCGATCAGCTCGGCATCATACCCTTCAGGGGCTCCATAGACGGTGATCAGACTCATCAGAAACTCACCGTTCCGGCTCGGACAGCACGACGTCCGGGGCCT
>JAJZBH010000028.1 GCA_021799015.1 Pseudomonadota bacterium
TCTGATCCTTGCAGCCCGCGAACTCGGCACCGACGCACGACTCGTGGCTGCGGTCAACTCACGGAAGAATTTGGAGAGAGTACGGTGGGTACGGCCAGACATGATTTTCGGTGCCGCGGTATTCGGAAGTGAATTTCTGGCGATGGCTCTGACGAAAGAAAAAATTGACGGGGATTGGCTGCTCAGCCGAGTCCTCGAGATGAACCAGCGGCCTAATTAAGCCACTATGGTAATCAACGGTACCAGAGAGCAAGGGCTTTGCTCACTTGCTGAAGCGCCGCAGGAAGGTGGAACGGACCAAGGGATTCCTCGGAGATCACTCAAAATTGAATTTACTCCGAAAAATAGCTGTTGCCATGCCATCGGATGGGCCACACTACCGCAGACGACCCTAAAGATTCCGTTCCTTGGGCACCGTGGCAGCCATGGTATATTGAAGGGCCTAATCTTGCGCTTTTTCTGCTGCTTGTTTTCTGCAGACGCGCAAGCACCGTTTGGCAAAGAAAGGGAATTGCCCAAACAATCCACTGCCCGACCAGATCGTGGGCGTGAATATTTCTGGACGATACTCAGCCGGTCACGAATGCCATCGATAAATCTCATCCCCTGATTGACTCATTGAGCGTGCCTGACCATGGTCCGCCGCGACCACGGAAACCCCCAACCATGACCAAATCGGAACCAGCTCACGCATGATGACGAATGAAGAACTACAGACGGCCATTGAAACGGCATGGGCACGCCGCGAAAAAATGCTTTCCGCCACAGAAGAGAAAGCAGATCGCATAGCCGTCGAAACCGTCTTGGATCGGCTGGACTTGGGACGGTTGCGCATAGCAGAGAAAGACGGCCCGAACTGGCTCGTGCATACATGGCTTAAGGAAGCCATTCTGCTGTCATTCCGGCTCACGGGAAACGTACCGATGCCCGGGATTGGTGGCGCGATGGCTTTCGACAAGGTCTCCATGAAATTCACGGATTGGGACAATGACCGTTTCACTGCGGCTGGAATTCGGGCTGTACCAGGAGCTGTAGTTCGACGGTCGGCCTTCATTGAGCCTGGTACCGTGATGATGCCGTGCTTCATCAATGTCGGAGCAAGAATCGGTAAAGGTACCATGATCGACACCTGGTCGACAGTTGGGTCATGCGCGCAGGTCGGGGCCAACTGCCATATCAGCGGCGGCGTCGGGATCGGGGGTGTCCTCGAACCACTACAGGCAGCACCCGTTATTATTGAAGATGGATGTTTCATCGGCGCACGCTCGGAAGTCGCCGAAGGAGTAATTGTAAAACGCGGTTCTGTTCTCTCAATGGGCGTTTTCCTCGGTGCATCAACTAAAATCATTGACCGGGACAGTGGAGAAATTTATTACGGTAAGGTACCGGAATTTTCAGTTGTTATTCCGGGTAGCTTGCCAGGAAAACCGTTACCCGACGGGTCACCTGGACCGAATCTTGCCTGCGCCGTGATCGTAAAAAGGGTTGATGCCCGGACTAGAGAAAAAACTGCAATCAACGAGCTGCTACGAACGTGATCTCCGCAGCAGCTCTCGCCGATCCCTTATCCTTGGCGCAATCACTTTTGCGTTGTCCGTCTGTAACGCCAACGGATGGAGGAGCACAGATAATCCTGGGTCAGGCTCTGGAAGCGCTGGGATTTACGGTCGAGTATCGAGTTGATGGTCCAGTCAATAATCTCATTGCGACGATAGGCACAAAAGGTCCACATTTCGGATTTGCAGGACATACCGATGTCGTGCCTCCAGGAAGTGGATGGCTGACAGATCCGTTCGGCGGCGCAATCGTTGATAATGTTTTGTATGGCCGCGGGGCCGTCGACATGAAAGGGGCAATCGCTGCATTCGTGGCAGCGATTGCCCAGCGGTTAAACATGCGTCTGCCGGTCGGGCAGATGACGCTTCTAATCACCGGTGATGAGGAGGGAGCTGCTACCGACGGGACAATTCGGATTCTTGAAGCGCTCGCATCCAGAAACAAAGTCCCAGATTTATGTCTTGTCGGGGAGCCGACCTCGGGCACCCGTTTGGGCGATGTTATCAAGATCGGTCGGCGCGGCAGTATATCGGCTGAGATCACCGTACGTGGCGTACAGGGACACGTTGCTTACCCCACGCGCGCGGACAACCCATTGCATCGACTTATCCCAGCGCTGGAAAAATTACGGGCCCATCATCTCGATTCAGGAACAGAATATTTCGAACCATCGTCTTTGCAGATCACGAGCGTCGACGTTGGGAATCCTACCGGCAACATCATTCCGGGTGCGGCTCACGCCGCCGTCAATATCCGCTTCAACGATCGTCATACCGGAACAGAACTGGAGTCATGGCTGCGAGCAGAAATTTCACACTTCGCCCCTGACGCGAAAATCTCGGTGGCGATCAGCGGGGAGCCTTTCCGCACTGAACCTGGCCCACTCACGAATGCGCTCGAAGTGGCAATAGAAAAATTGACCGGTATCAAGCCACGTCTGGATACAGGAGGTGGTACGTCGGACGCGCGATTTATCGCAAAATATTGCCCAGTCGCTGAGTTCGGCTTAGTCGGCGCTCTCATGCACCGTACTGATGAGGCGGTACCGGTCGCAGACCTACGTCTTCTTGCGCGAATCTACGAAGCGCTGCTGTCGGAGATTTTCAAGTCATGAAGCAGAGCAGCGGCAACATTGTCCGGGGCTTCTGGCTTTTGGCACGAGGCCAAGCGCAAGGCATCGAAGAGTTCGGAAACGCCATACCGCCGTTCACCGCATCATTAGCCCCGCTGGTAGCTTTCCCTCTGGTCGGGGCAATTTTGATGGCAATGCAGCATGAATATTGGATCGCAGCCATGCTGTTTTGCTCGCGTCTCGTCGGTGTGCTTATCCAACCGGTAACCATCGAATTCGCCTCGAGCCGATTCGGCGGCAACGAGCGCTGGTTAATGACTTCAACAGCGCTAAACTGGTCGATCTGGATGATGCTGCCCTTGATGTTTTTGGTTATCTTGATTGACGGAACGTTAAGTGCACTCGGTCTACCAGACCCGGTCTCGGCTGCGGGAAGCATCGGCGCGCTGGTCGGCTACATGCTCTGGCTACAGTGGTTTATCGTAAAATCAGGTCTACGAATAGCTGGTTGGCTGGCAGTTTTGATACTCGCCGCAATTACAGTGGCCGTAGGCGCCGTGAATGCCTTACCTTATTTGATGTATCCTGGGCTGCTCACGCATTTGATCCATCTCCAACCATTGCCGAATCATGCCCCTCAATCGAACTTACCTGCCAGCGCGACGCCACGCAGCTTCAATGCCCGCTGATAGGCCCTAGCACGCGAAATTCCGAATTGCACTGCGACCGTGCTCGCGGCGTCCCGAACCCGTTGCGTGGCCAGAGCCCTGACGAGAGCTGCATCCAGACAATCATCTGGGATCTCGACCGTGGCCGGGCGAGGGCCAACAACCAGCGTTATCTCGCCACGAGGTTCGTGGGCAAAATAAAAGTCGGCGAGATTGGGGAGAGTATCACGCCTTATTTCTTCGAAGCGCTTGGTGAGTTCCCGGGCAATGGCGGCGGGGCGATTTCCCAAAATGGTAACCGCGTCAGCAAGAGTAGCAGCCAGCCGGTGCGGCGCTTCATAAAAGATCAAGGTCGCATTAAGCCCTGCCCCTTCAGCGGCAGCAATCGACGCCAATACGGCCTGACGCTGGCCCGGGCGGGGAGGAAGAAATCCATAAAACAGGAATGGATATGGCGGTAAACCTGAGAGAGCCAGAGCCATTATTGCAGCATTTGCTCCGGGAATCCCGCTGACCTTGAGACCTGCAGCGATCGTTCCCCGAACCAAGCGAAAGCCAGGGTCTGCGATAAGCGGAGCTCCGGCGTCGCTTACCAAGGCGTAGCGTCGTCCCCGCTGCATCGAGGTAATCAGCCCGGCGCTTCGCTTTTCTTCATTGTGATCATGCAGAGCTATAAGCTTTACCCGGATGCCATGTGCAGACAACAGCTTTGTGGTATGGCGCGTATCCTCGCACAGCACGGCGTCAACGGTTCGGAGAAACTCGACGGCGCGTGGCGCGAGGTCGCCGAGATTGCCAATTGGCGTCGAAACCAGCATGAGCGCGACGTGATCGGCATCGATGCCCTGCGTTGCATTAGGAGGTTCTTTTGTCACGTCGGTCCTTTACAGGGATAGTCTCCTCGTTGGTGCTTTGTGCATGCCTCACGGCATGCGGAGTCCAAGCCCCCAATCAATTCATGCCCCGAATTCCAGGCATCAATAGCACATCAGCATATGAATCGTCGGTACCGCAATTCGGTCGTCACAGCGGCCCCGTTGCCCTACTCCTTCCGTTGTCCGGACCATTTGCCCCCGTCGGCCGTTCAATGGAGCAAGCTGCGAAACTTGCCTTTGCCGCCAGCGGCGCGCCCCCTCTCGACGTACGTAATACACGGGGAACGCCCGAAGGAGCAGCCGCCGCGGCCCAAGCTGCGATCAGTGCCGGGGACGGCCTGATCCTGGGCCCGCTTACTGCCAGCGCGGCGGAAGCAGTTGGTCCAATCGCGCATGCTGCCGACGTCAATGTGCTAGCCTTCAGCAACGACGAAGATATTGCGAAGCCGGGATTGTGGCCATTAGGGATCTCGCCCGGCCAGCAGGTGCGTCGCGTGATTGCAGCCGCTGCTGCATCGGGGCACACCCGCACCGCCGCGATCCTGCCAAGCAGCCCATTTGGCCAGCTCATGGGCACAGCGTTACAGAAGGAAGCTAAACACCTCGGCGAGACCACTCCGCAAATCAGCTTTTACGACCCGTCGTCCTTTTCCAGTCTGACGCGGACTGTTCGGGCTATTACGAACTTCGATGCCCGCGGTGCCGCCCTTGAGGCACGAATCCGAGCCGCGCGCGACCAAGACGACGAGGCTGGCCGATTGTTGGCCGCAAAACTAGCTCTGGAGCCGATTCCGCCACCACCGTTCGATACCCTGCTCCTTGCCGCCCATGGCGAAACCTTGGCCGAAATTGCCACGCTGCTTCCATACTACGATGTCGACCCTCCCCAAGTACAAATCGTTGGACCAATGCTGTGGGCCAGAGAAGCGCAAGCAATGGCAACCCATCAGGCACTCGTCGGTGCGCTGTATGCCGCCCCACCCCCCGCTCTGCGCTCGGCGTTCGTCCAGAAATTCGAGTCAGTATACGGAACCAAGCCGCTGGTCATCGATGATCTGGCATTCGATGCTGCAGCAATTGCCGTGTTGGCCGCTCACGAGGGAGGATACACCATGCGTGTTCTCACTAACCCCACCGGGTTTTTTGGTACCGATGGCGTACTCGTTCTGCAGCCGAATGGCAAAGTCCGGCGTGGCCTCGCAGTGTTTCGAGTCACGCCGGGTGGACCGCAGCTTGTTGCGCCAGCTCCGCGCGAACTACCGCTGGACATCGTTCCTGCTCGCTGAAGACCAATGAGTGGTCAAAACAGACCGCGCCTGACCGTTGCGCTCTGGCTGGGCGCTCTTCCTGTCGGTGGGATTTTGTTGCTGATGTCGATGGGTGCCATGAAGCCGATCGCTGGGTTTCTCGCCCTGCTAGGCATAGCTCTTTGGTCGGGTGTGGCGGGGCTTGTTCTGGCCCGCGACCTCCATGCGTTCAAACAGGCAGTCGAGAGTGCGTCGCTAAGTCGGCTTTCGCTGATCACTCCCGGCCTGACGCCGCTGGCGATGAAAGTTATCCAAGCCATCACCTTGGAGCGCCGCCGGCTGGGTCCGGTCGCTTCACAGGCAGCTGCGAATCAAGCGTTGCTGGATCGCCTACCAGATCCCTTGTTCCGGTTGGATTTGACTCACGGAACTCGTCGAATCGTTTGGCGCAACCCTGCGGCTCAACACAAGTTTGGCGACGAGGCAGCGTCGTTGCTGCGCCATCCGACATTACGTGCAGCGCTTGACGAAGCCGATACCGCCGGAGATCCCATCCAAACCTCGGTCAGCTTGGCCGCACCCATGCCCCGCGATCTTGATGCCATCGTGATAAAAACCGGTGTAATCCCGCCCGCTTCAACGTTTTTGCTTCTCTCTGACCGGACCCATGAGCGTTCGTTGGATCGGATGCGCGCGGATTTCGTCGCGAATGCGAGCCACGAACTTCGGACGCCGCTCACGAGTCTTATCGGATTTATCGAAACACTGCGTGGCCCGGCCGCAGGTGATGCCGAGGCCAACGCTCAATTCCTCGCGATCATGGCCGAGCAAGCCGAACGTATGCAACGGATCATCGCAGATCTGCTAAGCTTGTCGCGCATCGAGATGATGGAGCACCACTTACCTAAGGAACGGGTAGAACCAAGAAACCTTCTGCGAGACGTTGCCACGTTCATGGCTCCGCTGATTTCTAACGCCGAGGTAAATCTCGATCTCGATATCCCCGATTCGCTGCCCCCTGTACACGGCGACGCCGGGCAACTGACTCAGATCTTTACGAACCTGATCGACAACGCGATCAAATATGGGCGTCGCAACGGTACCGTTAAAATCCGGGCCGCTGCGACGCCGGAATCCAACTTTCCGCACGCGGGCGTCTTGATCGACGTAATTGATGATGGACCCGGAATAGCGCACGAACATATCCCGCGCTTGACTGAAAGATTTTACCGCGTGGACAAAGGACGCAGTCGTCTTGTTGGTGGTACCGGCCTCGGCCTTGCCATTGTCAAGCACGCAGTTTCCCGTCACCGAGGCCGCTTCGTCATCGAAAGCACAGAAGGTATTGGTACAACCTGCCGTGTCTGGCTTCCACTGGCTCTCGACTCGGAAGTGGCTCCGGGAACTCACAAGAGTCACGTCGACGATCATGGATAGGGTACATGAGCCTAGTTGCCGTCATGCGCATTGCGCGTAAGCTATCCGAGTGTCGCTGATGTTTGCTTATCAACCGCAAAGCAATGGCGGGAGATGCTCGCTGTGCCGCGAGATAATTCAGTGATCGACGAATCTAGCGTACTCAAACACGGTTCTAAGGGCGAAATGGAAGCCCGGAGAGGACTGGGCGTTTGCCAGCGATGCCAACGTTTGCCGTGCGTCCCTGCGGCTGCCATCGAAACAGCGGTACGGCGGTCGATTTACCATGGTCTGTAAGGTCTGGAGGTGCGCGATTCGCAATCGAAGTCAAAGCTTGGGAACGAAGCCACCTTGTCTACCGTCTGGCGAAAATTCAATACTGACGTCGCAGTAGATTATGAAAGCCACGAAGCCCCAGCCCCAGAAACTAATACTGCCGCCACAACATTTGGCACTCGGCAGCATTGCCCTCGGTCTTGTCGTGTTCGCGCTCAAACTCGCCGCTTGGAGGATAAGCTTCAGCGCTGCCCTCTATTCTGACGCATTGGAGTCGCTCGTCAACGTGACGGCCGCCTTGCTGCTCTATTATGCACTGCATACAGCGATAAAGCCTGCCGATCGCGAACACCCGTATGGCCATGGTAAAGCCGAATTATTCAGTGCCGTGGCCGAGGGAGCAATGATCGTCTTGGCCGCCATACTGATTTTCGAGCGAGTCGGAGCCGGGCTTGAGCACCCCACGCTGCCAGCCCAACCCATACTTGCCCTGGGATTGAATGCGGTAGGCGGTGGAATGAATGCCCTCTTCGCGTTTTGGCTCCGGCGAATCGGTGCGGCCGCTCGGTATCCTGCTATAGCCGCCGACGCTGCGCATCTTGACGCAGACGCAATGACCACTCTGGGAATCCTCATCGGGCTCGGTGTTGCAATCATATTCAAAATCCCGATTCTTGACCCGCTGATCGCTGCCGCAGTCGCGTGCCAAATCGCGTTCGTGGGTGCGCAAACTATCCGTCGATCCTTGAGCGCCTTGCTTGACAAGGCGCCTCCCCCCGAAGTGGTCGCCCGTATGCAGGAACTCGTGCGTGCGGAAGGTGCCGGAGCGATCGAAGCACATGACCTACGTATGCGAGAAGCGGGAATGTCGAAGTTCCTAGAGTTTCATTTAGTCGTACCCGGCGCAATGTCGGTTGCGTCAGCCCACGTTATCTGCGACCGGATCGAGGACGCGCTGAAAGCCGAAATGCCGGGTGTAATCATTACGATCCATGTTGAACCGGAAGCCAAGGCAAAGAGGGAAGGCGTTCTGATGGCATGAGGGGGTATCACAATGGTCAAATTGGATCGGATCGTTACACGAGGTGGCGATGGAGGAGAAACATCCTTGGCGAACGGCGACCGGGTTCGCAAGGATCACTCTCGGATCCGCATGCTCGGTGCATTGGATGAGGCAAACTCCGTAATCGGTTGGCTACGTGCATCATGTCGCGACCACAATGAGATCGACGCGGTATTGGGCATGGTGCAAAATGACCTTTTCGATCTCGGCGCAGAGCTGGCCACGCCGGGCAAACGCCGATCCAGCCCTGCGATTGGCGAAAACTACCCCGCTTTTCTGGATACACAGTTAGCACGGTTCAACGCCCAACTGAAACCGCTCGCGAGCTTTATCCTGCCAGGAGGTACCGAAGCAGCCTGTCGGGCCCATCTGGCCCGCACCACCGTCCGCCGGTCCGAACGTGAACTCGTGGCTCTTGGAGCCGAAACAACCGTTGCGCCGCCAACCTTGCAATATTTAAACCGCCTGTCCGACCTGCTGTTCGTGCTGGCGCGCGTGCTGAATGAAGAGGGGGGCCATGACGAACTTTGGGTGCCGGCGCCGCCGCACCGGTCACCGTGACACCGAGCAAAGATAGCGCTTTGCCGCCAGGGAGGCTGTTAGTTCTGTATCGCGTCAATCATTTGAGCCAGCTTGACGTCGCGCATAGTCAGTCCTCCGACCTCATGGGTTGAAAGTTGAATTCGTACCCGATTATAGACATTCGACCATTCCGGGTGGTGATCAACCCTCTCGGCAAGAAGAGCTACTTTTGACATGAATCCGAACGCTTCGACAAAATCCGGAAAGACAAAGTCGCGAGTGATCGTGTCGCGATCGCTCACCACCGTCCATTGTGGGAGAAGATCGACAAGAGCTTCGCGCTCGGGTTTTGTTAGTTTTGCCACCATGACATTTCTCCTTTAGTCAGCCATTACGTCGCTAATCCGGGCACGAAGGATTGGCAGCACATCCCTTGCAAACCAGGGCCGGCGTTCTACCCAAGCACGTGTCCGCCACGACGGGTGCGGCAAGGCGATATAATTCCTGCTTTCTGCAATCGCGCGTACACGACCCTCCATTTTACCAGCACCTAGATGATAGACTTGCGCGTACGTCCCTACCAACAACGTTAATCGAATCCCGGGTAACGCAGCCAGAAAACGGGCCTGCCATAATGGCGCGCATTCCAGTCGAGGCGATGCATCTCCTCCTCGTGGCAAACGGCCCGGGTAACAAAGCCCGATAGGCAGGATTGCCACGCGCCTGCGATCATAAAATTCCGCTCGCGCAAGACCTAACCAGTTACGCAGCCGGTCACCCGACGCGTCGTTCCAAGGAATTCCGGTTGCGTGAACTCTTGCGCCCGGCGCCTGACCGACGATCAACAGCTTTGCTGACGCGGCAGTCTGGAATACAGGACGTGGGCCAAGCGGCAGGGCGGCGGCGCACACCGCACAGGCCCGCGCCTCTGCCTCAAGGGTTTCAAGATCGGTGTCAGCACGGTCAGCGATAGTCAGAACCTCCCAGAGTCAGCCCGTACAAGCACAAGGTCGAGCGCAGAGTGGTTGAGAACCACATGTTTCCTAAACGTGCCACCAACCCAAGCTATATATCAGGGGTAGCCTTCGGTAGGCCACGAAAGCTCCCCCTTCAAAAGGGCCTTTTGTACCCCAATACAACGTCAATCGGCGCTCAAACGCTTACTTCCCACGCGACATGACCCGTCACATGGATACTCGGCAAACGAAAAAACGCGCCATTCTTCCAATACAAAGAGCAGACAATACCTCGTTGCCCGGCACCGATTGCATCCTCGTCACGTTCCAGACCGCTCTGACGAGTTGAAACGGTACGTCCAGAGCAAGATCGATGCTTACTCCAGTTCCTCATAACCGGTGAGTTTCCAACTGTCCGGCTCTAGCGCCGCAAGTCGATACCACATCTGAATCAACGGATGCCCGTGAATGGCATCAATATATTGCATCGCAGCGGTGCTGAGTTCGATGTGATAGCTGCGGAAACGTGAAACGACCGGGGCAAACATGATGTCAGCACCCGTAAAGTTCTCGCCGAACATATAGGTGCCGCTTTCGCCGAAACGAGCGCGCGTCGTCATCCAAATTGATTCGATGCGTGCGATATCAGCACTCGTTTCAGGGGTCACCACCCTTCGTGGACGATCGCGCCCGCAATTCATCGGCAACGCAGTGCGAAGTGCTCGAAATCCGCTATGCATTTCTGCCGTGATTGCTCTTGCATGAGCACGCGCCACACGATCGGCTGGCCAGAGCCGAGGCTGTATTTCAGCGCAATACTCAAGAATCGCCAGAGAATCCCAGATACAGGCACCATCGTGCTCAAGATACGGGACAAAGCCTGACGGCGAAATCGATTTCACTGCCGCCGTATTCCCTCCCGCCAACGGAACCACATGCTCGCTGACTCCAAGATCAGCAAGGCGAACAGCAAGCCATCCGCGAAGCGACCAGGAGGAATACCGCCGTGTACCAAGGTAGAGTTTTGCTTCCGCCATGGCAGGGAAGCTAGCGCATTATGATGCGGTCTGCCATATGCTGGTCAGTGGCAAAGGCCACCAAGGCAATGCTTCAGCACTCGCGACAAACATGAGGTCACACGCGTGCGGAAATGCGCCACCTGTCCAAGGACCAAGGCGTGATCAGGTCATTTCATTGGGCCACCAAATCGGGCAATAGCGTTGTCTTCGACCTCCGAGCTGCCGGTGGCAACCCTCCGAAGCAGAGATTAGGTTTATGGCGGAGCCCCTTCGCTTGGCGAACCGGTGCGCGAGTTCAGCCAGTGACTAGCGCTTTCGAGCGGAACACGAAACTAATCGCCAAGCGGCGCTGCGTCGCCCAGGCTTCCGTTGCCGCACTCCCCCTTGAGGCAGGGAACGATCACTCAGTGCTATCACGCAGCTTGCTGCTCTCAACTGGCCGGGGTATCGCCGATAAATGCAAGTGCGTCTGTGTACCGTGCTACAGCCCATCGATCTAGAACATTACGACACCATTAGACCAATGGCGCTTACGGCATGACCAGTCACCTCGAACGCCGCTGGGCTGGCTTCAGGCTTGATCGCCCACTGGTCATGGGAATTCTCAACGTTACGCCTGATAGTTTTTCCGACGGCAGACTGTTTTTTGGATCCAAGGCAGCGATCGCAGCAGGATGTGCGATGCGGGCGGCAGGTGCCGATATTATTGATGTCGGTGGCGAGAGTACGCGACCGGGCGCTGCAATCGTAGAGCCTTCTGACGAGATCCAGCGCATCCTGCCAGTCGTGCGTGGACTTGCTGAAACTGGGGCCGTCATTTCTGTGGATACGCGGAATGCGGCAACGATGTCAGCAGCGCTCGATTGCGGTGCGATCATTGTTAACGATGTTTCCGGGCTTCAACATGACCCGGCCGCCGCAAAAATTGTCGCTGCCCGGCAATGCGGAGTCATTTTAATGCATATGCGGGGCACCCCGGAAACAATGGATCAGCACGCGCATTATGCGGATTTGGTATCGGAAGTCAGTAGTGAGCTCCTGCTCCGCCGGGATGCGGCACTCGCAGCCGGAATTGCCAAAGAGGCGATCGCGCTTGATCCAGGTTTCGGGTTTTCTAAGGTTGGCGTGCAGAACGTGACCCTCCTAAAAGACATCAAACGATTTGTTGCCTTGGGCCATCCAGTCCTTGTTGGCGTATCCCGCAAACGGTTTATCGGCGAACTTGTTGATGAGTGCATGGCTTCCCGCCGCGATGTTGCTTCCATTGCGGCGGGACTGTTCGCCGCAAGTCGCGGAGCAACAATCCTACGGGTCCACGACGTCCCTGGGACTGTGCAAGCCTTGCGCGTCTGGCGGGCGCTGGCAGGCATTTGAGGTGCACGACCGGCTCTTGGTCACGCAGCCGGCAGCCCCCTCTTGATCATCGGCGCATTCAGGCGTTGAACGACCAGCATGAACGTGATCTCTACGGACTCGCAAGACAGACAGCAACGCCGACTGTTCGGCACTGATGGAATTCGCGGAATCGCCAACACCGCACCGATGACTGCTGAGATCGCGCTTCGGCTTGGCCAAGCAGCAGGCTTGCTTTTTACTCGCGGCAACCACCGCCACCGCGTCATCATTGGCAAGGACACACGATTGTCCGGCTATATGCTGGAACCTGCCCTGACTGCCGGTTTCATCGGTGCCGGGATGGATGTCACGCTTGCTGGCCCACTGCCGACACCGGCAATTGCCATGCTTACCCGAAGCCTTCGGGCTGATCTAGGCGTCGTGATCTCGGCATCCCACAATCCATACGAGGACAACGGCATCAAGCTGTTCGGTCCAGACGGTACCAAGCTTTCCGATGCGACCGAAGCCGAAATCGAAGCCTTGATGGAAGAGGATCTGTCCCAACGTTTGGCGGCTCCCGCCGAGCTGGGCAAGGCTAGTCGACTCGTCGACGCTCCCGGCCGTTACGTCGAATCCGCAAAAGCGAGCCTCCCACGTGGATTGAGGTTTGACGGGCTGCGGGTGATCCTCGATTGCGCCAACGGCGCTGCCTATAAAGTCGCGCCCGCAGCTTTATGGGAGCTAGGCGCAAATGTCGTGGCGATTGGAAACGAGCCAAATGGCTTCAACATCAACCGTGGCTGCGGCTCCACGTCACCGGACCAACTGTGCGCGGCAGTACTCACCCATAAAGCTGATCTCGGCATCGCATTGGATGGCGACGCGGACCGAGTACTTCTCGCCGATGAACGTGGCGCTATTATCGATGGTGACCAAGTTCTCGCACTGATTGCGCGGACGATGCAGGCCGACCATAAGCTTGCCGGACCTGGGATCGTCGCCACATTGATGTCCAACCTCGGGTTGGAGCGCTATCTCGGTGGTCTTGGGCTCACATTGCATCGGACCAAGGTAGGTGACCGCTATGTCGCTGAAGCAATGCGCAACCTTGGTCTCAACTTAGGCGGCGAGCAGTCAGGTCATGTAATTCTTGCAGACTTTGCGACGACCGGTGACGGTCTCATCGCCGCCTTGCAGATCCTTGCCGCTCTGGTCAGAGCCGGCCGGCCAGCAAGCGAAGTTTGTACCGTGTTTCCACCTGTGCCACAGTTGTTGCGCAATGTTCGGTACCAGGGCAGTTCGCCACTCGCATCGGCAGAACTCCAGGCGAAAATTGCCGAGGCAGCCGCCAGCCTCAACGGTATTGGCCGTCTTCTTGTGCGTCCTTCTGGTACGGAACCGCTGATACGCGTCATGGCCGAAGGAGAGAACCTAGCTCAGATCGAAGCGCTGGTTGATGAGGTCTGTTCAAGCATCGAACGAGAAGCCGCTGCCGCATCATGAATGCCTTGGTATTGACGCCCCGTGTTCTGGCAATCGGAGGCTCCGACAGTTGCGGCGGAGCCGGGGTCGAAGCAGACATAAAGACGATTACGCGGCTTGGTGGTCACGCCATGACTGCGATCACGGCAATCACTGTACAGGATTCCCAAGCCGTGCATGAGGTGTCGTTGATGCGCCCCGATCTGGTGATGCGCGCTATTCAGGTGGTATTTGACGATCTGGGCGTCGACGCGATCAAGATCGGGATGCTCGGCAGCACTCACATGGTCGGCGCCATTATCGCGGCCCTACGC
This sequence comes from Pseudomonadota bacterium, assembly GCA_021799015.1. GTDB lineage: Bacteria > Pseudomonadota > Alphaproteobacteria > Acetobacterales > Acetobacteraceae > Acidiphilium. The sequence continues at coordinate 13,806 of JAJZBH010000028.1, forward strand.
AACCATGCGGACAGGACCCCGATTGTGCTTGATCCTGTCATGATCTCATCATCGGGGCGCCACCTCATTGATTCGGCCGGCGTCGCCAAACTCAGGGATGAATTGCTACCGATGGCCATGCTGCTCACACCAAACCTCGACGAAGCAGCGGCTCTGACCGGCTCCACGCTCAACACGATTGACGCTATCGAGAGTGCCGCGGCCTCATTACAGGCGCTTGGTGCCAAATTCGTCCTTATAAAAGGTGGTCATGCCTCGGGTGATACCGTCGTCGACGTGCTTGCCAGTCCCAGTGGCATCACGCGTTTTGAAGGTTCGCGTATTTCGACGCGGCACAGCCATGGTACCGGATGCACTCTCGCCTCGGCAATTGCGACAGGAATTGCCAGCGGCTTGGACATGATCCCTGCGATCGAACAGGGGAGGGATTTTGTGCGGGCCGCGCTCGCAGCGGCGCCAGGATATGGCACCGGCGCTGGCCCATTGGGGCACAGCCGAGCAATTTTCGACAATCGGCCTTAGCCTGTTCATTAATCTGCCAATAGGGGTCGGCTACGTTTCTCAACTTCATGGAGGACCAAGATGAAAGCTTTATATCACGCTCATGCTCACGCTACGGGTGGCCGGACCGGACACGGCGAGACCGATGACGGTCGACTGAAGGTCGACCTTAGCACCCCAAAGGAATTGGGTGGCGATAACGGCCCAGGGACCAACCCAGAACAATTGTTCGCCATCGCATATTCCGCTTGCTTCCTTGGAGCGCTAAAATTTGTTGCTGGTAAGGAAAAGGTGAAACTTCCGGACTCGACCACGGTGCGGGCAACTATCGGGATCGGGCCACGCGATGATGGTCAAGGTTTTGGGATAAATACTCACCTGACGGTCAGCATGCCGGGTGTGGACCACGAAGAGGCTAAAGCGTTGGTGCACAAAGCAGAGATCGTGTGTCCCTATGTTCATGCTACACGCGGCAATATTGATAACCGCTTTACGGTAGCGTAGCCCGTAAAACTCCATCGCGCGCCAATGGTTCAGCCCTCCCGAGGCTGAACCATTCACCGGCGTAGAGACTGATGGGGGCTTTCGCAACACGCCATTCCGTGCCCCTCAGTTCCGACATACGCTGCGATTGAGCCGGCACATCGCCACGACATTTCATTCTGCTAAAAGCGTCTTATCCGACCGTCGGTTGGCACATCAAAGCATAGGAAAAACACCGACATTGCCCGCGATCTTGAAAAACTAAGCTTTCAAAGCCGGCAATGCCACAAAAGTCTGATCGTCCATTTCCCGATCGCCGGACCTTCGACATGCCCTGAGCTCGACGTGTCTCCGATACGCCGCTGTAGGACGTGAGACGTCTGTTGGGAGGTGCAACACAAACTATTGAAATCGTTATGGAAGTCCGGGCACCTTCGTCGACGGCCATGGAAACGTCCAGCCGTCTGGAGGAAGCTCTGCCCCGCTCGCATTCTCGCTCAAGGGGATGAAAAAAGATCTAAGGCCCATGGATGATATCGAGGTACTTCCAGATTCGATGTGCCGCTCACAAAATACCGTCCGGGAACTTTGGCACGACACAATGCTCGCGGGACAAGTCAGGGCGACCGGTGGATTCTTGGTGCTTTCGGTCTTTACGCCTGACTGCCTTCTCTTCATCCTTGCCCTTTTTTATTGCGTTTCGTCGGGTCTGCTCCCAAGAAACGGGAGGCTGCCATGTTCCGTCCGTTACCTGTCGCGAAGTGCTGCCGCATCTTCACAAGAAGGCAAAATCGCTTTTGGGGATGTCAGAGTAGCGGAGTCGCTTTGTTTCCGCTATGGTACATTTGCGCGCTATGATGGCGCATTTGAAACGGGGGAATTGTTCCCTGGTGCGATTGGAACGGCTTTAGTCGTTCGGTTGCGCGCTATGCTGGGACTTCCATCGGCGTTTCCGGCCACATGGCCCGTGGCTGTGATGAGTTTTCTCCCACAGCCCGCCCCATGCGGCCCGAGACGCCGTCTCCCACACCGCGCTCCGAGCTGCCAGCCAGTCTGATCCCCTATTGTAAGGACTGACCAATGTTCGACAAATACTTTCGTAAAGAACTCGACTGGGGTGGCCGAAAGCTAATCTTGGAGACAGGCAAAGTTGCTCGTCAGGCGGACGGTGCGATTATAGCCTCCTATGGAGACACGGTCGTGCTTGCCACGGCTGTTGGAGCTCGAGGCGTGAAGCCTGGACAGGATTTTTTTCCGCTTACGGTGAACTATCAGGAAAAATTCTTTGCCGCCGGTCGAATCCCGGGCGGCTTTTTCAAGCGTGAAGGGCGGCCAACCGAAAAGGAGACTTTGGTCTCCCGGCTGATCGACCGACCGATCCGGCCACTGTTTCCGGAAGGGTTTCGTAACGAGGTCCAAGTCGTTGTCACCGTGCTCAGCCACGATCTGGAAAATGATCCCGATGTTGTAGCGATGGTGGCAGCATCGGCCGCTCTGACGCTTTCCGGCATCCCCTTCCAGGGGCCAGTCGGGGCAGCACGGGTTGGCTACATACGGGGCGAGTACGTGCTGAACCCGACAACCGAGCAACGCGAGGCAAGCGAACTTGACCTCGTGGTGGCCGGAACGCATGCGGGCGTCCTCATGGTTGAAAGCGAAGCGCAGGAGCTTTCTGAAGAGATCATGCTCGGTGCCGTCACCTTCGGTCATGCACAATTTCAGCCTGTGATTGAAGCGATCATCGCGTTAGCCGAACACGCTGCGAAGGATCCATGGGCTCTTCCCGAAGAGAGCGAAGATGAACGCGTTCTAAAATCCCGAGTCGATACCCTTTCGCGGGACGCGCTTCGTGACGCCTATGCCGAACGCGAGAAGCAACTTCGCCATGAGAAAATCAGTACCACAAAACAGAAAGTGGCCGAAGCGCTGGCTGCTGAAGGTCTCGACGCGGAAAAGGCAAAGGGACTGTTCAAAGAACTTGAAGCAGATATTGTGCGCAACGCAATTCTTGACGACGGAATTCGTATCGATGGCCGGGATACGAGAACAGTCCGCCCGATCGTTGCCGAGGTCGGCGTACTGCCCCGCTCGCACGGGTCAGCACTGTTTACGCGTGGCGAAACGCAAGCCCTTGTAGTGGCAACCCTTGGCACCGGACAGGACGAGCAGATCATTGATGCGATTGAGGGTGAGTACCGAGAATATTTCATGTTGCATTATAACTTTCCGCCATATTCTGTGGGCGAAACTGGCCGCATCGGTTCGCCTGGCCGACGTGAAATTGGGCATGGCAAGCTCGCTTGGCGCGCCGTGCATCCGCTTCTGCCCAGCAAGGAAAAATTTCCTTACACGATAAGGGTGGTGTCCGAGATCACGGAAAGTAACGGGTCATCGTCAATGGCAACGGTTTGCGGTACCTCACTCGCTCTTATGGATGCAGGTGTGAAGCTGGAACGCCCGGTAGCCGGCATTGCGATGGGCCTAATAAAAGAGGATCGTGGTTTTGCCGTGCTCTCCGACATTCTCGGAGACGAAGACCATCTCGGCGACATGGATTTTAAAGTTGCTGGGACTGACGTGGGTGTCACCGCGTTGCAGATGGACATCAAAATCACCTCCATCACGCCGGAGATCATGCGTATCGCTCTTAACCAAGCGCGTGAAGGGCGACTTCACATTCTTGGCGAAATGGCCAAGGCCCTCCAAGGTGCTCGCGATGAGGTATCACAAAATGCGCCGCGTATCACCGTCATCAACGTCCCGAAGGAAAAAATCCGTGACGTCATCGGTACAGGGGGAAAGGTGATCCGCGAAATCGTTGAACAAACCGGGTGCAAAATTGACATTGAAGACGACGGCACTATCAAAATAGCCGCAACGTCCGATGAACAGGCCCGAAAAGCAATCGAGAAGATCCGGAGCCTCACCTCGGAACCGGAAGTGGGTACGATCTATACGGGCAAGGTCGTCAAAGTCGCGGATTTCGGCGCCTTTGTTAATTTCTTTGGAAACCGCGACGGTTTGGTTCACATAAGCGAGCTCGCCCAGGGTCGAGTCGCCCGCACTACCGACGTTGTGAAACCGGGTGACGTGGTTAAGGTCAAGATGATCGGCCTCGACGACCGAGGTAAAGTTAAACTCTCAATGCGGGTGGTCGACCAACTGACAGGCTTGGATATCTCCGATCAGGTCGGTGCGAAGGGGACACGACGTGACGAGACACTGCCTCAATAGCCTAATTTCAGAATAACCTAATCAGCGGCAAAAGACCAATCCCACCCGGCCGCCGGGTGGGATTTCTCCACACCCAGGACTCCTTCTGGCATTTCGGACAAATTCCTGTGGCTTCAGCTCACCCTCCTATTCAACAATGCCCCTCAAATTTCCGTGATGGTTTGCCGACCCAAATTCCTGCAAACGCGCAAGGCCTGACGAGCGCAACAGTCCCAAGGCTCTGAAGGCGCAAATCCATGAACGAGGCGTCGCCTCCTCAACCTCCTCGCGTATTGCGAAGAGAACAATTTCCAGATAACAAAACAAAGAAAATCAGAACTTTCTATAAAAATTGGAAATTGCGGAAAAATGTATAACTTACCGAAAACGTTCCGATTTTTGATTATTCATCCTCGAAATTGCCGTGACGAATTGACGAACGCGAACCTCTCTCAGGACGCAAACAATGCAATTCAGTGAGATCGGACAGCAGCTTCGTGCCTATCGGATGGAATCGGGCCTGAAGGCTGAGGAAATTGCGGCCCGCTTGGGCGTGTCGCGCGCCGCCTTATATCGCTATGAAAAAGGCGAAGTCATCAAACTTGATACGGTCAAGCGCCTCGCCGAGCTCTTGAAGATTTCGCCGCTCACGCTGCTTGGTATCGGGGTCGAGTATTACAGTCGCCCGATAGGTTTTCTCGAGCGATTGCGGCAAATGGAGGAAAGTGCTGACCAGATCCTGCACATTGGTGAAGCGCTCTGTTATCTGACAACCACAGATTATTATGACGCAACGATCGCCCAAATTTTTGAGGAAATAGCAAGCCAGTCTGCAGCAGACCGCACGAAGGTCGAAGCCGCCTCAGAGCACGTGTTGACCGCCCTCAAGACGCGCAAGCAGATGTTCGCCGTCCGCCGGCCATCGGTGATCACCGTCATGTCAACCGGTCCGCTCCAGCGCCTCCTTCGGAACGGGATCGGAGGCGGTGTGCTGGTCTTGTCAGAGCGCTTGCGGGCCCAGTGCCGAGATGTGGCACGGCGAGAGGTGGAGCGAATAGCCGATCTTATGGAAAGCGAGCCAATAGGTCTGCAAATTGGCGTGAACACCAGCGCCGAGGTATCGAGCCAATTTATCCTCTTGCGTAACGGTGCCCGCGCTTCACTGGCGATCAATCCCTTCCCGACCGATTGCCTTCCGAACAACCAAACGGGCGTCGCCATGATTACAAGCGCAGAAGACGCTATAAACGCCCATCAGCGCGTAGCCGAGCAAGCATGGCGTGACGCTGCCAAAGGTACGGCGGCAGCACAACTCATTCGTAAGATGCTGGTCGACGTGTAGCTTATAGCGCCAGCCACGACAGCATCTCTCTAATGCGTTATGTGTCACCGATGAAATATCCTCTCATATCCGTGGACACATTGGCGTCCCACCTAGGGCAGCCGAATCTCGTGATTGTCGATGCATCGTTTTATCTGCCGACAGAGAAGAATGATGCCATTGCAGTTTTCGTGAACCGTAGGATACCGGGCGCGCAATTCTTCGATCTTGAACGGATCGCTGATGTTGAGACGCCACTCCCACATATGTTGCCGGCAGCGGAAGAATTCGCTGAATCAGTGGCCGCACTTGGTATATCGAATAACTCCCAGATTGTGGTCTATGATCAGCGTGGATTGTTCTCCGCCGCACGCGCCTGGTGGATGTTCCGGGTTTTTGGGCATGACGACGTGACCGTGCTGGACGGTGGTCTCCCAAAATGGATGGCTGAAGGGCAAGAGATTGAAGGAACCACCCCCGTGACGCCTGCGGAAGGTGCTTTCATCCCACGCTTCCAGCCGGAACTTGTGCGTGACCAAGCTGCGATCATGGCCAATCTTGAATCTCGCTGCGAACTGCTTCTTGACGCACGCGGATTTGGCCGGTTTGCCGGAACAACGCCGGAACCACGCGCCGGCGTACAGTCAGGCCACATCCCGGGAGCAGTCTCACTGCCGTTTACCAACTTACTTAACGTTGACCAGACAATGAAGCCACCACCTGAATTGCAGGAAATCTTTCGTAAGGTCGGCGTTACCCATGCTTGTCGCCCCGTCACAATGTGTGGTTCCGGCATTACGGCCGCGGTGCTGACCCTTGGTCTAGCAGTTGCCGGCCTGCCAACCGGTGCGCTTTACGACGGCTCTTGGGCCGAATGGGGAAGCCGTGACAACACCCCTATCGAGAGGACAGAATGAACGAGAATGACTTTGAATCGCGCCTGATCCTTCGTGGGCGCCCACCAACCAAGAGCCACGGCTTCGTAAATCCGAAGCTCGTGCGAGGCTCAACGGTCTTGTATGAAAACTGCGCGCAGCGGCAAACAATTGGTACGCGCCGCCTTGAGCAGGAGGAGATCTACGGCCTCTACGGGACCGAGACCCATTTTGCGCTCGAAGCCCTGGTTGCGGAAATCGAAGGTGGCACGCGCTGTCAAATTGTCTCGACTGGCCTAGCCGCGATCACAGCGCCGCTGCTGGCGTATCTCCGGACTGGAGACACTGTTTTCGTGCCCGACTCGGTTTATGGGCCGACGCGCCGATTCTGCGATACAATCCTCCGGCGGTATGGTGTGCAGACCCGTTATTACGATCCACTGATCAGCGAGCACCAACTACGCAGTTTGATTCCCCCGAGCCTCCGCGTCATGATGGTCGAAAGCCCCGGAAGCCACACCTTCGAGGTCCAGGACGTGCCCATGATCTCCAAGGTTGCTCATGAAGTCGGGGCAAAGGTATTTATGGACAACACTTGGGGCATTCGCACGTTTCAGCCGTTTCGCCACGGCGTCGATGTTTCGATCCAGTCGCTGACGAAATACGTTGGTGGACACTCAGATATTC
>JAJZBH010000196.1 GCA_021799015.1 Pseudomonadota bacterium
GGCGGGGTTCCACCGCCGACCGGCGATGGCACAATCCCTGCCCCGGTGCGGAAACACGCAACGCGGCCCAGATGTCAGGTCAGGCTAAAGCGCCACATCGGGCGCTCCTTGAACTAACTCGATAGTTCCCTCTTTCATCCGCTGGATCATCATGAGTAAACCTTCCTTGGTCCAAAACGACAAAGCGATCGCACTCCCTATAAGCTCCCCACTCTGCAGTTGTTCATCGGCCGGTCAATAATTATGATCGCGCAATCTCAGCTATCGCGTTATCCTTGATAGCGCAGCGCACTCAGAATAAAACCCGGTAGCCGAATACCGAACTGACAACCCTAAAAAATGTTGCAGGATCTCGTTACTCAGCCGCCTGTGTTGCCTGCGCGGTGTCGCGGAACGAACCGCTGCCAAGGTCGGTCATTTCCGATTGTGCCGCCCACATCGCAGCGTAGGTGCCGCTAGCTACCAGCAACTGCGCATGCGTTCCACGTTCCACGATCTTGCCCTCCCGAAGGACCAAGATCTCATCCGCATCGATTACCGTAGAAAGCCGATGTGCGATAACCAGAGTTGTCCGGTCGCGTGCGACCTGGCGGAGTGCCACACCGATCTCCTGCTCGGTTGCCGTATCCAGCGCGCTTGTTGCCTCATCAAGAATCAAGAGGCGCGGATTCTTTAGAATGGTGCGAGCGATCGCAACGCGCTGTTTTTCTCCGCCTGAAAGTTTCAGTCCCCGCTCACCGACCCGAGTAGCATATCCCTCAGGAAGTGAAAGAATAAACTCGTGAATCTGCGCAAGTCTCGCAGCCTCCTCGATTTCTGCACCAGAGGTATTCGGCCGCCCATACGCAATGTTGTAGCGAATCGTGTCGTTAAATAGCACTGTGTCCTGCGGCACGACACCGATCGCACGACGTAGGCTGTCTTGGGTCAGGTCACGAACGTCAACCCCATCAACCAGAACAGCGCCATGCGTCACATCGTAAAAGCGAAACAGCAAACGCGAGATAGTTGACTTACCAGACCCAGTCGGGCCGACGAGTGCCACCTTGCGCCCAGGTTCCGCCAGGAACGAAATGCCGTGCAGGATCTCGCGAGCCGAATCATACCCGAATCGGACATCTCGAAACTCTACCGAAATCGGTCCACCACGTGCAGGCATAACGCCCGCGCCAGCTCGATCCGTGATTTCCCGATCGGTGCGCAGTAGGGAAAACATCTGCTCCATATCAACAAGTCCCTGATTGAACTCGCGATAGACAAAGCCGAGAAAGTTGAGGGGCTGGTACAACTGCATGAGGTATGTGTTAACCAGCACAAACTGGCCCACATTTAGCTTTCCTTGAGAGACCCCGTGGGCCGCCATAAGCATCATGATTGTCAGTCCCACTGCAATGATGATTGCCTGGCCAACGTTGAGCACGCTCAGCGTCAATTGCGATTTGATTGCTGCCCGCTCATAATGAGCTAGGCTGTCGTCAAACCGATGGGTCTCGTGGGCTTCATTGCCAAAATATTTTACCGTTTCGAAATTTAGAAGCGAATCAATCGCCTTCGTCTGGGCGGCATTATCGGTCTCATTCATCTGGCGTCGGAATCGCACACGCCATGCAGTGAAGGAAAAGGTGAACGCCATATAAGCGCCGACGGCCAGCAACGTGACCATTGCGTACCGCCAATCAAAGATGTGCCAAAGAATGGCGATCGTAAGGATTAATTCGAAGAAGGTTGGTACGACCTGAAATGTCGCCAGACGTAATACGGTCTGAATCCCGGTCGTTCCGCGCAGTATCATTCTGGACAGACCGCCAGTCTGTCGGTCGAGATGAAATCGGAGCGACAATCCATGGAGATGCTCGAAGGTTTCGCGCCCAACGGCGCGGGCCGCGCGCTGCTGAACCGCGGAGAACAGCGCATCGCGCAATTCCCCGAATCCGGCCGCCGTGATCCGCAACAACCCGTATGCAACGATCAACGCCGCAGGAATCGCAAGAGGACCAGCCGAAGGGGAAAGAGCGTTGACTGCGCGGGAATAAACAATCGGGACGATTACAACTGCAAGCTTTGCCGCGATCAATGAGATGATCGCGAATACCATCCTCAGGCGCAGGCCGGTCTCGCCTTTTGGCCAGAGATACGGCAACAGAGAGACTATAGTAGCCCGAGCATTCTTCGCACGAGCAACGCGGGTTGTTTCGGTCATGATCTGGAGATGGCATTTGAAGGTAGACTTGCCAATGTGTCGAGCACTGGATTTGGTGAGCGTTGAACGTTTATTGGACCTCACACGCGCGTGCCAGACCGCCCGGTTGCCAGGAGATCGACTGAAATTTTGTATTGGGCAGCATCATGTCGGATATGTCGATCCAGCCTTAGCTGAGGCTCTCATTCCGGATTTCACCCTTACTAAGGGAACAGTTTGCCTCCCCCATGAAGCAGCACCTCACCTGAATGCGATTGTAGCCCCTCGTGCCAAGCAGTTTGGTATTCGTTGGCGATCAGAAAATTTTGACGTCCGTGCATGCGTGGGTGGTGATGTTTTGGCTGTACTCGATCGTGGTGCCATCCCTGCTTTCGGAATAATCGGCGTTGGGGTGCATCTGAACGGGATCGTCCGCCGACGCAACGGGCCGTTTATCTGGGTTGCTAAACGCAGCTCGACGAAACAGCTGGATCCAGGCAAATTTGACAGTCTCGTCGGTGGCGGCGTCCCGTCCGGCTTCTCTCCGCGAGGTGCGCTGATCAAGGAAGCCGCCGAGGAGGCCTCTATTGGCGCCGATCTCATTGCTAATGCTCGAGAGGTTTCACGTGTGGATTACGCAATGCAACGGCCCGAGGGCCTGCGCCGGGACCACCTTGTGTGTTATGATCTTGAGCTAGCCGAAGATTTTGTCCCACGCCCCAACGATGGCGAAGTGGACGGCTTCGAACTCTGGCCTGCGGCGGAAGTCCTAGAAATGATGCTTGCCACTAATGCATTCAAATTCAATGTTAACCTCGTTCTTATCGACTGGCTCATTCGCGAGAAACTTCTACCGCAAAGCGCCCGCGAGCGTTTGCGCGCCGCATTATTGTTACAGACCGCGGAAGCGACCTCATGCGCCTAAATACGGCTGACTAGTAGTGTTGAACTCGCACGCATGAGCACCACCACAGAGTTCCTCGGTCTCGAGTTCCATCAGCCGCTGCGCCGCAAAGCCGATCATCTCGCGCAGAAAACCGGCGTCCGAACCCTTCTCAAGCAGGTCACGAAGGGCGATCTTGTCATTGGTCATCGTGGGGGTCTCCCGGTCAGAGTTGTTGTTCGCAACCCAACCCTAGCCCCCTGTGAAAAATTGAACTTTGCTGGTTTGATGCTGAATTTTTGATACTGGCAATATTGGGATTTGCAAGATGTAGGGGATGAAGGCGCAGAAACCTTGCAAAATTGTTGGAGCGT
>JAJZBH010000197.1 GCA_021799015.1 Pseudomonadota bacterium
CTCGATACCACCGATATCCCGACGACAGGAAACATTGCTGCAGACAGGTTGAAAAGTATCGTTGAGCGTATCGAGCGGCTTGAAGAAGAGCGAAAGGCACTCGCATCTGACATCAAAGACATCTACGCTGAAGCGAAATCAGCTGGCTTCGATATCAAGGTCCTGCGGCAGTTGATCCGGATGCGGAAACAGGAACCAGCCGAAATCGAGGAGCAAGAGACGCTCCTTGATGTGTATCGTCGCGCACTTGGTATGGTATGATCCACGATAGGACGGACCGCCGCTCAACGCGAGCGCGCCAACTGGGCCACACGTAACCGGTGTCATCAACGAGTTGACTTTCGCCGGCAAGGCGATTTATATCCCGCCACCTCGCCGGGATGTCCTATCGGTTTCCCGTTGCGGTGTACTGTACGCAGTTCAGAAAAGCCAGGAAGAGTTGTGTAATGTTCGCAGTAATCCGCACCGGCGGAAAACAATACCGTGTGGCACCGGATGTGGTGCTTAAGGTCGAAAAGCTCGACGTTCAGGCCGGGAACACGGTAACCTTTACCGACGTCTTGGCAGTGGGCGATGATTCAGGAGTAATGATCGGCAAGCCGACAGTCCATGGAGCCTCAGTGACAGCGACCGTGGTAGCACAGGATCGGCTGGATAAAATAATCATTTTCAAAAAGCGCCGTCGGCAAAACAGTCGCCGTAAGAACGGCCACCGCCAGCACGTAACCGTATTGCGAGTAGCCGAGATCAACGTAGCCGGAGGAGCGCAGTAAATGGCACATAAGAAAGCTGGCGGTTCCTCACGTAACGGTCGTGACTCAGCGGGGCGCCGCCTCGGCGTGAAAAAATCCGGTGGCTCCTCAGTTATTGCTGGTAACATCATCGTTCGTCAACGCGGGACCAAGGTCAAACCGGGACGCAATGTTGGATTGGGCCGAGATCACACGATTTTCGCGCTGGTTGATGGAAAGGTCAGTTTCGAAAGGAAGTCAGAAGGACGCGTTTATGTCTCGGTTGATACCTTGCCGGTCGCGGCCGAATAGGAAAGAAGCTGGTCTCATACGAAATGGCCGGCGTCTGCCGGCCTTTTTTTTGAGAGATCATGAAATTTCTTGATCAGGCAAAAATATTTCTTCGCTCCGGCGACGGCGGCAACGGGGTCGTTGCGTTCCGACGAGAGAAGTATATCGAATTCGGTGGACCTGATGGCGGCAACGGCGGCCGCGGTGGCGACATCGTGTTCGAGGCAGTACCAAACCTCAATACCCTAATTGATTTCCGATACAACCAACACTTCAAGGCGAAGAAAGGTGGGAATGGTGCGGGCAATAACCGCACCGGCAGAGCCGCTCCTGCACTAATAATCAAGGTGCCACTAGGAACCCAAATTCTTGCCGATGACCGCGAAACGCTGCTCGCCGATCTTGATAAGCCGGAGAAAAGAGTTGTTCTGCTGCGCGGCGGTGATGGTGGATTCGGCAATACGAGTTTCAAGTCGGCAACGAACCGCGTTCCACAGCGGGCTGACCCTGGTTGGCCAGGTGAAGAGCGCTGGGTCTGGCTGCGACTCAAGCTAATTGCTGACGCCGGCCTCGTCGGACTGCCAAATGCTGGCAAGTCAACGTTCCTGTCTGTATCCTCATCCGCTCGTCCGAAAATCGGAAGCTATCCTTTCACAACACTACATCCGCAGCTGGGTGTCGTTCAACTGTCTCTGACCGAGGAATTCGTGCTTGCGGACATTCCGGGGTTGATCGAAGGTGCACACCAGGGGGCGGGGCTCGGCGACCGATTTCTCGGCCATGTCGAGCGTTGTTCAGTTCTTATCCATCTGATCGATGGGAGTTCAAGCAACGTCGTTGCGGCATGGCGGACGGTACGGCGCGAACTCGACTCTTACGGTGCGGGGCTCGCAAGCAAGCCCGAACTGATCGTGCTGAACAAATCGGACGAGATGACCTCACGCCAGATAGCAGCGCGACGCGCTGCATTGGCCCGCGCAAGCGGGCGCAAAGTCATGATAGCATCGGCCGCAACGCACGCCGGAATTGAAGACGTATTGTATGAAATATATAAGATGATCAAGGCAGCAAGAAAATGAAGCGTGCACCATCTCCGCTTTCTCTGGGAGAGGCGCGACTTCTGGTCGTCAAAATCGGCAGTGCGCTGATCGTCGATTCGGAGGTTGCCGAACCACGCGCATCGTGGCTCGCAAGCGTCACAGCTGACATCGCTGCGATCAAGACTTCGGGTACTCAGGTCGTCGTGGTTTCGTCGGGCGCCATCGCCCTAGCGCGGCTGCAGCTAAGGCTGACACAGGCACGGCTTCGGCTTGAAGAAAAACAGGCAGCTGCATCGGTCGGGCAAATCAGACTTGCTCAAGCCTGGAGTGAAGCACTGTCCAGACACCGGATTACAGCTGCACAGCTTCTTCTTACGCTTTCAGACACCGAGGATCGGCGCCGTTACCTGAATGCCCGAGCAACGCTACGCACTCTCCTCGAACTGGGATGTGTGCCCGTCATTAACGAGAATGACGCCGTAGCAACATCCGAAATTCGGTTCGGCGACAATGACAGACTTGCTGGGCGTGTGGCGGAAATGATCGAGGCCGATCAGTTGGTTTTGCTGTCCGATATCGACGGCCTCTACACCGCCGACCCCAAACGTGACCCGACGGCGGCACATATTCCAATCGTTGCTGCCATAACGCCAGAAGTCGAAGCAATGGGCGGTGAACCGCCACCCGGCTTTTCTTCAGGTGGCATGCGGACCAAACTCACGGCGGCAAGAATTGCAACACAAGCAGGTTGCGCCATGGCTATCGCTCGGGGAGATGTTATGCACCCGTTGGCCGCGATCCAAGCTGGCGCCCGTTGCACGTGGTTCTTACCAGCGCCAGGCGGGCGGTCGGCACGAAAAAAATGGATTGCCGGCGCGCTCTCCCCTCTTGGGCGAATCACCGTTGATGATGGCGCCTCACACGCGATCATGTGTGGCGCTTCATTATTGCCCGCTGGAATCACCCACGTCGAGGGAGCGTTCGAGCGCGGCGACCCGGTAGAGATCGTTGGCGCCGATGGTCGTTTGCTGGCGCGTGGGTTATGTGCGTATTCAGCAACCGATGCCCGCCTTATTGCGGGCCACCACACCGATGCGATCGAGCGGCTACTTGGTTGGCGCGGTCGCGATGAGGTGTTGCACCGCGACGATCTTGTCCTCCTCGCAACGACCAGTAGCCCAACCTCCTAAATTTTGTTAGTCTAGTTTCGCACCGGTCATGCGCTCTAGGCAGTATGTGAAGCGAGTTACATTCAAATTTTTACGGGGAGTATGGTCTCCATAAATCGACATTCCGACGCCATACCAAACCCAACTTCTATGTTATCT
>JAJZBH010000198.1 GCA_021799015.1 Pseudomonadota bacterium
CAAGAGAGCCATAGCAGAGACCTGCCGCAGTCGCGACGCCGGAGCCGCTGGAGGATGCACCCGACCAATGCGCTGCGTTCCACGGATTGACGGGTGGCGTGATGTCGGGGTGATGGTCAGCATAGGCGCCCTCGGTCAGTTGCAGCTTGCCGAGGATGATGGCGCCTGCGTCGCGAAGCTTCTTTACCACGGTTGCGTCCCGGTCTGGGCGGAAATCGCGATGAATAGGCATGCCGGCGGCGGTCGGAATGCCCTTGGTCCAGCAGAGATCCTTGACAGCGATGGGCGCCCCGTGGAGCGGGCCTTTGATGATGCCGCGGTTGATCTCGGCTTCGGCCTCCCGCGCATGTTCGAGCGCGACCTCGGGTGCAACCAAGGCGTAGCTGCAAAGAATTCCGTCAAGTGCGCCGATACGGTCGAGTTCGACCTTGGTAGCTTCCACTGGCGAAATCTGCTTTGCGTGAATGCGGCGGGTGAGTTCCATAAGTTCAAGGTAGTGCAACTCTTCTGTCATTGTCATCATCTTTCAGATGTTGCGCCAGTCGCAGTTGGTTTCAAATGCATGGGCCAGGCGGATGAGCGTGGTTTCTTCGAACGGGCGACCGACCAGCATCATGCCGACTGGAAGTCCGTTGACTTTGCTACAAGGAACAGTGAAGGCCGGGTTGCCGGTGACATCGAACGGGCAAGTATTTGCCTGCATGTTCAGAGCGCGCTCGACCGCGAAGAGCCGCGGCGCGTCAGGCGGCGGAATCTCGGTCGCGGTGAAAGGGATGGTTGGCATCAGCAACACATCCACGCGCCGGAGCGCCTCTTCATAGGCGTTGCGAAGCCGCACGCGCAGGTTCTGTGCCTTCGAGTGATAGCGGTTATGGTAGTATCGATGGAGGTATTCGCCAAGCAGCAGGACCAGCTTTACCGTGTCTGAAGCGTCGTTGAGACGCGTGTCGAAGCCGCGGGCAAAGGCTTCCTGCATGGAGAGAGGATAATATCCGGCGACGTTGTGGCCGACTCCGTGGCCTTTCATCAGCATCTCGGCGGCGCCTTCGAGGATGATGCCACTCCATATCGATGGCCCCTCGTAATGCATGGGGATGGAGATTTCAATTAACTGAACACCGAGAATTTCGAGATGGCGGGCGGCATCGCGCACCTTGGCATTGACGGCGGCATCGCTTTCGGGATGGGCGAAGCCTTCCCGCAGGACGCCGACACGCAAGCCGCGCGCGCTCTGGCCGAGTTCGGCCATATAATCGCCTGTGCGGGCGGCGATGGTGCGGGAATCCCAGCCATCATGGCCGGCGATGACGGCGAGCAAGCGCGCGATGTCTTCGACACTGGCGCCGATCGGACCGCAGTGATCGATGGAATAGGAGATTGGCATCGAGCCCGTGGTGGGGACCAGGCCCCAAGTGGGTTTGAGGCCATAGACGCCGCACCAACTGGAGGGCGTGCGGATGGAGCCGCCCTGGTCACCGCCGAGGGCCATCGGCACATCGCCCGCCGCAACCACCGCAGCGCTACCGCCGGAAGAGCCGCCGGCGCTATGGGCGGGGTTATGCGGGTTGCGGATCGGGCCGGTGGCGCAGGTGTGGCTGGCACCGGAAAAGCATAGATCTTCACACGCGGCCTTGCCGGCGATAATGCCGCCAGCGTCGAGAATGCGGGTGACCACGGTCGCATCAATGTCAGGCACAAAGCCCTCCAGAAGGCGCGAGCCGTTCATCATCGGAACACCTGCAACGCAGATATTGTCCTTTATCGCGACGTGCTTGCCGCTCAGCAGGCCTTGCCGGCCGCCGGCGATGTCGGTCTTCCAATACCAGGCATTATAGGGGTTATCCGCCGCCTCCGGGCGAAAGCCGGGGCTGCGGGGAACGCTGACCGGCAGGGAAGGTTCGACAAGTTCGTCAAGCCTTTGGTAGGACACGAGGGTTTGCTGAATGAGCTGCCGAAAATCCGCAACATCGGCGTCCGTCAGGGCCAGCCCGTATTTGGCAGCGATTTCCAGGATTTGGTGCGGTGTCGGGGTTCTGACGGGCATGTTCCTAAATCGCATCAAGCGCAAGCGTAAAACAAAAAGCCCCATTTGAATCCGGCATGCGGATTCAATGAGGCACCATTGCCAAGTCTCGCGTCACTGGATGAGCGCCGCAACGACCACCGTTCTGATCCGGACGTCGTTGTCCCGGAACGGCATCTGAGCGCTCGGCGAGGAGTTTCAGAGATGTTCATCATGATGTCAAGACATTTTTGGGTGCGCCGGGATTGACTCTCGTCGTCCTCCGTCTGAATCTGCTCGAGGCAGTTGACCGGCACTTCGCAAGGTACATGAGTCGGAACCACGCAGAGCGTATCCCCGTAGGTCTTCTATATTCTCAGTCCGGGTTCTACGGGACGGTCGGGCGGAAGATGCTGAACGGAGCTCTGCTCGGAATCAGGCAGATCAACGACGCTGCGGTCGGGTTTCGGCTGGAGCCACTGATCGTCGATCCGGGTGGCGATCCGGCGCGGTATTACCAGTTCTGTGAAGCGATGCTGCAGCAGCAAGTCCGGCATTTCATCGGGTGCTACACATCGACCGCGCGGCGGGAGATCCTGCCGCTGATCGAAAGCTCAGGCAGTTTGCTTTGGCACGCGGCTCGCTATGAGGGTTTCGAGAGCAGCGACAATGTCATCTATGTCGGCGCGGCGCCCAATCAGCATGTGGTGCCGCTCGCCCGGTATATGATGACGCATTTCGGTGCCGAGGTGTATTGTGTGGGGTCAGACTATATTTGGACATGGGAGACCAATCGGGTTCTTCGTGAAATCGTCTCGGCCGGCGGCGGCGGCCTACTTGCAGAACGATTGGTGCCGTTCGGTGATACGGCCTTGGATCTTATCATTGCCGACATTCTGCGCCGGCGGCCACCGGTGATCTTCAATACGCTTGTCGGAGAATCGGCCTACCACTTTTTCCGCGCCTATGACCGGGCAAGGCGCCGAGAGACCCTCGCGCCCGTGTTAAGTTGCAGCCTCTGTGAGCCGGAACTCGACCTGATCGGCAAGCAGGCCGCAGCCGGGCACATCACCTGTTCGCCGTATTTCGCAACGCTTAAAAACCCGGCAAACCGAGCCTTTGTCCAGGATTACAAAACGGCGTTTGGCGCGGATGCGGCCCCGTTTGCGGATGCCGAAGCGAGCTATGTCTGTGCCATGCTGCTCGGGCGGGCCATTCAGAACGCCGGGACGGCCAATGTCTCGCTTGTACGCGAGGCCGCTCTGGCTGACCGTTTCGATGCGCCGCAGGGGCCGTTACGGATTGACTGGACCAACAATCATTGTTTCGTTACCCCCCGGCTGGCGCGTTCGACTGAGGCGGGGACGTTTGAGATTTTCTGGCAG
>JAJZBH010000199.1 GCA_021799015.1 Pseudomonadota bacterium
TTCCCCTTGTGCCCAAGCCTATCACCCGCGATCTCATAATCACTCTCGACCATCATCCCAGAACGCGAAATCGCCGTACCAGCCGCCAATGGCGGAACCAGACTCCACGCCGGCCCCTACTCAGGGACCACGCAACCATCCCCAGCCTCAGCCGAAAATCAAATTCCCCATAGACTAGCGCCCGCTCACCGCGGGTTCGTGCTTGGGCGGTTTTCGTACGCCCGCAGGCATCCGAAAACCTTCACCATCCCGGTCAGCCGGTCTTCCTGAGGACGTCCTCCGAAGCCGACACTCGTGGTCGCGCTACGGGGTCGACCATCTTGGGTGGACAGCGGAGTGACCGCTTTTGAGCAAGTGCACCTGGATACCGGACTTGTGCTGTCACGCTCCCAGTTTTGTTGTTCCAATCAATGCGTCATACAACCTGGCAAATCATCCTCCTTGTACCCTCACCCGGCCCCGCGATGTGCCTGCGGCGTCATTTTGTTGCCGCCACTGGACAACGATTGGTGAAGACGGCACGTGGGCTAATCCCGCGGTCGGCTGTCCCCAGCTATTTCGTCACTACCTGAGACTCCATCGCCGCAAGCTTGGCCAGCAGGTTGTTCTGGGCGGCGACCGGAATATCATGTTCGTCCATCGTGATATTCAGGTCATTGGCCAGCGCGTTGAAGGCTGCCTGGGTGATGTTCAGGCCCTGGTGCACGCTCTTCATGCTCATGTCGAACTTGCAGCCTCCGCCCTCGAGCATGCAGAACTGCGTCGCCAGCGCGGCCTTGAGCGCCGGTATGTTCGTATGCGCGAAATAGAAATCGATCCGCGGGTCCGAGGTGACGCGATTGACGAAGTCGTTCACCAGCGAGTGCATGCCGCTTTCGCCGCCGAATTGCTGGTAGTAGGAGGTCGAGGCGCGCGCCGCGGGGGTTGTGAGCGCCATGCCTGCGACGAACCCGATGATGGCGATGGTGCTTTCAAGACGAGCTTTCATGACTGAGTGACCTTTCGCGTTCAGAAGCTGCCGGTGAGCGAGATGTAGAAGCCGTTCTGGTGCGGCACCGAGGCGATGCGGCCCAGACGCGTGTAAGCCGCGGTCAGCGACAGATGCTTGTTGATGAAGAAGGCGGCGAAGACGTCCTGCCACGGGTCGGTCTTGCTCACCGCATTGCCGAGGGCATTGTAGCCGACCAGCTGGTTCTGCGGCATCGCGCGGAACTCGTAGCCCACGGCAATCCGGCGGGTGATGAACTGGGCCACCGAGACGGCGGGTTCAACCGTATAGTTCCGCTGATAGCTGCCGTCACGAGCGAGCCCGCCAAAGCCCAGCAGGCCATCCTGGTTCGCGTCGGTCACATCGAGGGTGAAATCGACGAAGGTGTAGCGGCCGAACAGGCCGTCGATGAACAGCTTGCTCGCAGCGACATAGAAATCCACGCCGTTCGGACGCGCGCCGATCGCGCGGATCGTGCCGCCGTTCTCGTTGTGCCGGTAGTGAAACCCGACCGAAACCTCAGGCACCAGCGTGTTCTGGTCATAGACGATATTGCCAAGCAGCCTCACTTTCACGCCGAACACGTCCTGCTTGAACGAATAGTTGTTGCCGAACTGCAATTGCGGCGGCAGGGCCGAAACCGGCGCGTTGAAGAACCCGGCAATTGCACCGTCGAGCGCCGCGCCGGTACTGCCCAGGTTGAACTGCTGGTGGGCGTAAGAGAGCTCAACCCGGTCATACAACCCGATCGCCGCGGCGAAATCGTTCAGTCCGTAATTCGCTAGGCCCACATGGGTATAGGCGACAGTTCCGCCGATCTGGTCATCCGTTCCGTAGCCGGCAATCACGGCCCAGGGGTTGATGCCACCGCCGGCCGAGCCATCGACGTCCGTGATGCCGCCGGTCGCCGCCAGCCGCCCCGGCGCGAACAACGCGTTCTGGGCATGGGCCGACGTGACAATCCCGCACGACAGCGCGACCCCAATGGCCAGTTTGACCATGCCGGCGCCACCTCGGTGCGCCCGCCTGTCACGATCCGCTTCGCAGCCTTCCATTGGTTTCTTCCTTTATTGAACTTGGACACTCGGCGCCGCGGGTTGCGGCTTCTGTTTCTTGTCAAAGAACGGCTAAGACCGTCGATCGGATGCAGGAGGCGAATAATTTTTTGATTTTTATTTTGAGGAGCTGCGCTTTGCCGGTCTGATGAAAGTCTGCATTGCTCTGGGTGGGAGGGATAAATTCGGCAAGGCGAATGTCTCAACGACAGAAGAAACACCCCACCGATGCCTGACCAGCTCAGCCTGCACCGGGCGCGAAGCGGGGATCTGGATCGGCGCCAGTCGCTCCCTATCTCCGCAGTCCGCAAAAGCGCGTGGACAGGAGACATACGATGCCGCCAGCCCATCCGCAGAAAACAAACTCCGAGAACCGTTCGGAAACCATCATCGTGCTACTGATGGGAGCGACCACCCTGATCGGGCTTGCTCTGCTCACCTTATTCCGGCTGCACGTTCACTAACGAAGCTCCCGCGATTGCGTCACTCGAAATCCGTCTCCGGCAGCACCTACCGGGCCACGGCGAGCATGTGTCGATTGTCGCTACCGCTAACCCGCCCCGCCAGCACATTCGAGTGATGTCCGCTTTCGGGTGCAATCAAATCGGGGTCTGGTATCGTAGAAGGGTCGAACCGAACCAGCGTCGATCCTCGCCTGAATGTCAGCTTTCCTCGGAGCGGAACCCCTAACCCGCCATTCAGGAAGCGGCCCAACATTGCCATTGTTGCTTATGGCCCTTGACGCGGCGACCGATCCGGTGGGCGACCAATGGGTGAGGCGCGAGCTACCCCGCGATCTTCTGGCGCGGTGAAATTTCCGGGTTTCGCGGCTACCGAGGCGTGATAGCATTCGGTCATTCCATTCCCGCCACGGAGTCGCGTGATGGCTGTGCGAGTAGCCTTGTATGCGAGGTATTCGACTGACTTGCAGAGTGATGCGTCGGTGGAGGACCAGCTGCGGATCTGCCGGGCGCGGGCTGAGCGCGAGGGCTGGACGGTGGTGGAGAGCTACTCGGATCGTGCGATCTCGGGTGCGTCGATGCTCCGTCCCGGCATTCAGGCGCTGATGGAGGATGCCGGCCGGCGCCGGTTCGACGTGGTGCTGGCCGAGGCAATGGACCGGCTTTCCCGCGACCAGGAGGACATTGCCGCTCTCTACAAGCGCCTGCGCTTTGCTGGTGTTTCGATCGTGACGATCGCCGAGGGCGAGATCAACGAGATGCATATCGGCCTCAAGGGCACGATGAACGCGCTGGCCCTGAAGGATCTGGCCCAGAAGACGCATCGCGGCCTGCTCGGCCGGGTCG
>JAJZBH010000200.1 GCA_021799015.1 Pseudomonadota bacterium
GTCCGGACAGATCGCCTGGGATAGCGCCATTCCCGGCTTCGGAGCCCGACGCCAGCGGGCCGCCATAACATATATTCTCAAATTCCGTACCGCCGAAGGGCGCCAGCGATGGCACACGATTGGACGGCATGGTGCGCCCTGGACGCCTGAGAGCGCACGCGCTGAAGCGTTGCGACTGCTTGGCGAAATTGTCACCGGCGTGGATCCCGCCGCCAGGAAAAAGGCGGCACGGGAGGCCATCACGGTAAAGGCACTTTGCGAGCGGTATCTTGCGGATGCGGAATCAGGTAAAATCCTCGTGAGGGATGGAAAACCCAAAAAGCCACTTACGCTTGCAACGGACCGCGGGCGCATCGAAGGTTTCTGTCACAGAAGCGCTCATCCGGACATATTTTCAGGTTACCTACCCACCATTCCAGTGACGGTGTCACGGAATCGTTATAGCAGCGTTGACCTATGTCAACGCTGGATACGTCATCACTGCCGCATACTAGTGCGCAATCTTAGCAACGTTAGTTGGTGGTATTATGACACTCAAACGTCGTCAAAGCCTGTTCGTGTTGGGTTCAACGGCTTTTGTTGCTTCCCTTCCGCTCACTGCACGAGGCCAATCGTTTGCATTTCCAAACAAAATAAAAATTGGAACGAAAGCCCAAATCAACCGATTCGGTCTTATTTCTTTTTCATATCCAGGCCCAACCCATCCGGCACAGGCGATCAAGCTGCGAGACGGCCGAATTGTCGCTTACAGCCTTTTATGTACTCACATGGGCTGCCCTGTCTCCTATGACGCAGACAGCGAACGTTATTTGTGTCCCTGCCACCAAAGTGCCTATGCAGCCTGGAACCACGCAGCTGTCGTGCAAGGGCCTGCCCCGCGACCACTACCGGAAATTTTACTCGACGAAGACCTGGATGGTAACATTTTTGCTGTTGGATTATCCGCACCTGTTTTCGGTTCTTCTGCAACCATTCGACAGATTGAAGAGATTTACGCTGGAGAAAGCAAGTTATGAAACGGTCGGCTATATCCTCCCTCGTCAACCCGTTGAGCGCGAATAAGACCGCCGTCTACTCAACGAGTTGCCGGTTTTGTAATGTCGGTTGCGGCTATCGCGTCATAACCGGCACGATGATTGAACCACAGTCACCTGATCTTCCAATTGTGAAGTTAGAGAACGGCAAATACGTCGAAACTGTTCCTGATTTCAGGTGCCCAGTAAATAGCGGCGATTATTCAGTTCGCGGAGCCTTCCTCACTGAAACGCTATATAACCCGCATGGCGCCACCAGTGACCGACTTGTTTATCCTATGATACGCACCAATGGGAGGCTTGTCCGATCATCATGGGACGACGCACTTAACCACGTGGCCGACCAGCTCAAATCTTATATGCAAGAAGGTGGGGCGGAAAGCATCGGGATCTATCACGCTGATTGGTTTGGTGGAGAAAACGCATTTGCGTATATGCGGCTGGCGCAAGTTCTTGGAGTAAGAAACTATGATCTGAATGGTCGTTTATGCGCGGCCAGCGGTGCAGCCGGCTTAACGCGCTCTCTCGGAAACGGTAGCCATCCGTGGTCCATTGACGACATCGACGATGCGGAGGCAATCGTGCTCGCAGGTGCGAATGCATCAGGAACGCTTTCTGTTGTTTACGACAGAATTTATGCGCGAGCTCAACAGGGCGTAAAACTTATTGTCGTCGACGTTAGACGCACCTTGCCGGCGAAAAATGCCGAAAAATACGGTATGTTTCTTCAAATTAATCCTGGAACCGACGTGGCTCTGTACAACGCGATCGCAAACGTCCTAATCAGCGAGAAGCTTGTCGATGACGATTATGTCTCCGCACACGTGTCTGGATTCGGTGAGTTCAAGGATCACGTCCTGAACGATTATCACCCAGATATGGTGCAAAGGCTTATTGGTGTGTCCGCAGATCGGATACGAGGAGCTGCGATGGCCATAGGGCGTTCGAAACGAGTACTTTTCCTTTCGGGAAAGGGGCTCGAACATCAGACCCATGGCACAGACATGATTTGCTCGATCATCAATCTTGCCTTGATTACAGGTAACATGGGGCAGGTAGGGGGATCGTACTCCCCGTTGGGGGGGCACCAGGGATCAATCGTTAACCCTCCATTGTTTGCGGGCAAACTTGATCATGTCACGATACCCAATCGGACAATTTTCGAGATGTTGGACCAGATCGACAAGGGAACCCAAAAAGCGCTTTTATGCGCATGTGTTCAACCAATGGTTACTCTTCCGCAACTGGGTCGTGTAAAAGAGATTTTATCAAAGAAGCTCGAATTCCTGGTTGTTACGGACATATATCCCAATGAAACCACTGATCTCGCTGACGTGGTTTTCCCGGCGGCATCGTGGGGCGAGGCGTGTTATACCTCCACGAATACCGATCGGCGTGTCCGCTTTTACGAGACATTTTCGCCGCCGCCTGGCGAAGCTCGACCCGACTGGGTGGTGCCCACTGAAATCGGGCGGCGAATGGGGTACGCATCGCAATTCCCGTGGAGCAATTCTGAAGAGATCTTTGATGAGCTGAAGGGCGGCACTCCTTTTGCTGGATTGTCGTATGCGCGGATGAGAGCGTCTGGGACGGCCGATTTCCAGATGCCGGTCCCAACGTCGTCATCCGTTGGGACTCCTCGTTTGTACGTCGACGGCAAATTTCCAACACCTAATGGAAAAGCGCTACTTTGGTCGCTCGATTACAAACCGCAACCTGAGCCACCTACAGCCCAATATCCTTTTACGTTGGTTACCGGTCGCGAAAATGACCTCTGGCAGAGCGGATATACGTTCAGGCGGGTTCCACAACAGGTGGCGCGGTTGCCGCATAATGAGATTCTGGTTAACACCGGCGACGCTCGGCGACTTGGAATTCGCACCGGGAAGGCAATTCGCGTTAAAACGCGGCGGGGGGCGTTGAACATTATTGCGCGGGTAACAAATGACATTCCCCGTGGGGTCCTGTTTACTCTGTGGGGATATCCCTTCAGCCATACGAATATCCTTACAATTGATGCGCGAGATCCGACGTCACAGACTCCGAGCTACAAGGCGTGCGCCGCTTCAATCGCTGCACTTTAGACCTACACTGGGCATACACTGTCAAAGAAACTTGCGCTGAGCGTGCGGATCTCGGGCTCTCGGAGCCAACAATCGGCGTCCTGGTTGGACACAAGGCACACTCGATCACCAGTCGCTATATGCATTTCGCGGATCCTCCCTTGCTGGCTGCGGCCGATCGGATCGCAAATGAGATCGAAACGTTGATGCTACAGGCCCCGTCAAGCTGACACCTATTATACCA
>JAJZBH010000029.1 GCA_021799015.1 Pseudomonadota bacterium
AAGGCCATGCTCAGAAAGATCGGCGAGCGAACCGTCTCCGGCCTATGGGACCTGATCGGCAGGCTCGTCGACAGCTTCCAGCCCCGCGAATGCACCAATTACTTCAGCTCATGCGGATATGACCCAGATTGATCGAAAAACGCGCTAATGCAATTTCATTCAACCAATGGGAATCCTGATTTATTTTTGACCTGATCCTGCCACGAGGACTTGAATTACTCGCAATTCGAGAGGTATCAAACGCCGAGTATTCCCGCCATGCACATCTCGTTTTTCTTCCGCAAACACGTGGCAACGAGAACAGGCTAGGTCGACGCGTTGAACGTTCCGCCATCGCGTGTCACGATATCCACCCTCAAATCGTCGAGGGAGCAAGAACACCCAGGGCAGCAGCAATACCAAACTGCCCTGGCAAGGATCCATAGGGAAACAGAACATTCACATGTCCCAGCTTCCGGCCAGGCCGCGCATGAATCTTGCCATAGTGGTGCGGGATCAGGCCCGGGGTCGCAACAATCTGCGGCCACAGCACGATTTCGTCAGGCCCGACTAAGTTTTTCATTACCGCATCAGAGTGACGAATCGCAGGAGGAAGAAATAGTCCGGCTACAGCACGAATCTGCATTTCAAATTGGCTCACCGGGCAGGCGTCAATAGTCCAGTGCCCGGAATTATGCGGGCGGGGGGCAATCTCGTTGGCAAGCACCGCGCCATTCGCATCCACGAAAAATTCGACAGCAAGTAATCCGACAAGGTCGATATGCTCGGCAATACGAAGCGCCATCGATTGCGCCTCAGCGCGAATTTCCGCCGCAAATGGAGCAGGAGCTAAAGTAAGATCAAGAATATGGTTGCGGTGACGGTTCTCCACCGTATCAAACGCTACAGCACGACCGTCCTTTCCTCGCGCCACAATCGTGGAACATTCTGCAGAAAAATCTACGAAAGCCTCGAGAATCAAAGGTTTGGGATGCAGAAGCGAATATGCAAGCTCAGCTTCACTTGGCGCGCGAATCAGGGCTTGGCCCTTGCCGTCATAACCAAGTCGAGTTGTCTTCAGAACAGCAGGGAGACCGAGGTGGCTCATAGCGGATCTCAGGTCGGCTAACGTTTCAACCTGAGCCCACGGTGTTGTCCGTATACAGGCGGAATTCAGAAAGCGCTTCTCAGCCACGCGATCCTGGCTTATCCGGAGAATTTCAGGACCAGGGAGAACTGGTCGATGTTCGGCCAGAAGTGAAAGCCCCTCGAACGAGACATTTTCGAATTCAAAAGTTATGACATCTACTGAATCAGCAAAGCGTGCGAGCGCCGCAGTGTCGTCGTAGTCGGCAAGTGTCGTTCGGAAAGCAACCTGCGATGCAGGCGCATCTGGTTCCGGGGTGTAAATGTGACAACGGTACCCTAACCGGGCGGCTGCCATAGCGCTCATGCGACCAAGCTGGCCACCGCCGACAATGCCAATCGTGGCATTCGGCGGAAGTGGAAAATCAGTCATGTCGTTTTCGTATCGTCTGGGTTTTGGGCTGTTCTGGCGGTCTGATTTGAACGCCAAGCATTAAGCTTGGCCGCAAGAGCTGCATCCGATAGCGCTAGGATGGCGGCTGCGAATAGACCAGCGTTGATCGCGCCAGGCTTGCCGATTGCGAAAGTAGCCACAGGGACTCCACCTGGCATCTGAACAATCGAATGCAGGCTGTCGACCCCACGCAGGGCGGTCGATTCAACAGGAACGCCGAGAACCGGAAGTGGCGTAAGCGCGGCAACCATGCCAGGTAAATGAGCAGCACCGCCAGCACCAGCAATGATCGCTGCTAGACCGCGGCCTGCGGCCGACTGGGCGTATTCGACCATGCGCAAAGGGGTGCGGTGGGCGGAAACAACTCGGGATTCGTAGGGAACGTCAAGCTCGGCAAGGATGGCTGCCGCATGCTGCATCGTTGGCCAATCCGATGGGCTACCCATGATGATGCCGATACGCGGCGTAATCGAATTCATGCGATGCTGTCCGGGATCAAGCGGCTCTCAAGCCTCGCAATCTGATCGCGGAGTTGGAGCTTCCGTTTTTTGAGTCGCTGAATCTGAAGCTGATCGATAATCACGTGGCCGGCGAGACGGGCGATCACGGTATCAAGGTCGCGATGCTCGCTGCGCAGTTCCTGCAACCGGTGCAGAAGTGTGTCCGTATCAGTCAGCATATTGGCTTTGTATCACATTGGGGCTGACGCACCATATGCTGACAATTGCCAGTAAATGACAACGCCATCCTGGGATTTTGATCCCCGAGGCTTTAAACGGAACCCAGCCGCGGGACTTCTTTCCTTAATACTGAAGATATCCTCGATTGCTGAGTTTTCTGGAGTCAGCGTACTTCTCACAGATTGCCTGGATGGTTTGGCTATGCGTACCTGTCTCCGAACCGCAGCCGGAAGACAGCTTATTCAGATCAAATCTGCTCGGCCACTTCTTGTTACGCTTAATCGCGTGCTTCTGGGCGCCATGGCACCAGTTTCACACGAAATTTACAACTCCAGCACAAGACCTTAACCATCTTGCATGGTTCCCATCCGTCACACGATATCTATAAAAATCCCGACTTGCGAAAAAACATTGGTGACACGACATCAGGCACAAGTCTACAATTTCGGCAGATTTTTTATCGGGCGGCATCGTTGCAAAGAGGCAGCCCCCGATATCTGTAAGGGAGAACAGAATGAGTATTCAGGCGCGCATTGAGGCCCTCAAGGTACGTCACGCTAGTTTGGAGAACCGTATCGCCGACGAGGATCGCCGCCCGCGCCCGGATAAAGAGGAACTCGGAAGAATGAAATTGGAGAAGCTGAGACTTAAGGAGGAATTGGAACGACTGCGGACGACAAGCTCCTAATTACGATCCTTCCTCCGCCTCAGGCTGCTTCATCTGCATGATGATGGGCGTGAGGCGGGAGCGGATGGCCCTCCTGCGTCGCGCGGGCGTTGGCAGCGGCAACCACGTCGTTCAGGTCCGATTGTTTGCATAGACCTAGAATGACCGGATCGCGCGGCTTGATGTTTGCGCTGTTCCAGTGGGTACGGTCTCGCACTTTCTGGATCGTCTCCTTGGTAGTGCCAAGGAGTCTGGCAATCTGCGAATCCTGCACATGCGGATAGTTGCGAAGAACAAAGGCAATTGCGTCAGGCCTGTCAATTCGCTTGGCAACCGGCGTGTAACGGCCGCCTTTGCCCCGTCTGGCACTCGGCAAAGCGCTCGTGAGCAGCTTGAGATGGGCAGACGGATCTGCTTCACAGCGACGGATGTCCTCCAACGTGACCTGTTTATTTGCGACCGGGTCATAGCCGACGATGCCTTGCGCCACCTCCCCGTCGGCAATGGCTTGGACTTCGAGAGGATGCATGCCACAGAAATCAGCAATCTGCTCGAATGTTAAGGCGGTTTTTTCGATAAGCCACACTGCAGTGGCCTTCGGCATCAGTGGCAACGACATATCAAACCTCTGGAAAATTGGATGCCAGCGTACGAAAAGATTGGCGCCGTGGCTCGTTCGGT
This sequence comes from Pseudomonadota bacterium, assembly GCA_021799015.1. GTDB lineage: Bacteria > Pseudomonadota > Alphaproteobacteria > Acetobacterales > Acetobacteraceae > Acidiphilium. The sequence goes on from JAJZBH010000029.1 coordinate 3,548, forward strand.
ATTGATATGGTGCAGGAGGTACGTCCCGGTCAAGAGCAGGTGCATATTAGTTGTACATCGTGTGCTCGACGGGGCAGCACGCTCGCTTGGTACGGGCGGTCATTGAAGCCAAACACGGTAGTGCAATGAGCGACGCGCCACCGTTCGTTCACATACCTCCCGGGTATGCTGGCCCGCCAGCGCCTTCGGGAGGTACCCAGCTGATGTTTTGGGTTGGATCCTTGATGTCGCAGGTTTTGCAATGCAGACAGTTCTGTGCGTTGATCTGGAGCGTTACGCTTATCTCGTCGTTACCCACGATCTCGTAGACGCCTGCCGGGCAATAACGCGACTCTGGACACCGATATTTCTGCCAATTGACCCTGATCGCCACTGAGGGATCGTGCAGAACCAGATGCGCCGGCTGATTCTCCTCATGATGGGTGTTGGAAAGTAACAGTGAAGAAAGCCGATCAAAGGTGAGTACGCCGTCGGGTTTGGGGTAGGCTATGGGCGCAACATCCTTGGCTGGCTTTAAGGCTATGTTGTCAGGACGGTTGTGCAGGGTCCAAGTCAGCCTCCCTCGCGCCAGGTAGGTCTCGAAAGCAGCATTCGCAAGACCACCCCACAGTCCAAGTTTTGCGAAGCCAGGGCGGATATTACGTACGGCCTTCAATTCCGACCATATCCAGGACCCCCGCAATTTGGCCGGAAACTCTTCAAGAGTGCTCGGTTTTATCCCCGCGAACGCCTCTGCAATCGTCTCAGCAGCGAGTATCCCTGACTTCATCGCAGTATGAGTACCCTTGATTTTAGGCACATTCATGAATCCGGCTTCGCATCCAACGAGCATGCCGCCGGGAAAGACAAGCTTTGGAATCGACTGAATCCCACCTTCATTCAAGGCCCTTGCACCGTAAGCAATCCGCCGGGCGCCTTCGAAAAACAGTCTGAACGCTCGATGCGTCTTGCTACGCTGCATTTCCTCAAAAGGAGAGAAATATGGGTTCTGGAAGTCGAGTCCAACAACTAGGCCGAAGGCAACCAGATTGTTCCCGAAATGATACATGAAAGTGCCCCCATATGTCCTTGAATCAAGGGGCCATCCCATCGAGTGTATGGCCAAACCAGGATAATGGTTCGCGTCTTTCACCTGCCAGAGCTCTTTAATCCCGATACCGTAGGTTTGAGGATCAACACCTTGGTTCAGCCCATATCGAGCCATTAATTGTTTGCCAAGGGAACCGCGGCAGCCTTCGGCAAATACGGTGTAGGTAGCCCGGAGTTCCATGCCGCGTTGATAAAGCTCCGTGGGATTTCCATCCTTGCCAACACCCATGTCACCAGTGGCAACGCCGACCACACGGTCATCGTCAATCAGCACTTCAGTGCCGGCGAAACCTGAATAGATTTCTACACCGAGTTCCGTCGCTCTACTCGCAAGGAAACGGACAAGGTTGCCAAGGCTGACTATATAGTTCCCGCGATTACGCATGTCCGGCGGGGTTGGAAGCGTGAAGTCCCGAGTTTCAGTGAGGAACAAGAAGCGGTCCTCGCGCGCTGGAACGGTATGCTCAACAGCGAGGATGTCGGTTTCGGGCAACAATTCGTGAAACGCACGCGGATCAAGGACGCACCCGGATAAGATGTGCGCGCCAGCCTCAGCGCCTTTCTCGAGAACACAGACAGAAATTTCAGGGTCAATCTGCTTTAATCGAATCGCAGCAGCCAATCCGGCGGGCCCTGCCCCGACCACCACGACGTCGAACGCTACCGCTTCCCGTGGAGCCTTGGGGAAATCTTCTCGTTCTCTTCGCTGGACCATCACTTTTCTCCGCAGGTGATCTGCGCTGCTTCCTAAGTAGGCTTCTGATTACCGATAGATGTATATTTATTACATTGTAATTCTGCATTACCTGCGATGGCGAACGAGATCATCGAAGCATAAATTGTAAGTACCCGGTAACGGTACACTATCCGGATAGTTACGCTACGCAAGCGATCTCACTAACGCCGAATAGGCTCTGATTGAACCTCTCTTATGCGGGAGCCAGCCCATCGAGGCCGGTCTCGAAACATGTCGCGCCGGGCCACCCACACATCCGCATCAGAAGTCAGCGCTCGCGCCGTGGTCGGGATGACACCCAATGAGATTTTCTTACTCATCGTGTAAATGCAATAAGATTGATCGTTACAGTCTGGGCGTAAATCGCTGCTGGCCCACCTAGAGCAACCCCATACACGGCTTCCCCATGTCTCGCCGCCTCCGTGAACACCGTGTACCAGCTTATCTCGGCGTTGTTTCTTCTCGCATTGCCGCGACATACGTGGGAAAGGTGGGCACTCGGAATTAAGGCCGCCGCCCGGCGAGCGCGAGGTCGCCGATCGCACCAAGCCGTGGAAACCGGCCTTCAGCCAAAGCATTCAGGCTTTTCGGCTGAATACCGATTTCCTCAGCGTAGATCCAGCTGTCCGTTATGACTTGTTGTACGAACCTGCGTGTCTGACTGTTAGGAATTGACTCGAGAAAGATGAGAGGATCACCATGGTCATGCATCGCACGGGTCCAAGCTGCGACGGCCACGGGACCGGCATTATAGCTAGCGAGAACATCCAGCAGATTCCGCTTTGCGCCCGATTGCCCTGCCAAGTCACGCAAGTACGTTTGCCCCAGGGCCATATTAATAGATGGATTCGTCAGGTCTGCCGGCAATCCAGTCTCACGCGCCATCGCGTACGCCGTCTCCGGCATCAGTTGCATGACGCCTCGCGCGCCGACACGCGACACGGCCTGCGGATTAAAGCGCGACTCCGTACGGGCTACCGCGTACAACAATGGCGGGTTGATTTTAAATCCCCCTGTCGGGTGCAATGCCGGTAAGGGCAATGGCGCGCCGGCGGCGGTATGTGACGGCATCGCCCGGTTAAATGCGACAGCGACATCAAACAGTCCGGCATGCGCTGCGACACCAATTGCGGCCCGGCCAAGTGCTGGGTTTTTTTTGATCGCCGGCCATAGGGTCAGCAAAGCCTCTGATGCTTCGCCCGGCCGCCCTGCCTCCAGTAGTCCGAATGCTAGCTTTCCGGCTGGCAGGGCGTCAATCGATTCGACGTCCGCTTCTGACAATGTTGCCGTGATGCCATCGCCGACGCTGGTTCGTCCAAGCAGTCTGGCAGCGAGAATCCCGTAGAAACTTCGGTTGGCTTGCGCTGCACGACCAAGCCAGTGAAAATATTCAGCGGGCCGGTCCAGCCGCAGAGCAGTGCGTGCAGCCCAGAATGCGCCGGCCGCACGTTCGCCGCTTGATGTGAAAGGGGCTTGAGCCGCTTTTCGGAAAAATGGGCCGGCTGCCTTGATATTGCCCTTCTGCCAAGCGGATAGCCCCGCTATGTAGTCCGCTAGCCAGCTTTTCCCATCCGACATTCTTACCGCGCTATCGGCTAGGGAAAGGGCATCATTATACTTGCCTCGCGTAAAGAGTTCGCGCGCCTGTTCGGCTGCACGATAGCGTGGTGCATGCGGGCGAAACACGGGCATCCCTGTCGCACGTGCGCTTGGATTCGGCAGTTTGCATATCCTTACTACCGGCATGGTTTCCCCAGGAGGGAGCCGTTGCCTTAACAAGGCGATAATCCGACCGGAGTTCGGCTGGCCGCCGTATTTCAGCAGCCATCTTCGTAATTCTGGAGCGGTCGAATAATGATAGGGGCCTAGATACAACTGCGCGAGAACCTGACCCATTAAAAGGGGGTTCCGGACTCGTGCAATCAGCGCTTTTGCTGCGGTAATCTTGCCGTCGTGCTGGTCGGCGAAGATACGCCGGTACAATACTGCCTGGCTTGGCGACAGCGGTCGTGGAAGCGCCACCTCTGCTCCATCAGAGAGCAGTGGCGTGGCTGGGCCACCATATTCGGCGTTCGCGGAACTGGAAGGTCCAGCACCTTGATGCGTTGATCCCCGTGACTCAGCTAGCGCCGCTGTCGGTGCAGCGAAGGCGCTGAGCAGTATGGTCGCCGCAAACAACGCTGACGCCACACTTTGGCGGGAGAGCAATCCTTCAGCCTCTCGCATGGCGAGTCGGCTACACGGATATGGATGAGTAAGGCAACCCCTGAAAATGAGACTGGTCGCAAAATAGAGACAACAATTAAGATTCGAGCGCGTTATATCGAGGACTTAATATCACATTTCCGTGACTTGGCGCCAAACTCGCAATGCAGCAATCGAATATATTCGCTTGCGGCTTCATTTCGGGCCACGCCTTAGCGGCCCGCATCTTACTTCGGTCCTGCAGCTCTAGAGCGGTGCAGCAACGATAATAGATCGGCCCATGCGTGCCGTTTAGCTGATGGCTGCCGCAGGAGAAAGGCCGGGTGATACGTCGGGAGTGTCGGGAAAGGCTCGTGCGCGCCGGGGATTGCCACTTCCAGCCAGCGCCCACGCGCTCTGGTGATGCCTTGCGACGCATTGACCAGAGCGCGAAGAGCCACGCTTCCGAGAAGAACTAGAAAATCCGGTCGAATCAAGGTGATATGTCTATGGAGAAACGGGAGGCATTGAGCGATTTCGGCTTCCGACGGAGTGCGGTTGCCGGGGGGACGCCAAGGCACGGTGTTGACGATCCGGACTTTGGATCGATCGAGTCCGATGCTGGCCAACATGCGGTCGAGCAACTGACCCGCAGGGCCGACGAACGGCAAGCCTGATCGGTCTTCCTCCGCTCCAGGCGCCTCCCCGATGAACATGATTTTTGCTGTCTCGCTGCCATCAGCAAATACAAGTTTGGTCGCTGTACGTTTCAGCGTGCATTTATCGAATGCTTCGAGAGCTTGCCGTAAGGCGGCCAGATCAGGGATCGCCTCGATGTAATTTTCATAATGGCTGGCCGGCTTGAGCCAGACGTGATCACGATCGCCAGCGGTGGGAGTTCCGGTGGCGACCCGTCGGTCGAAAGGAATGTCCGCCAACGCATCCTCTGCGCCCCACTCTGTTTGGAGCGCTAACGCAGACAAGATGTCGGCAACAGAAGTATTTTTCACGAAATCATCCTGGCTGGCATACGGGCTTTACGCAATCCCGAGAAGATAACAAAAAGCTATTTCCAGCAGCTTGCTGGCTCTTGCGGAAGTCAACAGACCCATCACACCAAATCATCAATGCCGTAAGAGCGGTAATCACTCAACGGCACCTCCTTTTTGTTCATAGGCAGTCAAACAAGCGCTTGGGCACGCACCAAACGCGCAAACATGCCATTCTCCGCAAGCAGATCTTCGTGGGTGCCGGATTCAAGAACTTCACCTTCCCGCAGGACGATAATACGGTCCGCATCACGTACTGTCGCCAATCGATGCGCCACGACAATCGTTGTCCGCCCAGCCCGAAGCCGTGCAAGCGCCTGTTGCACAGCGGCCTCGCTTTCTGCATCCAGCGCGCTCGTCGCTTCATCAAGCAAGAGAATGCGTGGATCACGTAGCAGTGCGCGAGCGATGGCAACACGCTGGCGCTGGCCACCTGACAGGCGATAGCCATTGACACCCACATGCGTTTCGAAGCCTTGCGGCATGTCCAGGATGAACTGCGCCGCAGCAGCACGTGCGGCAGCCTCAATCTCTGGACGTGACGCTCCCTTGCTGCCCATCGCAATATTTGCCGCAATCGTATCATCAAACAGCAGCGCGTCCTGGCCAACGTAGGCAATTGCCGCTCGGAGTGATTCCAAGGACACAGTTGTAACATCGACGCCGTCAACAAGTATCTTCCCGCGCTCTGGCTCGTAAAGGCGCGGGATAAGGGCAAGGGCCGTTGATTTGCCTGCGCCGGATGGCCCGACGAGTGCCAGCGTCTGGCCTGGTTCAGCAATAAACGACAGATCAATCAGCCCCGGACGCCCATCCGGATATGAGAAGCCGACATGGCGGAACTCGACGCGACCAAGCCCGTCAGGAAGGCACATGCCTCCGAGTGGCGGGACGGAATCGGGTTCGTCAAGGAGCGCATAGACCCGAGCAAGCCCCGCCAAACCCTCCTGAACGGCGGCATTCATTGTACCAAGAGCCCGCAATGGTCTGGAGGCGATCAACAGCGCCGCCACAAATCCGGTGAAATTACCGATTCCGGCAGCGCCAGCGGCATTGCGCCAACCAGCAAAGCCTATAACAAGGGCAATCGCAAGACCACCAAGAACTTCCAATACCGGGTCCAAGGCGGCGCGCCCACGGATCATGCGCAACAATGCGCTATAAAGATCACCGAAAACCCGGTCCGCACGATTCTGCTCCTGGGCTTCCAAGCCATATGCGCGAACCGTACGCGCCTGAGCAAAACTTTCGGTCAGCAACGATGCGGTCTCCCCCATCCGTTCTTGCATGCCACCCGACGCCCGGCGGATACGTTGGCCAATTCGCTGCACCGGTACAAAGGCAAGGGGGTATAGCAAAGCCGCGATGAGACTCAGCTCCCAGTCGATCCAGATCATCGTGGTAACCAGCCCAACGAGCGTAAAGGCATCTGCGACGCCGTTTACCGCCCGGCTCATAGCCTCGCGGATCACTGTCGCATCTGTAGTAAACCGAGCGGCGAGCGACGCAGGTGCCTCACGTTCCAGCCGAGCCAGTTCGGCGCCCGTTAGGCGAGTAAACATACTCGATTGGAAACGTCTGATCGTGCCAAGAACGACCTGCTGGGTGAGAACCGTCTGGGAATATTGTGCCAGCGCCTTGATGATCGTCACGACAAGCACAATGGCCGGAACTTGATACAATATTCGTGGATCGCGCTTCGCAAACATCGTGAAAGCACGATCAATCAACGCGGGGTATAGTGCCGTCGTCGCCGACATAACGAGCGTAAATGCTATGATGAGCGCGATCCGACCACGGAAATGCCTCAAGTGATCGAGCCACAGTCTTCGAATAAGGACAAAGCCGTTACCCTCAACGGCAAAGACAGCCAACTTCGCGGGCTCAGCCATGCCCGGCAATCCGGTCGGTCAAGGCGAACAGCAAACCAGTAACAACAAAGGCAAGCATCAGTATAGCCTGCAGTAACACGACCCGATTTGGTTCGTCTCGTACCTCGAAAAATACCCGCAGGACGTGAACGGCAGCAATCACCGTAATCGATCCCATCAGCTTCAGCTTTAGCCCCCCGAAATCAATATTGCCCATCCATCCCGGCCGGGAGTCGCCGTCTGCCAGTTCTATGCGCGAGACAAAGATCTCATAACCGGTCAGAACGACCAAGACTACCAAATTCGCTGCTAGCGACAGGTCGATCAGCGATAAGCTCGTCATGATGGCGTTGGTTTCGGTCATCGTCGGAAGCAAAATAACCAATCTGACCAGTTCCACGATAAACCGCACCACGAGGGCGGCAAGCAGCCCGACCATACCGATGTACAGAGGAGCAAGCATCCAACGACCACCGAACAGGGTCACCTCAATTGCTCGAGTGATGTTTACCTTGAAACCAGAATATAGACGACCTCGTGCCGGGTTCATGATCGGGTATCCTTGACGGTGGTTGCTCTAGCGCCAGCTGCACTGCCTATGAGCACGCTTTGCCTGGCCAAGCGTGTCAAGGAGTCCGCAATCATCGGGGGCGCTGGAGGCCAAGATTGCGATGGCCGCCCGCTGTCCATCGCCGCTAGCAAACGCTCGCTCCATGCAGGCAGGACACCTCGCGCGTCCGTATCGAGAGTTCGTCCCATGATCGCAAGATTGGCCAGCCTTCCAGCGGCCCGACGCAACAGTGCGCCCATTACAATAGCACGCTGCAGATCCTCGTCAGTGGATCGATGAGGCTCAGCAAGCGTGCGATTAACCGAGGCTTCAAGGTTGTTGCTAGCAAGGCCTGCCATGCGACGCTCGAGTAACGTCGACCCGGAGCCTGTAGCCAATGTTCCCAGAACTGCACGCAGGTAATCACGATGAGCGTCAACCGCTTGGCGCACCGCGGCGTCGAGCCGGTTACTCTCGAAGCTTGGCCAAAGCAGCAAATTGGCACCAACCGCAAGAACGCCGCCCGCAACAGTGAAGCCAATGCGCGACATTGCAACTACCAGTTGGCTAGATCCGGGCATCACCTGCTCGATCAATAACACGATCATCGGGGTCAAGATTGCAATATAAAGGCTATAATTTACGCCCTTGATCGCAAAAGCAAGGAGCGTCAGTGGGATCATCGCAAGTGCTATCTCGCCCGGTGTTACGCAGACAAGACCTATCACGGCGGCTAATGCACCACCAAGTGTAGTTCCTGCAACCCGCTCCGCCGCGCGCGCCCAAGTTGCTGAAAAGTGCGGCTGCAATGTTAGAATCACTGTAATTGCAAGCCAATGGCCGAAGGGATTATGAAGATATTGAACGAGCATCAGAACCGGAAAGATTACCAATGCCGTACGGACGGCATGGCGAAACGGTATGGAGCGCCATGTCAGATTTGACCGTAGCGGGCCCGTGAGCCGAGCATGCCAGCGCGGTGGCCGCTGTGCCAAAGCCGGAAAATCTTCGCCTACCGGGGAAGTCACGTTCAACAGCAACAGCAGCCTGTCAATAACCGTACTGATAAGATGCGCCACTCTAGGGTCAGCCTCCGCCGCAGCGGACTCGCGCAGCCTCGCGAGCATCTGGCTCCGCTCCGGTGTCACAAGGCTACGATCATTCTCCAAATCGCCTGCAATCGACGTTAGAAACTGACGAATCTGTTCGAGGGCCCTGTGCATATAGGGCGTGGCACAACCGGCCTCATCAAGTGAAGCGCTCAACGCAATGACGACCTCGAATACCGTGTCAAGCGCGGCAAGACGCAGTGTGATCTGGTTAGCACGTTCGCTTGCCGCGCCGCGCCGGCGGAATGTTGCTAATGTAATCTCGCGCGCATTTTCGATCGCCTCGCGGACAACCATCCGATGTCGCGTCGTTTCACGATCATGCACTCGTTGTCCTGCGATGACATCGAGGCTGCGCACCATGTCTGCGAGGCTTCTGGCAATTTGTGCCAGGGCTGCGCGCGCAGGCGCATAAGGCCTAAACCGCCACAATACCAGCGTTAACACAGAAGCCCACGCAGCACCCGCGGCAAACGACAACCCAAGCTTCACACCGACGAGAGGAACAGCGACAGGCGCATCAAGTGCTAACACGATTGCAACGGAAATTAGATTCCCTGCCTGCATGCCGCCTTGGCCGTAGATGCGAGCCAGACTCGCAGCAAAAATCATTGTACTTGCCAACAGCACCGCGCCGGTCGGCGCACCGCTCAAGGCCAATGGGAACACCCCGAATGCAGTCCCACCAAGCAATCCGAATATCCACATTGGCGGCAACCTAGACGCAAGCGGCCCACCCGGATCAGCAAAACATGTCAGTAACGCGCCGAGCGCCGCAATATTTAGTTGCGGTAGATCCAAAAAGCCAGCCACGGCCATCGTAAGGGCCACGGCTGCAGCTGCCCGCAGACCTTCTAGAAGAGAAATCGCCCTGAAATTCAGGCGAAAACTAACGTTTTCAAGAAGTGGTGGCGATACCCTCGTTTCAATGCGCTCCGTCATCACCGAATTTTCCGCTCCGCGGAAATCCATTGGGAGGCAATCTCCCTGCCTGCCCCCGTGTGCCGATCCAGGGAGAAAGGTTAGTCTCTGTTCTTGTTCTTTCACCAGTCTTCCAACTTAGTCCATCAGCCAAATTCAGAAACTTTGCGTCTGAGACTCCACCATCTTTGTATTTCTGCAGGATAATACCAGTACCTTTTGCCATTTCCGGGATCTGGTCAGAAGGAAACACCAACAACTTACGATTTTTGCCAATCACCGCCAGATGGTCCCCCGTCACCTTGCAGCAAAGTGCCGCTTCCTCGCCACCACGGAGCGTTAGAAGCTGTTTGCCGGTGCGCTTTTCTGCTAATAATTCCGATCCTGCAGTGATAAAGCCGCGCCCAGAACTACTGACAAGCAAGTACCGCGCTCGAGAGTCTGCCACGAACATCGTGACAAGGTCGTCTTCGTTGCTTAAATCCAGAAGCAATCGGATGGCCTGCCCGTCGCCACGGCCACGCGGCAAATCCGCAGCTCGAAGCGTATAAAATCGGCCGTTCGTTGCAAAAAGCGAAATTTTGTCAGTTGTTTCACACGCCAGAAGAGCGCGCAGCCGATCACCTTCCTTGAAACGCAGGTCACTGTTACTCGCGGACCCACCCTTCACTGCGCGGATCCAGCCTCTATCCGAGAGAATGGCCATAATAGGCTCGCGCTCAATCAGCGCCTCGGCAGCAATTGCTGGTTCTTCCGGCGCCACGCTGATTGCAGTCCGGCGCCTCCCTATTGAGGCATTACCAAAGCGACAGGAAATATCGTTGACTTCTTCTTCAATGCGCACCCACCGTTTCCGGGCGTCCGTCAGCAGGACATTGAGTCCCTTTCGTTCTGTAGACAGTGCCTCGTGTTCCTTACGCAACTCCATCTCCTCGAGCCGACGCAGGGAGCGCAAGCGCATATTCAGGATCGCGTCCGCTTGAACATCTGTCAGTGAGAATGCCTGAATTATCGCCGTTTTTGGCTCATCCTCCGTGCGTATCAGCCCGATCAGTTTGTCAATATCAAGGAAAACAGCGAGATAACCATCAAGAATCTCAATCCGTCGTGAGATTGTGGCAAGGCGGTGGCGCGTTCGCCTAAGCAATACATCGTGACGATGATCGAGCCAGGCCCGGAGCATTTCACGCAGTCCCATCAATCGCGGGGTCCGATCGGCATCCAGTACATTCATATTGAATGCGAAACGTTGCTCGAAGGCAGTCGCACGAAATAGGCTCGCCATCAGCACCTCTGGATCTACGTTCCTGGATTTTGGCTCCAAAATGATCCGTATCTGTTCGGCGCTCTCATCACGAATATTACCAAGCAACGGCAGTTTACGGTCCGCGAGCAGTTGCGCGACCTGTTCGATCAACCGCGACTTCTGCAGCTGATAGGGAATTTCAGTTACGATGATATGCCACTGACCGCCCTTGAGATCGACCTTTGTCCACCGCGCCCGGATCCGTATCGAACCACGTCCAGTTTCATATGCCGCATGCAGTGTTTCGGGGTCTTCGGCAATGACTCCGCCAGTCGGGAAATCCGGCCCTTTGACAAAGCTCGACAGCACCCTGCTATCCGCATCCGGATTTTGGATCAGGTACGCCGCGGCCGCACAAATTTCACCAACGTTGTGCGGCGGAATATTTGTTGCCATTCCGACCGCGATGCCGGCAGCGCCATTGGCAAGGAGATTTGGGAATGCGGCCGGCAACACCGCCGGCTCACTGTCTTCATTGTCGTATGTGGGGTAGAAATCGACGGCGTCTTCGTCAATTCCCTCGAGCATGGCCGCAGCGACCGCTGTGAGCCGGCTCTCCGTATAACGCATCGCTGCCGCATTATCACCGTCCACATTGCCAAAATTTCCCTGACCTTCGATCAATGGGTAGCGTTGCGTAAAGTCCTGCGCCAATCTTACCAAAGCTTCATAAACCGCGACATCACCGTGCGGATGGTATTTGCCGATCACGTCACCAACCACCCGTGCGCATTTTTTGAACCCCGCTCCTGGATCCAGCTTCAATTGCCGCATCGCGTGAATTAAGCGACGGTGCACCGGCTTTAATCCGTCTCGTACGTCCGGCAACGAACGGGACATAATGGTTGAGAGAGCGTACGATAGGTACCGTTCTGATAACGCGTCTGCGAGCGGAGTGTCGTAGACCACGCCCATCCAGTCATCCAGCATGATCCTTCTCCTCCATCAATCGATCAACCAGTTCATAAAGGGCCACTCGTGCGGGGGGAAGCGGCGCGTGACGAGTGCCGAAGACATGTCGAGCAAGAAAGTGGCCAGTGAGTAAGAGCCCATCGTGGCATTGCGCAAGATCTGCTTTTTCGGTCGTGACAAGAAACTTTGGTAGTGCCAGCAACCTAGGCGCCCACGTGCCCGCCGCGGCGCCCGCCACAGCCCTGCCTGTCCGAGGCGAAACGTAGGCCAAGCCCTCGGTCAAACCCGTGACTGCGCATGAAGAAAAATCAAGGCCGTAGCCAAGCTCGCGTAGCAGGCCAAGTTCATATTCGACATAGCGAGGCAGAATAGTTTCTTGCAGCGTTACACTGCCGAGTAGTCCTGCAAGACCCGCAAATGCCGCGGGATGAGGTTCTCGCTCTGGCAACGCGCCGGACGCCACCGCACAGGCCGAGCGCAACACCGCCAGAGCCAAGCGGTGCCCCATTGCCAGAGCGGCTGCAGGATGCACCAATTCCCCTGTCAAGCTACCTAACTGTTCAGGCAACCTCGCGACCCAACGCGCCGCAACTACATTACCCACCTGCCACACCGCAGAATGGCGCCGACTTGCGCCACCGCGTACCAAGCCATGCCACGCGCCCTCTTGTGCAGCGAATACAATTGCTCGCACATCGCTCTCGCCATAGCCGATACATTCCAATATTATAGCCGTATCGGCCCATTCCATCCCATATTCTCACAGCAGGTTACAAACGCCATGCCGACACAATCGCGGTAGAGCCCGCCAGTCAACCCGATCGGGGATGGTATCACCACGCTTCCGCAAGGGTGAGTCGACGACGATGGAACCCACAAGGATTGTTTTTAACTTAGGCACGGTCGTGTTGTAGTTCTGGTCTCCCGCGCCATGCGCCATGCCTCCCCATCCAAGGCTCACACTCGAATAGGTGCAAGGTCCTCGGGGCGCCCCCGCCAGTCATACGCGGAGCACGGCCTATAACGGCCTACGTAACTTCTACACCAGAACCGAGAAGAACGCATCGGCACGCACGCGGACAACCGCGCCAGTGAAATTATTTTGTGGCTCACGGCAGAGGGCTCTTCATCTCCCGCATCTTAACCAGACCATCAATCTCAGAAACTATCCAAAATCCGTCCTGTCCAGCCGCAGTAGCACGGGATGCGCGGGATTCAACCAGCTCCCGTCCCTCCCCGCCTGACCTGTTCTTCAAACGGCAAGCTAAAAGAGCTAAGCTGCCCGAGAACACTCCTAATCTCGGTGGCTTCGTATGCGAAGCCGTTGATATCTGACGCCGTTGTTCGGTGATCGCCTTACTTTTTCTTGGCCAACCTGCTCGCCCTTTGAAAATGGAGCAAATAATTATCCGAACCACCAACCATCTGCTTTTCGTACTCATAATTCCGTACATAATTAGATCCGGCTGATTCACCGATGCGTTGAGGCAATCTCGGGGTAACAATGATTGCGAGATAATACCAAATATCGTATACCAAAAACAGCGGATAATCGGAAGCTTGTCGTATGGAAGAGCTGATCAGAGGTTATCGTCGGTTCCGTGCAAACCGATGGCTTGTCGAACGCCACAATTTGGAAAACCTGGCCCGAAACGGTCAGCAGCCCCATACTCTTGCCATCGCGTGCAGTGACTCCCGGGTTGCTCCCGAGATGATCATTGACGGCTCGCCGGGCGAGATCTTTTCGCTCCGCAACATCGCCAACCTTGTTCCACCGTATATGCCCGATGGAGCATTTCACGGAACCTCCGCTGCAATCGAATTTGCGGTTCGGGTTCTGGAGGTTAAACGAATTGCGGTTTTCGGCCACAGTTCCTGCGGCGGTGTAGCTGCCCTGATGCACGGTGCGCCGACAAATGCCAGGGACTTCGTCGCCCCATGGGTGCAAATTGCCGAACCTGCTCGCCGTCGGGCACTTGCTGCCTACCCGCACGATCGTGATGCAGCACTGCGGTGCTGCGAAATTGAGAACGTTCGAGTTTCATTGGAAAATCTCGAGTCGTTTCCATGGGTAAAATCGGCCCACGAAGCAGGTAAGTTGCGGCTTCTAGGCTTTTATTTCGACGTGGCGTCGGGCACCCTTCACCATGTAGAAACCAACCAAGTCTTGCCGATCAAGGAGAACGACGCGTGACCGGGCAAACCAACCCCAACACCAGGACGTCTCGCAAGTCGATTGCAGGGTGGGATCGAGCCAAACACGCTAGTGAAGTGCGCGCCTGGATCACAGCTTATGATTTTGCATTTGCACGACTTGCACAGTCTGCAGGAATCGACGGCATTCTGATCGGCGACTCACTTGGCATGACGGTACAAGGAGAACGCGATACGCTACGTGTCAGCCTTGACCAAATGATCTACCACACCGAAATGGTGGCTCGCGGTGCTCCTCTTTGTCTGATTATGGCCGACTTGCCTTTCGGCAGTTTCGAATCGGGCCCACAACAGGCGTTTACAAGCGCAGCGGCGCTGATGAAGGCAGGAGCAGACATCATTAAGCTAGAGGGTGGTGCGCCAATGATCGAGACGGTGGCATTTCTTGCCGACCGGGCGATTCCAATCTGTGCGCACATCGGCCTGACCCCGCAGCATGTTCGACAGTATGGCGGCTTCAAACGTCAGGGAACTACCGAAGCTGCGGCAGCCAAGTTGATCGCGGACGCAGACGCACTGATATCAGCGGGGGCCAGAATGCTGCTGATGGAGGCGATTCCTAGCCCACTCGCCGCAGAAATCACGAAACGTTCCCCTATTCCCACCATCGGTATCGGAGCTGGCCCGGACACCGATGCGCAAATCCTAGTATTACATGATGTGCTGGGGCTCGACGCCGAGTACGTGCCCGCGTTTGCCAAACGTTATCTTGATGGAGCGCGACTGATCACCGACGCAATTGGAACGTACGCCGAGGAGATCAGGAATCGAGTATTCCCACCAAGGCGTTGATCAAAATGTTGCCGGCCACATCCACAAAGCGGGTGTAGCCGGGCTCCATGCCTAGCGGGAGTAAAACTCGACGACCAAGTTTGGCTCCATCTGCACAGGATAGGGCACGTCAACAAGCTTCGGGGCACGGATATACCTCCCCTTCATCGCTCGGTGATCAACCTCCAGATATTCCGGAACGTCACGTTCTGCGCTTTGCGAGGCATCGAGGAGAGCGGCAATCTGTTTGGATTTTTCGCGAACCTCAATAATGTCACCGTCTCGCACCTGATAGGACGGAATGTTCACGCGTTTACCGTTCACGATGATGTGCCCGTGGCTTACGAATTGCCGCGCCGCAAACGGCGTGACGGCAAATTTCAGCCGATAGATCACGGCGTCAAGGCGCCGTTCGAGGAGTTCGATAAGGTTCTCCGAGGTATCACCGCGACGACGACCAGCCTCCTCGTAGTAGCGATAGAATTGCTTTTCGCTGATATTGCCATAGTAAGCGCGAAGCTTTTGTTTTGCCATCAACTGAACGCCGTAATCCGATGGCTTTTTCCGGCGCTGGCCATGCTGGCCGGGACCATAGTCACGTTTGTTAATCGGTGACTTTGCTCGCCCCCACAGGTTGACCCCTAGGCGACGGTTAACTTTGTACTTGCTCGCAGTGCGCTTGGTCAAAGCGGTCTCCTTAATTCTTTGCAAACATTTTGTGCCGGTAGTCCCTCACATCCTGACAGGACGAGCGGGCGGGCGCAGACCCCGTAGGTCCGTCCACATTCCCGGCAATGCTGGACCACCTATGGGATCAAGAGCCTGCTGTCAAATTAAGGGAAACAATCGCTTTCTACTCCCGCATCAACAGGCGACGCGCCGGTAATTGCCGACCAGTAATGCTGAAACCTGCCGCATTACTTCAATGCGCCCTTACTTCCCGTCGCCGTCCTGAGTTCTCGCCTCCCAAAAAAGCTTGCCAAGGTAGCCGCACATAAGCACGAAGAGAGAACTGTCGAGTCCAATCCAAGGCTGGTGTCGCGATCACAGGTTATCGCGGAATGACGCGATCAGCGCCTCTGCCGCGTCCGCATCCATCGCCATGGCGGACTCAGCAATCCTGCGACTAAACCCAGCCCGGGCCAGTGAGGCCAGCGCCCGTTGCCGATCGCCCGTTCCGAAAGGCGGAAACCGCCTGCGTCGCAGAACGACGCAGGCAGCGGCCAAGTTTCGGTCTGCATGCTCTGGCGCTACCTCCCTCGCCACCTCCGCGTCGATTCCGTGCGCCTCGAGATTGGCTAGCACCGCCCCGCGGGACTTGCCCGATCGGAAGAGCCGACGCGCCCGGTTGGCAGCAAAATCGGCGTCGTTGACCAATCCAGCGCTCCGCAACGCGACGACAATCACAGGGATTGCTTCCCGTGCGACGAGAACTGATTCGGCGATCGCGTCTCTGGTCAATCCCGAGCGTTCGGCACCACGCACCCAGCGCTCAATCCGCCTCCGCAGGACTCGCGTCAGCCCCGCCTCGCTCGCCTCAAACCGCGCCAGATAGGCCAAGGCGTAGGCCCGTAACGAAGCCCGGTCAGGCGGTCCCGGTAATGCAGGCGGTGTCTTCATGTTTCGCAGCATGAGCGTAAACGCTGCTTGACCACAAGAGGCTGCCGGCGATAGTCACGCCGCTTATCAGTGCATGCCTCTTGTTATACGCGTCATACGCCGCATTCCCGAAGGAGTTCTCATGGCCAAATCCCCGATACGCATTGCCGTTACCGGCGCAGCCGGCCAGATAGCGTACGCACTGGTTTTTCGGATCGCAAGCGGGGCGCTACTCGGGCATGACCAGCCCGTCATCTTGAATTTACTAGACCTGCCGAACATGCAGGGCGTTCTCAAAGGCGTGATGATGGAGCTTGCGGCCTGCGCCTTCC